>NZ_CAFI01000029.1 GCF_000239775.1 Bradyrhizobium sp. ORS 375
GGGGCGAGGTAAAAACCCACTACGCATCTGGACCAGGAATATGAGCGCGCCTAGCGGCCGAGACGGGGCTCCAGAATTTAGCGGCAGCAAACTGATCTGTGTCGCCAAGATCGGCGCCGCGCACGGCGTGCGCGGCGAGGTACGGCTGTGGACCTTCACCGAGGATCCGCTGGCCGTGCTGCATTACGGCCCGCTGACCACCAAGGACGGCAGCCGTTCGCTCGAAGTCGCGAAAGCGCGCGAGGCGAAAGATCATCTCGTCGCGAGCTTCAAGGGCGTCACCGACCGCAACGCCGCCGAGCGGCTCAACGGGCTCGAGCTCTACGTCCCGCGCGATCGCCTGCCCGAGACCGACGACAACGAATACTACCACGCCGACCTGATCGGGCTTGCGGCCGAGACCACGGCGGGCGCACCGCTCGGCCGCGTGCTCGCCATCCATAATTTCGGCGCCGGCGACATCATCGAGATCGCCCCACCCTCCGGCAGCACCTTGATGCTGCCGTTCACCAATGCCGTGGTGCCGACGGTGGATCTGACCGGTGGGCGGGTGATCATCGAATTGCCTGATGAGATTGACGGCGAGGATCGAGCTTCGGCCGATGAATCGGCGTCGGCTGGGGACGATGCTGCCGCCCAAAACTCAGCTCGTCATCCCCGCGAAAGCGGGGATCCATAGCCACCGCTGCTCATTGGCTAGCGAGGGACTGGCCGCGTGCCCCTTTCCAAGATCACGCGGTATGGGTCCCGGATCGGCGCCGCGACGCGCTCTGCGCGTCACGGCTTGTCCGGGACGACACCGGTGGTGGAGTAGCGTCCGTCTGGGCGGCGCTGTCGCTGGGGCTCGATCTCATCGCGCCGCTGCCGTAACAAAGCATCATGACCGCCTCGCCCCCTCCCCCCGCGCCGTGGCGCGCGACCGTGCTGACGCTGTTTCCCGAGATGTTTCCCGGGCCGCTCGGCGTGAGCCTCGCCGGCCGCGCGCTGGCATCAGGCATTTGGTCGCTGGAAGCGCGCGACATCCGGGCGTCGGCGACCGACAAGCACCGCAGCGTCGATGACACGCCCGCTGGCGGCGGTCCCGGCATGGTGCTGCGCGCCGACGTCCTCGCCGCCGCAATCGACGCTGCGACCATCGCACCCGAGCGGCCGAAGCTGCTGATGAGCCCGCGCGGTCGGCCATTGACCCAATCATTCGTCCGCGAGCTCGCCGCCGGTCCCGGGCCGCTGATCGTCTGCGGACGGTTCGAAGGCATCGACCAGCGCGTCATCGATGCGCGCGAGCTGGTCGAGGTCTCGATCGGCGACTACGTGCTGTCCGGCGGCGAGATCGCGGCGCTGGTGCTGATCGATGCCTGCGTGCGGCTGCTGCCGGGCGTGATGGGCAAGCTCGAATCCGGCACCGACGAGAGTTTCTCCGACGGCCTCCTCGAATACCCGCAATACACCCGGCCCCAAACGTTCGAGGGCCGTACCATTCCGGATGTCCTTACCTCCGGCGACCACGGCAAGGTCGCCGCATGGCGTCGCGCGCAGGCGGAGGCCCTGACGGAAGCGCGCAGGCCGGATTTATGGGCGGATTGGCAGGCCCGAGGGCCCCGAGAACAAACGAGGACCAGCCAAAAAGCGCCAAAAAGCACGACAGACGGGTGACAAGCCTCGCGCTTTGCCTTATAGGAGCGCCCAATTCCGCAAGTGACGGCAGGAACAAGCGCAGCCCGCGTGACCCGGCTGGGCGCGCCGCCGATGGAGATTTACCCGTGAACCTGATTCAGCAGCTCGAAAAAGAGCAGTTCGACAAGCTGTCCGCCAACAAGACCATTCCGGAGTTCGGCCCGGGCGACACCGTGATCGTCAACGTGAAGGTGGTCGAAGGCGAGCGCACCCGCGTGCAGGCCTATGAGGGCGTGTGCATCGGCCGTTCCGGCGGCGGCATCAACGAGAGCTTCACCGTCCGCAAGATCTCCTACGGCGAGGGCGTGGAGCGCGTGTTCCCGATCCTCTCCCCGATGATCGACTCGATCAAGGTCGTGCGCCGCGGCAAGGTGCGTCGCGCCAAGCTGTATTACCTGCGCCAGCTGCGTGGCAAGTCGGCCCGCATCGTCGAGAAGCAGGACCGGCAGACTGCGGTCAACGAGTAATCGTTTCACCCTTTGGGTTGATGAAAAGCGCGGGCTGGCCCCGCGCTTTTTTTTGCTCCGCCGTCATTCCGGGGCAGCCCCGCAGGGGCTGAACCCGGAATCTCGACATGAGACGATCAGCTCGAGATTCCGGGTTCGACGCTGCGCATCGCCCCGGAATGACGGCGGTGAGATACGCGCACGCCTCACCGCGACAAACGCATCTCGCACTCCGCGCGTGCGTGCTATATATCTCCCTGAAATGGTTCTAGATCGCACCAGCATGGCCTGCCGCCGCGTCGTCATCGACGACCATAGCCGGCTGCCCGGGCGGTTCTTCGGACGCTTCGCCACCTCGGCGACGTCGGAGCTTAGGCGCGCGCTGTAAGCCGCAGCGCCCTCGTCCTGATGATTCGCGCGTGCCCGCCACGCGCTCAGTTTCAAACCTTCATTCCCGGGAGCATTCGCTCATGTCGAAGCCGACCACC
Source organism: Bradyrhizobium sp. ORS 375 (assembly GCF_000239775.1). Taxonomy (GTDB): domain Bacteria; phylum Pseudomonadota; class Alphaproteobacteria; order Rhizobiales; family Xanthobacteraceae; genus Bradyrhizobium. The sequence continues at coordinate 2,609 of NZ_CAFI01000029.1, forward strand.
CTGTACGACAAGATCTGGAACGACCATCTGGTGCACGAAGCCGAGGACGGCACCTGCCTGCTCTACATCGACCGTCACCTGGTGCACGAGGTGACCTCGCCGCAGGCGTTCGAGGGCCTGCGCATGACCGGCCGCAAGGTGCACGCGCCGGAAAAGACGCTGGCGGTGGTCGACCACAACGTGCCGACCACCGACCGCTCCAAGCCGAACCCGGATCCGGAGAGCATCGAGCAGATCAAGACGCTGGCCGAGAACGCCAAGGACTTCGGCATCGAATATTACAACGAGTTCGACCGCCGCCAGGGCATCGTCCACGTCATCGGCCCCGAGCAGGGCTTCACCCTGCCCGGCACCACGATCGTCTGCGGTGACAGCCACACCTCGACGCATGGCGCGTTCGGCGCGCTGGCGCACGGCATCGGCACCTCCGAGGTCGAGCACGTGCTGGCGACGCAGACGCTGATCCAGAAGAAGGCGAAGAACATGCGCGTCACCGTCGACGGCAAGCTGCCGGACGGCGTGACGGGCAAGGACATCATCCTCGCCATCATCGGCGAGATCGGCACTGCCGGCGGCACCGGCTACGTGCTGGAGTACGCCGGCGAGGCGATCCGCGCGCTGTCGATGGAAGGCCGCATGACCGTCTGCAACATGTCGATCGAGGGCGGCGCCCGCGCCGGCCTCGTTGCGCCGGACGAGAAGGCCTACGACTTCCTGCGCGGCCGTCCGAAGGCGCCGCAGGGCGCGGCCTGGGATGCCGCGATGCGCTACTGGGAGACCTTGCGCTCCGACGAGGGCGCGCATTTCGACCACGAGCTGCGGCTCGACGCCGCCAAGCTGCCGCCGATCGTGACCTGGGGCACCTCGCCCGAGGACGTGATCTCGATCACCGGCGTGGTGCCGGATCCGGACAAGATCACTGATGAGGCCAAGCGCATCTCCAAGCATCGCGCGTTGAAGTACATGGGCCTGACCGCGGGCACGAAGATCACCGACATCAAGCTCGACCGCGTGTTCATCGGCTCCTGCACCAACGGTCGCATCGAGGATCTGCGCGCCGCCGCCAAGATCGCCGAGGGCAAGACCGTGTCGGGTCATGTCAACGCGATGGTCGTGCCGGGCTCGGGCATTGTGAAGGAGCAGGCCGAGGCCGAGGGTCTGGACAAGATCTTCATCAAGGCCGGCTTCGAATGGCGCGAGCCGGGCTGCTCGATGTGCCTCGCGATGAACCCGGACAAGCTGGCGCCGGAGGAGCGCTGCGCCTCGACCTCGAACCGCAATTTCGAGGGCCGCCAGGGCTTCAAGGGCCGCACCCATCTGGTGTCGCCCGCGATGGCCGCGGCCGCCGCGATCGCCGGCCACTTCGTCGACGTGCGCGACTGGCGCTGAGCTGATGGCGCTGGCGCAGCGGAGCTGCACGGCGACCGATTGACAAGGAACGCGGCGGCTTCCGGTGAAGCCGCCGCGTTTTCATTTCGACTCAACGTCGATGCGGCTCGGCAAGAGCTCCTTAATGCTCGTCGCGCACAATCCTACCGCCGGACGCGCCGCGCCGGCGGAGGAACGTGCCGAGGAGCCTGCCTAGGGAGCCTGAAATGGCCGAGAAGCCGGAATACGTCGACCTCATCCGTGATGCGACGCGTCAGCGCCGCAAGACACCGCCCGCAAAGATCATCGCCAAGGCCGAAGAGCCGAAAGAGGAGCGCCGGCTGTCGAACTGGCCGCCCGGGCGGTTCGCCAAATGGCGGCTGGAGACGCTGGTGCCGTGGCGGCTGAGCGTGAAGAACTGGCAGTTCAAGGACTGGCTCTGAGCGCTGCGACATACGCCTGAACGAGAGAAGGACGCCGTTGGGCGTCCTTCATTGTCTCGATCAGGCCTTCAACTTCGTCAGTAGTAGCGCCAGTGATGGCGATGGTGACGGTGGTGCCAGCGATGATGATGGCGCCAGTGATGACCACGCCAGTGCCGATAGTGGCAGATGCGGCGCGGGCCGTAATAGGTGTAGACGATCCGGCAGCGGCGATAGGGATAGTAGTAGCCCGTGGTGTAGGTCGGATAGTAGTAGCTGCGGTAGCCGTAGAAGTGCCGGCGATGATGGTGGTAGTACGGGCGGTAGCCATAGTGCGGGCGGTGATAGTAGCCGCCGCCATGGAACACCGGCCGCGGGCCGCCTCCACCGTGAAACACCGGACCGCCGCCGTGGAACACGTGACGCGGGCCGCCGCCGCCGAACGCATGACCTCCGCCGCCGTGAAAGGCGGGAGCACCTCCGCCTCTGAACATTCCACCTCCACCATGGAAGGCTGGCCCCGCGTGAAAGCCGCCACCTCCACCATGGAAGCCACCGCCGCCGTGGAAGCCACCGCCGCCGTGGAAGCCACCGCCACCACCGCCGTGATGTCCGCCGCCGCCTCCTCCACCATGGCCGCCGGGTCCGCGCACCTGAATCATCGAGGCGTCAGACGCCGCCTGTGTCGCAGGCCCCGCGCCGGGACCAACAGGCGACATCGCCGAAGCCGGACGACCGGGCGCACCCGCGAATACGAACAGTGCCGCCGCCGCAAGACTGAGGCGACGAGCGAGACCAGCACGCTGGTCCTTCATCCTCATCATGGTCCCTTCTCCCTGAATGCCGTACAAAAACGATGGACCCATGCAGCGCCATTGCTGGTCGTCCGATCGGTGGATTGGCGCACCCCCAACATGAACGTAGAGATAGCGACGTGAATGCGGCATGAATGATGCACGCTGCGCGCGCATCTGCGGCGTGGCGTCGCGGCAGAGGATCCATCGCATGAGTGTCTACGTCGTCGTGCAACTGAGGATGACCGACCGCGCCGCCTATGATCGCTATCAGGCGCGCTTCTTCGACGTGTTCCGGACGTTCAACGGCCGCCTGCTCGCGGCCGACGAGACTCCGACCTTGGTCGAAGGAGACTGGAACGGCGACAAGGTCGTGCTGATGTCGTTTCCCAGCGAGCGCGACTTTCGCGCGTGGGCAGATTCGCCCGACTATCAGGAGATCGCCAAGGATCGAAAAGCTGGCGCCGAGGCGGTCGTGCTGCTGGTGCAGGGATTTCGCGGCTGAGCGCGCGCAGGTCATTCGATCAGCGAACGCGATCGGTGTCGCAGCCGGGTGCGCTTCAGTCGAGGAACGGCGTGAACAGGACGAAGGGGCCCCACGGATAGGCGGGCACGTAGTCGACGGGTCGGCCATAGTAGCGGGGCGGCATCGCGATCGACTTGGTCGCCCTCGACGAACGGGGGTGCTTGCGCGGCCCGGAATCCGTCGCGGTTACCGAGCCGCTCGCATCCACACCGAAGGAAGCTGCGATCGCCGGCGAGGTGGCGGCCGAGCTTGCCAGCAGCACCACAATCGTGACGACGCCGATCCCGAGCCACGTCTTGGCGATGGACGTTCTCATGGCGGACTCCATTCCGGCCCGCCATCAGCGTACAGGCCCGCAAAGCGGGCCTGTTTGATGTCGATCATCGTCAGCAAGATGCGTCGCGCAGCTCACCAGTGACGGTGATGGTGACGGCGCCAGTGGTGCGGGCGCCAGTGATGGCGGGGATGATAGTAGTGCCGCGGATAATAATGCCGGCGCGGATGCCAGTGGCGGCGACCATGCCAGTGGGCCTGGGTGGTCTCCTGAGCCGAGCCCTGCTGCACGGCCGTCGCAGCGCCCGGATTGATGAGCGAAAGCGCCTCTGCGCGTTGCGCGGGCGCGGCCAAAGCCAGGACGGCGCCAACCGCCGCGATGCCCAACAGCTTCATCACAGTCATGAACTTCTCCTTCGATCGCCTGACATCACGTCGGGCACCGTGCACCGCCATCTGCGCCGATGGCCGCCGCCTCGGTACGACGCAGATCAGTCTCGAATGAGCGACGTGAATGGGACCTGAAGACCTGCGCCCGAGCAGAATGCCGAACCGCCGCACGCAGTTCCGCCTGATCTCGCGACATATCGGCACTGTGGCAACATGGGCACGGTCAGACGGAAACCGCGGGCAGACGGTCATAGTAGCGATGCGTCATCCATGGCCAGGCAACCGCGGTAGAGATCAGCCGCGCCGCCAGTAGCAGCTCATATGCGGGACGATGACGGTGCCGCTCGGCCGATGCTCAGGCACGTAGGCGGCATCGCAGACGCGCACGGCGTTCGGCCCCGGATTGTAGCGCGGCACCACGTCCGGCTCCCAATGCCCGTCGTAGCGGCGCGGATAGATCGGGACGCGTCGCGGACGCCGCTGCGCGGAGATATCCGTGCCGGCATCGCGCTGCACGGCCTTGAGCTCGACGCCGGCCGGCGGCTCAGCCCGAGCTCCCGCCGACATTGACATCATGACGGCCGCCGCCAGCGCAGTCCCGGCCAGCATCATCGACTTCTGTCGCATGCGTCCCCCAATACCAAATCGCGCGCCCCTAACGGTCGCCGGTTTCGCATCCGGCGTCAACCGCAACCCCGCCACACTTGTCGTAGAACCATGGCGCAACATCAGCAAAGCGGGGCTAGACGGCGGCAATGTGGACAGAGTTGAAAGCACCTTCGCTCGGCGACATGGAGGCGATGGCGCATGACGTGTTCGAGCGGCTGCCGGCGCATTTCCGCAAGATGTGCGAGGGTGTCATCATCCGGGTCGACGACTTCCCCGCCGAGGACGTGCTGGACGAACTGCAGGCCGAGAGCGAATTCGACCTGCTCGGCCTGTTCCAGGGCACCGGGCTGCCGTTCCGCAGCAATGACGATCTGCCGCGCCTGCCGAACATGATCTGGCTCTATCGCCGCCCGATCCTGGACTACTGGGCCGAGCACGAGGAGAGCCTGGGTCATATCGTCCGCCATGTCCTGATCCACGAGATCGGCCACCATTTCGGAATGTCCGACGACGACATGGAAGCGATCGAGGCCGCGGCCGACTGACCGGCGGGGCTGACATTCCAGGGATTTTGACTTTATCCGCATCGCCAATCGGGCTAAACAGCGGCCTGCCGATACTCTCGAAGGTGCTCCCCGATGGACAAGTTCACCACGCTGGAAGGCGTCGCCGCGCCGCTGAAGATCATCAATGTCGACACCGACATGATCATCCCCAAGCAGTACCTGAAGACCATCAAGCGCACCGGCCTCGGCAAGGGCCTGTTCTCCGAGCAGCGCTACAAGGACGACGGCAGCGAGAACCCTGATTTCGTGCTCAACCAGCCGGCCTATCGCAACGCCAAGATCCTGGTCGCCGGCGACAATTTCGGCTGCGGCTCGAGCCGCGAGCACGCCCCCTGGGCGCTCCTCGATTTCGGCATCCGCTGCGTGATCTCGACCTCGTTCGGCGACATCTTCTACAACAACTGCTTCAAGAACGGCATTCTGCCGATCCGCGTGTCGCAGGCCGATCTCGACAAGCTGTTCGACGACGCCGAGCGCGGCGCCAACGCGACCTTGACGATCGATCTCGCCGCCCAGGAGATCCGCGGCCCGGATGGCGGCACCGTCAAGTTCGAGATCGATCCGTTCCGCAAGCACTGCCTGCTCAACGGGCTCGACGACATCGGGCTGACGCTGGAGAAGAAGGCCTCGATCGACAGCTACGAGGCCAAGCTGAAAGCCGAGCGCGCCTGGGCGTGAGCCCCGCCTGACGAAAGCGAGTTCGCGGGCCCCGGACCTCGTCCGGGGCCTTGTTTCGAGTTTAGCCCGAGCACAGGTCCGCCGTTGACGCGCGTATTGCCCGAGGTCGTCACCTTCTGGCGCGGACCGCTCGACCGGCTGCGCCAGACCTGCCTGCGCTCGCAGCTGGCCGCCGGCCACAAGGTCACCGTCTACAGCTTCGACCCGCTGCCCGGCCTGCCGGTCGGTGTCCGCAACGCCGAGGCCGAGGCGATCCTGCCCTACGCGTTCTCCGAACGCCTCCGGCCGCCGCAGCCGGACGGCAGCTGGCGCGACTGGACCACGCTGCAGTTCAGCGACTTCTTCCGCATGCGCCTGATGGCGCAGCGCGCCGGTCTGTGGCTCGACGCCGACGTGCTGCTGCTGCGCCCGGTGGAGATCAATCCGGCCCTGCCCACTTTCGCCTGGGAGCGGCCGCGGCAGCTCGGCAACTCCGTGCTGTATCTGCCGCCGGATGATCCCATCGTCGGTGAATTCACCGCGCTGATGGCGCAGGACGCGCTGACGCCGAACTGGCTGTCGTTGCGCCATCGGATCACTTTCGCGCTGCGCCGCCTGCGCGGCCATTCCGACCGGCTGTCGGACATCCGCGTCGCGATCTTCGGCCCGGCGGCGCTGACTGCGCTCGCCCGCCGCCACGGCTCGCTGCGCTATGCGCTGCCGAAGCGCAGCTTCTACGCCGTGCATGCCGAACCGAAGGCCTTCTTCGATCCCTCCGACTTCTCCGGCCTGATCGACGATCCGGCCATCATCGGCCTGCACATCTCGCCGAAGGGCCGTGGCGGCGAGGCGCCTCTTCCGGGCAGCCTCTATGCCTGGGCAACGGAGCGGTTCGGCGCCTGACGGTCTGCGCCCCTGGCAGGGCTGTTCCGCTGCTTGATCTAACGCAACGTCCGTAGCGCCACCCGGTGATTGATTGCGGGCAATCATCGGAGACGAGCCATGCCTGCCCAAGCCAAGCCCTATCCCCGTGTGCAATTCCTGATCGATACGTTCGCGCAATGGCTGCGGCACCGGCGCGAGCTGACGGAGCTGCGGCAGCTTGACCGCGACGATTTCGAGCGCATCGCGATGGACCTGCAGGTCACACCGTCGGATCTCGACGAACTGGTCCGCCACGGCGAGCACGCCGCTGACGAGCTGCCCTTGATGCTCAAGGCGCTCGGCATTGACGAGGCGGCGCTGGGGCGCGCCGAGCCGCTGGTGCTGCGCGACATGGAGCGGGTCTGCGCGATGTGCAAGGACAAGCCGCGCTGCCATCGCGATCTCGCGGCGGGCACGTCCGGCGCGCATTACGAGGAGTACTGCCTCAACGCACCGACCATCGACCGGCTGGGTGTCGCAATCGTCAAGCACTGATCGCCGCCCTCCCATTCCCCAGAGCGGAGCAACGCGATGAGTATGCCGAATCTGCACCGCAACACCTGGCTCCATATCGGCGCCGCGCTGCTGCTCGCGCTCGCCGCGATGCTGCTGATCCGGCTGCACTATGCCAACGGCGCCACGCCCGCGGCGGAGAGCGTGCAGGCCGGCCGCAAGCTGGCGGAGGCCTGGTGCAGCCCGTGCCACGCGATCGACGCGAGCGCGGCCAGAGCCCAGACCCGGACGGCGCCCGATTTCGCCGCGGTGGCCAACATGCCCTCGACCACCGAGCTGTCGCTGAAGGTGTTCCTGCAGAGCAGCCATCCGACGATGCCCAACGTCATCCTGACGCCGGAGCAGCGCGGCGATCTCGTCAACTACATCCTCAGTCTCAGGCAGATCTGACGCGGCGCGCCCTCCTCCACCCCAACTACTTCGTCACCTCGGCGATCGCATCCGCGATCGCGATCGTGCGCCTGGCCATCTCGGCATGCAGCCGCTCGACCATGCGGCCGTCGATCTGGATCGCGCCGCGCGAAGCATTTTCCGGCAGCTCGAAGGCGGCGAGGATCTTGCGCGCTTCGGCGACCTCGGCCGCCGGCGGCGTGAAGATCGCGTTGCAGGCGTCGATCTGGCCGGGATGGATCAGCGTCTTGCCGTCGAAGCCGAGATCGCGAGCCTGGATGCATTCCTGCGCGAAGCCGTCGGTGTTGGCGAAATCGCTGTAGGGGCCATCGAGAATGTCCAGCCCGTGCGCGCGCGTCGCCAGGATGCAGTGGCTGATCATCGGCAGCATGGTCGCGCGGCCCGGCACCATGCGGATGCGGGTCTCGCGCGAGATGTCGTTCGGCCCGAACACGAAGCCCGCGAGCCGCGAGCCCGCCTCGTGCACCGTGGCGGCGAGAAGGTCAGCGTCGAGCACGGCACGCGCCGTCTCGATCATCGCCCACACCTTCAGCGCCGGATCGGCGCCGACCTCGGCAAGGCGGCCGGTCACCAGGCGCAGGTCCTCGACGGCCGAAACCTTGGGAACCAGGATGCCGTCGGTGGCGGTCTGGCCGGCCATCGCGACGTCGTCGCTCCACCATGGCGTGTCCAGGCTGTTGATGCGGATCAGCAACTCGCGCTTGCCGTAGCCGTCGGCGGCGACCGCCTTGGCGATCTGCTCGCGCGCGGCGGCCTTCGCGTCCGGCGCCACGGAATCCTCGAGATCGAGGATCAGCCCATCGGCCGGCAGGTTCCGCCCCTTCTCCAGCGCGCGGGCATTGGAGCCGGGCATGAACAGGAGACTGCGGCGCGGGCGGATCATTTCGGCGTTTCCCTTGGTTTATGGCAGCGGCCCGCGATACCATTTCGACCGCCGGGCCGAAAGGCTTGTTCCCGCAGGCCTCGTGTGTTTAAGGCAGGGCCCATGATCTCGTTTCCGCAACGTCTGCTCGAAGGCTATCGCGCCTTCACCACCCAGCGCCTCCCCACCGAACAGAGCCGCTATCTGGAGCTGTCCGAGCGCGGCCAGTCGCCCGAAGTGATGGTGATCGGCTGCTGCGATTCCCGCGTCTCGCCCGAGGTGATCTTCGACGTCGGCCCCGGCGAATTGTTCGTCCTGCGCAACATCGCCAATCTCGTGCCGATCTATCAGCCCGACGCCAACGCTCACGGCGTGTCGGCGGCGCTGGAATATGCCGTCACGGTGCTGAAGGTGAAGCACATCGTCATCCTCGGCCATGCCCAATGCGGCGGCATCCGCGCCTTTGTCGACAAGGCGGCGCCGCTGTCGCCGGGCGATTTCATCGGCCGCTGGATGTCGATGTTCATCAAGCCCGGCGAGGTCGTCGAGCAGCGCGACCGTGAGAGCTTTCAGGACTTCGTCACAAGGATCGAGAAGGCCGCGGTGTTCCGCAGCCTCGAGAACCTGATGACATTCCCGTTCGTCCGCAGCCGCGTCGAGGCCGGCGATCTGCAACTGCATGGCGCCTATTTCGGCGTCGCCGAGGGCTCGCTGTTCGTGCTCGACAAGGCGAGCAAGGAATTCAAGAGCGCGCGGACCGTCGCGTAGCGAGGCGGAAGGTGCGAGGAGCTGGTCTGCGGTCGTCACCCTTTGCTACTCGCCCTCATCAATGATCTCCTGACCACCGGTCTGACAGCGCCAGCATCACCGTCGACACCACGAAGGTCATGTGCACGCCGACCAGCCAGCCGAGCTTGACCGAGTCGTAGCCGGCGTCGAGATTCATGAAGGCCTTCAGCAGCTGGATCGCCGAGATCGCGACAATCGAGGCGAGCAGCTTCTGTTTCAGCCCGGCGAAATCGACCTTGGTCATCCATTCCGGCCAGTCGGGATGGCCGCCGGGGTCGATGCGCGAGACGAAGTTCTCGTAGCCGGAGAACACCACGATCAGCACCAGATTGCCGGTGAGGCAGACGTCGATCAGGCCGAGCACGCCGAGGATGATGTCGCTCTCCTTGGCGGTCGGCAGATGGACGACGCTCTCCCACAGCAGCAGCGCGAACTTGAACAGCAGGACCACGAGGCTGACGACGAGGCCGACATAGAACGGCGCCATCAGCCAGCGGCTCTTGAACAGGAAGCCCTCGAGCCCGCGCTCGAGCGGACCGGGTGCGTGCTTTGACGGCACGGTCGCTGGCGCCGCTGACTCGGTCTTGCTGCTTTCAGCCAATTTCGACCCCACCCGAATCCGCTCGGTCATTCCACCGGGACTCGCCCGCAAACGACCCTTCTGATTAGTTACGCCGTCATGCCCGGGCTTGTCCCGGGCATCCACGTTGTCCTCAGTATGCCGAACGACGTGGATGGCCGGGACAAGCCCGGCCATGACGACTTAGAGACAGACGATCCCCAAACTTCCATTGTCATATGCGACGGCCATGATGCTTACCCGGGCGACGGCGCACCGTGTGTCTATCAGGCGGCCTTCTTCTTGGCGGTGATCAGCTTACGGTTGATCAGGACTTCCGCGATCTGGATCGCGTTCAGCGCCGCGCCCTTGCGGAGGTTGTCGGACACGCACCAGAAGGCGAGGCCGTTCTCGACGGTGCCGTCCTCGCGGATGCGGCTGATATAGGTGGCGTCCTCTCCGGCGGCCTCGTAGGGCGTCACGTAGCCGCCCGGCTCGTGCTTGTCGATCACGAGGCAGCCCGGCGCGTTGCGCAGGATGTTGCGGGCCTCGTCGGCGGTGATCGGGTTTTCGAACTCGACATTGACGGCTTCGGAGTGGCCGACGAACACCGGCACGCGCACGCAGGTCGCGGTCAGCTTGATCTTCGGATCAAGGATCTTCTTGGTCTCCGCCATCATCTTCCACTCTTCCTTGGTGAAGCCGTCTTCCATGAAGACGTCGATCTGCGGAATGACGTTGAAGGCGATGCGCTTGGGAAACTTGTTATTGACCAGCTCGTCGTTGGTGTAGACGGCCTTGGTCTGCGAGAACAATTCGTCCATCGCGTCCTTGCCGGCGCCGGATACCGACTGATAGGTCGACACCACCACGCGCTTGATGGTCGCCTTGTCGTGCAGCGGCTTCAGCGCGACGACGAGCTGCGCGGTCGAGCAGTTCGGATTGGCGATGATGTTCTTCTTGTTGAAGCCGGCGGTGGCATCGGCATTCACCTCCGGCACGATCAGCGGCACGTCCGGATCCATGCGCCAGGCCGACGAGTTGTCGATCACCACGGCGCCGGCGGCGCCGATCTTCGGCGACCATTCCTTCGAGACCGCTCCGCCCGCGGACATCAGGCAGATGTCGACGTCGGCAAAATCGTAGTGCTCGAGCGCCTTGCACTTCAGGGTGCGGTCGCCATAGGACACCTCGACGCCGACGCTGCGGCGTGATGCCAGCGCCACGACCTCGTCCGCGGGGAATTGCCGCTCGTCGAGAATATTGAGCATTTCCCGTCCGACATTGCCGGTCGCGCCGACCACTGCGACTTTGTAACCCATCGTTCACTCTCCGAAGAAATTTGGCCGACCGCGTGCATCAGCGGAAACGGAAGCGGCAGCGCTTCTATGCGAGAAACGTCCCTGACACAACGTTACCACGATGTCTCGCTTTCGATGCGTTCCGATTCGGCCCGAACAGCCGCCACGACCCGCACGGCCCTGATCTCGCCGGCCCTCAGGGCCATGGCGGACGAGGTCTGCGGCACGTTCGCGCGCCTGTTCGCCTATGTGGGGGCTCTGGCGTTGATCGCCATGCTCGGCGTCGCCGCCTGGAACCGGCTCGACAACGGCTCCGACGATACGGTCCCCGCCAAAGCCGGCTGGACGGTTGCCGACGGCGCCGTGCCGGCGTTCTCGCTGCGCCTCACCGATCAGCCCGACCGGACCGCGACCTATACCGTGCTCACCCATCAGGCCGGCGGCCGCAAGGACGTGCTGCGTTGGGGCGAGCGCGCCGAGCGGCCGGTCGCCGAGATCGAGGTCTACCGGATCGGCCCGGAGCGCGACGGCATGCGCAACCCGATCGGACAGCTGGCCGCCCGGATGGGGCGACCTGCCCCGGAGCTGGAAGCGGCCGGCATCATCGACAGCCGGTTCGGTCCCGTCAGCCTGCTGCGCCCGGCCGGCGCCCCGGACGGCCCCGGCGCCTGCCTGGGCTTCCTGAAGACCATTGCCGTGCCGGCGGTGCGGATCTCCGGCTGGTCCTGCCAGGGCGTCGCGGTGCAGACGCGGCGAGCAGCCGTCGGCTGCATGTTGAACCGCCTCGCCTTGCTGCCCGCGCCCGGTCATGAGGCCGCCCTGACCGAGCTGTTCGCCCAGGCCGAGCCGCGGCGCGCGGATTGCGACGTCCAGGGGGTGGCCAAGACGCTCAATGACTGGATCAGCGCGCTCGACAATCCCAAGCTCCGCGGCACGTACTGACCGGCGCCTTGGTGTCGGCCTGTTGCGCGATGTCGCGGCCCCCTGACCGGGCCTTGGTCGGCGCCGCAAGTCACGGATTTTGATGCAACTTTCCCGCCACAGCCGGAATTTATCTTGCGCGCCGTCGCGGGAATGACCTTGTGATGCCACAGCCGACGCAGATATTGTGCGCGCCAGATCATGCGCATGGCGAGCGCCCGCCCCTTTTGGCGCGAGGAAGAGGACGTGATGATTGAAATTTCTGCTGCGACCCGGGTCATGGCCTTGGCTGTGATCGCCGCGACCGGTCTTGCCGTCACGTCTTTTGCCATCACGTCCGCCGAGGCCGCCACGACCAAGCGCCGCGCCGCGGCGGTCTATTCCAACGGCCCGAACTATTCCTACCAGGCCGGTCCGCGCACCCGCGTCTACGTCACGCGGCGCTCCTTCCTCGACGGCGGCACCGAGGTGCTGCCGGGCGACCGCAAGTTCTCGGACTACGCCTTCCCGCCGGCCGTCGGCTATCCGTCGTTCGCCCGCGAGAACCTGAACCGCCCGATCGACCGCCAGCCGCTGATGCCGCCGTCCGATCTCGGCGGCTACCCGACGCGAATTCCGATCCCCTACTGAGGGCGACGGCGTCATCTGATCACCGAAAGCCGGGCTTCGCCCGGCTTTTTTTGTTCTGGCGAGGTCTGCCAAACGGCTCTCCCCGCTTTGATGCCTTGGCATTTACGACCACCTTTTTCTTCCTGCGTCATTGCGAGGAGCCGACAGGTCCGTGCAAGGCACGGGCTGATGACAGGCTCCGCGACAAAGCAATCCAGAGTCCCCTCGGCGCCCCTGGATTGCTTCGCTTCGCTCGCAATGACGACCGAAAGACTCTGCCGCGCAACAGACGGTGGCTCGGCGGTGAACCAGTGTCTCCTCGTCATTGCGAGGAGCGCAGCGACGAAGCAATCCAGGGGCGGCAACGGGACTCGAAATGACGTATCCCCAGACGGGATTCGCGGATCGATTTTGTCGCTGCCAATGACCATGACATGCGCTGCCCTCCTCGCGCCCGCTTTCGCGTCCGAGTGTTGACCGCCTCATCGCCCTCTCGAAGCGAGGGCGCAGGGAAGGCCGGGCCTCGGCTGAGGCCCGTGGCCCCCGTGCGAAAAGAAGTGCACGGGGCAGGAACCACAGGTACAGCCGGCTTGACCCGGCCCTCCCTGCGCGATGGATTCACGCTTATTCTGCGCTCTCCCCGGTGTCCGGCTTGTTAGCCACCGTCACCCGCACGATGCCCCTGCATCGTCGCGAGCTTGGCGCCAGCTTCGGGGCGCCAGGACCACGCAGCTTCACGTCCGCAAGAGCCTCGTTCGTCCGCACATCCGTAAAGGACATGCTGCGCACCCTCGCGGCCACCGCATCCCCGCCTCACGCCTCGTGACGATCGCGAAACGTCCCTCGTGGCGAGACGGGATGGCGGGAGGAAAGCATGAATTTCGGAAAAGCGAAAGCCATTTTTCTATGCGCGTCGGATGGCTGCGCTGATCAGCTTGAAATCACGAACGAAACGAGTTGGTTGATGCCACGGATATCGAGTCGGCAAACGCGCGCTGACGGCAATCGAGCGACGTCGATCGCACAGATGGCCGGACATGATTTGCCCGACGGGCGGCGCGCGCCGACTTGCGACATTCGTTCGAGCGCGTCCGATCTGATTGA
>NZ_CAFI01000028.1 GCF_000239775.1 Bradyrhizobium sp. ORS 375
TCCGCCGCCGTCGCGCGGCAGCCTGAAGGCCGGTGCCTTGGCGCCCTCGGCGAGCCCGGTTCCGACCGCGGCGGGCTTCGCCGCCTTGACCTTCGCCGGCTTGGCCTTTGCCGCCTTGGCCTTCGCCGCGGGCTTCGGGGGCGCAGCCTTGCTGGTTACGGCCTTTGCGGCCTTCTTTGCCGGCTTGGCAGTGGTCTTGTTGGCCGATTTGGGCGTTGCGGGCTTGGCGGTCTTCTTGGCGACGGATTTTGCGGCGGTGGCGACGCGGTTTCCGGCGGTTTCCCCGTACGACGCCGGATTGGAGGATTTCTTCCGTGATTCCTTTGACATACGCCTTCCTTTCGTCGCTTTCGGCGGCTCAACAATGAAAGTATCTCGGTTCTTGTCCGGTGTCCCGGGATCGATCTGCTTCCCTGCTTTCACGCGTCGCGGCTGATGCCTCTTGCGACGCTCATGAAATCACGGGTACCAGCAAGCGTGAGTACCAGTTCCATGACGACTCTCGTACCGTCTCCGGATCAGATGAGCCTGCGACAAATTTCGAGCGGTCCTGGGATCGCCCAGACCGTCGGCTGCCTCCGCCGTCACGAGCGGGTGGGCAAAGGTGAGGACGACGGGATATAGTGACGGCGATCCGGCGCTTCGCCCGGCCAGCGGCGCGGGCGCGATCGCTGCGGACGGTTCGAAAGGCGCCCCGCGCGAGCGGGACGTGACGGGGACGCGGGCCATGCCGGCGAGCCAGGGGAGCGCCCGGTGAACGGGCGAGGCATCACCGGCGACCAACCTGGCCGAGGCCAGTTTGGCACGAACATATCGGACACCAGGGGCCAGCACCGAGAGGCAATGGCAAGACAGACATCACCCCAGCGGCCCCATCTGCAAGCGGACACCCAGGGCCAGCAGTGGGATGACGCCGATTGGCACGACGCTGAGCATCCCGAGGAGCAAGCCGAGCATGACGAGGCCGCCGAGCAGCGCGCCCGCCGGCTGCTGTCGCGGGCCGACTCGAAGCTGAGCGGCGGTCTTTCGACGACCCAGCCGCGGCGCGGCCGCGTGGCGCGACGAATCGTGGTGTCGCTCGGGCTGCTGGTGCTGATCCTGGCGGTCGGCTTCGCCGGGCTGTGGCTGCGGCTCGGCGCGGGGCCGATCAGCCTCGATCTCGCCACGCCATGGCTCGCCGCCGCGATCGCGGACAATATCGGGCACGGCAATACGGTCGAGGTCGGCGGCACCCAGATCGAGCGCGCCGGCCGGATCCGAGTGGCGGTGCGGATTCGCGACATCGTGGTGCGCGACCAGGATCACGCCATCGTCGCCAGCGCGCCCAAGGCCGAGGTGCGGTTGTCCGGCGCCGCGCTGCTGATGGGGCAATTGCGCGCCGAGAGCCTCAAGCTGGTGGATGCCGAACTCGCCATCCGGATCACCCCCGACGGCACCGTCACCGTCTCCACCGGCGAGACCAGCAAGCCGCTGGCCACCGGCGTCGCCTCCAAGCGCGATGCCGGCCTGCCGCCGACCTTCCCGCGTCCCGGACAGGCTGCTGCGCCGGCGCCCGGCACGGGCCAGGCCACGGCTCCGCAGGTCGCACCTGTGAACCCGTCAGCTGTCCCGGCGACCGCCCCGAACGGCCTGTTGGCCGGGCTCGACTGGCTCGACAGCCTCAGCCTGACCGGGCTCGACGGCCAGAACCTGAACGAGATCGGCCTGAAGAACGGCGTGCTGATCGTCGACGACCAGCAGCGCGGCAACAAATGGACGTTCGAGAACATCAGCCTCAGCCTGCGCCGTCCCTCCGGCGGCGGCGTCGCGCTCAACCTCGGCGAGGAGGGCGCCAAGCCATGGCTGCTGCGCGTCCTGGTGGGACCGCCGGCCAACGGCGTGCGCACGATCGACATCAAGGCCGACAAGGTCTCGACCAGCAATATCCTGCTGGCGCTGCGGCTGAAGGATCTGACCTACATGGCGGACCTGCCGCTGACGGGCGAGATCAAGGGCGAGCTCGGCCGTGACGGGCTGCCGACCTATCTGCGCGGCAAGATCAACATCGGCGCCGGCAATATCATCGACACCGATACGCCCGACTATCCGATGGCGATCGACTCCGCCGAGATCAACATGGAGTGGGACGCCAGCCGCCGCGCGCTGGTGGCGCCGTTCAAGGTGATCTCCGGCGCCAACCGCGTCACGCTGAACGCCCATCTCGAGCCGCCGAATGACGGCGTCAACGACTGGCGGCTGAACTTGAGCGGCGGCACCATTCTGCTCGGCGCGATCGCCAACGATCCGCCGCTGATCTTCAACCGCATCTCGATCAACTTTCGGTTCGACACCGAAGGCAAGCGCGTGCTGCTGACGCAGGCCGAGGTCTCCAATGGCGAGATCGGCGTCGCCGGCACCGGCAGCGTCGACTACGCCGGCGAGCCCAGGCTGAAGCTCGGCTTCGCCGCGACGCCGATGCCGGCGCTGGCGATGAAGCGGATCTGGCCGGCGCTGATCGTGCCGGAGGTGCGCGCCTGGATGATCGAGCGCATCGAGCGCGGCAACATCCAGCGCATCGACATCGCGGTCAATTCGCCGACCCGCAACCTGCCGCGCAAAGGGCCGCCGATTCCCGACGACGGCCTCGACGTCAACGTCATCGCGACCAACGTCACCGTGCGTCCCGTCGACGGCCTGCCCGCGGTGCGCGATGCCGATATGAAGGCGCATGTGACCGGTCGCACCGCGACGGTGACCGTCGGGCAGGGCGTCGCCGACACGCCGGCTGGCCGCAAGCTGACCTTCTCCGACCTCGTCTTCGAGGTGCCGGACATGGCGCCGAAGCCGTCGCCGTCGCGGGTGCGCATGCGCGTCGAAGGTCCGGTCGCGGCGGCGGCTGAGATCCTCGCCTCCGACCGGCTGAGCGACATGTCGTCGATTCCGATCGATCCCGCCCAGACCAAGGGCACGTTCCAGGCCAACGTCAATCTCGCAATGCCGGTCAAGGGCGAGCTGACCAAGGCCGACACCAACTACACGGTCACGGCTGATCTCAACGGCTTTGCCGCCGATAAGCTGGTGATGAATCAGAAGCTCGAGGCCAACACGCTCAAGATCGTGGCCAACACGCAAGGCTACCAGGTCAAGGGCGACGTCAAGATCAATGGCCAGCCGGCGGCGCTCGACTATCGCAAGCCGACGGACGGGGACGCCGACATCAGGATGCAGGCGACGCTCGACGACGCCAGCCGTGCCAGGCTCGGCCTTGATCTCGGCACCGCCATCACCGGCGACGTGCCGCTCAAGCTCAACGGCAAGATCGCGGGCGCCCCCGAGCGCGACAGCCGGATCGGCGTCGAGGCCGATCTCACCAAGCTGAAGCTCGACAATCTGCTGCCGGGCTGGGTGAAGAACCCGGGCAAGTCGGGCAAGGCTACCTTCAACGTCGTGGCGAAACAGCAATCGACCCGCTTCGAGGACATCAACATCGAGGGCGGTGGCGTCTCGATCAAGGGCTCGCTGGAGATCGACCAGAACGGCGACCTGATGAACGCCAACTTCCCGGTCTATTCGCCGTCGGAAGGCGACAAGACCCAGATCAAGGCCGAGCGCGGCCAGGACGGCGTGCTGAAGCTGTCGATGCGCGGTGACGTGTTCGACGGCCGCGGCTTCCTGAAGTCGGCGATCTCCGGGACCAACAAGGATGCCGACAAGAACAAGTCGCGCTCGAACATCGATTTCGACGCCGAGATCAAGCTCGGTGCGGTCGCCGGCTTTAACGGCGAGGCGCTGCGCGGGGTCGACGCCAAGGTCTCGCGGCGCAACGGCGCCTTCAAGACCTTCAGTCTCAGCGGCAAGGTCGGCCGCGACACGCCGGTGACGGCCGATCTTCGCTTCGGGCGCGACACGGCGGATCAGCGCGGTCGTCGGCAGGGCCGCGAGGTGATCTACCTGACGACCAACGATGCCGGCGCGCTGCTGCGTTTCGCCGACACTTATTCGAAGGTGCAGGGCGGGCAGCTCGAGCTCGCCATGGAGCCGCCGACCGCCGATCCCGGCCCCAAGGAAGGGCTGATCAACATGCGCGATTTCACCGTGCGGGGCGAGCAGCAGCTCGACCGCGCCGTGGCGGGCGGGGCGCAGGGCGGCGGCCAGAGCGGCGGCATCGGCTTCACGGCGCTGCGCGCCGAGTTCACCCGCCAGCCGGGGCTGATGTCGTTCAGGGACGGCATCGTCCAGGGACCGACGATCGGCCTGACCATCGAAGGCAACATCGACTACAACAACAACCAGGTGCGGATGAACGGCACGATCGTGCCGGCCTATGGTCTCAACAACATCTTCGGCCAGATCCCGTTCTTCGGGCTGATCCTCGGCAACGGCAACAAGGAAGGCCTGATCGGCGTGACCTACGAGGTGGTGGGAACGCCGAGCGCGCCGGTGATGCGCGTCAACCCGATCTCGGCGATGGCCCCCGGCGTGTTCAGGAACATCTTCCAGTTCAATACCGGCAAGCAGCCTTATCCGCCGGCGGAGGTCGCGCCGAACAATTGAGGCCTGTGGCCGGATCAGCGCCGCAGCGCCGGCACCACCAGGAACGGGATCATGCCGATGATGACGCTGACCAGCGCGAGCAGGATCACCGCGTCGTAGCCGTGGGTGAGGTCGTGGATGACGCCGCCGCTCCATGACCCCAGCGCCGAGCCGAGCCCGCTGCCGATGGTGATGGTGCCGTAGATCGTGCCGAGCCGCTTGCCGCGGAAGATCTTCATCGCGGTCGCCGACAGCAGCGGACCGCGCGAGCCGATCATGCTGCCGAAGCAGACGACAAAGCCGGTGAGCAGAAAGATGTTGGGCCAGACCTGCAGCGCCCACAGCATCAGGATGCCCGCGATCGACACCGCGTAGGAGAACAGCACCGACGGCCGGCGCCCGATCAGCCCGTCGAGCGCGGAGACCCCGAGCATGCCGAACAGCAGGACGACGCCCGAGAAGCCCCACGCGGTGGCGGCCTGCAGCGGCGCGAAGCCGGCATCGATCAGATAGGCGACCACCTGCGGCGCGATCGCATACATGCCGATGGCCGTGAAGAAGAAGGTCGCGAACAGCGCCCAGAAGGCGTGGTGGCGCAGCGCGCGTGACAAGGTCCAGGCGTCCTCGGCGAGCTCGTCACTGATCGGCTTGGCAATGTGAGGGGCACCGGCGGCGAACAGCCGCCATGGCAGCAGCGCCAGCGGCACCAGCAGGGTGAAGGCGGCGGCGCCGAACGATTGATACGCGCTGCGCCAGCCGATGGCGTCGATGAGGAGTTGCGAGCCCGGCAACAGCAGCAGCACGCCGGCCCCGGTCGCCGAATAGATCACGGCCATCGCCGTCGACAATCGCGCGCCGAACCAGCGCCCGAGCAGGATCGAGTTCGGCACGTTGCCGATCAGCGCGATGCCGATGCCGACGCACAGGCCGATGCTGAGCTGGAATTGCCACAGCGCCTGGGCATGTGCGGCGGCCGTGAACGCCGAGCCCAGCAGCAGGAGCCCGAGCGCATAGACTGTGCGTGGGCCGGAATGGTCGAACAGCCGGCCGATCAGGGGCGCGGCGAGGCCGCCGGCCAGCGCCGTCAGCGAGTAGATCGAGACCACCTCGGCGCGGTCCCAGCCGAAGCTGTCGGAGATCGGCTTGAGAAAGACGGTGAAGCTCTCGCCGAGGCCACGGCCGAGCACCGACAGTGCGAAGCACAGTCCGAGCACGACGAAGGCCATGCGCGCACGCGGCGGGCTGGAGGTTTCCTCGGCTTGCGCAGGCTCTGGCGGCGCGCTGATCGTCATGTTCGCCAGGGAGCGCCGTTCGGCGCCCCCTGACAAGCGGGCAAAAGCGAATGCCCCTATGCAGGCTTGACCAGCACGTGCCGCTTCTTGCCCAGGGACAGCTTGATCACACCCTCGCTGGTCAGCTCCGCCCGAGTCAGCGCCATCTTCTCGTCGGTGACCGCGACGTCGTTGACCCTGAGGCCGCCGCCCTTGATCTGGCGCCGCGCCTCGCCATTGGAGGCGACGAGGCCCGCCTTGACGAAGGCGTTGAGCACGCCGAGGCCGGCGTCGAGTTCGCTCTTGGCGACCTCGATGGTCGGCAGGTTCTCGGCAATCGCGCCTTCCTCGAAGGTGCGGCGCGCCGTGTCGGCCGCGGTGCGCGCAGCTTCCTCGCCATGCAGCAGCGTGGTCGCCGCATCCGCCAGCGCCTTCTTGGCCTCGTTGATCTCGGCACCCTGCAGCGCGCCGAGCTTCTCGATCTCGGCCAGCGGCAGCGTCGTGAACAGCTTGAGGAACTTGACGACGTCGGCGTCCTCGGTGTTGCGCCAGTACTGCCAGAACTCATACGGGCTGCACTGGTCGGCATTGAGCCAGATCGCGCCCTGCGCGGTCTTGCCCATCTTGGCGCCGGAGGCGGTGGTGAGCAGCGGCGTGGTCAGCGCGAACAGCTGCTCGGTGCCCATGCGGCGGCCGAGCTCGACGCCGTTGATAATGTTGCCCCATTGGTCGGAGCCGCCCATCTGCAGCCGGCAGCCGGTGCGGCGTGACAGCTCGACGAAGTCGTAGGCCTGGCAGACCATGTAGTTGAACTCGATGAAGCTCATCTCCTGCTCGCGCTCGAGCCGGAGCTTGACCGAGTCCATGGTCAGCATGCGGTTGACCGAGAAGTGCCGGCCGATGTCGCGCAACATCTCGATCCAGTTGAGCTTGGTCAGCCACTCCGCATTGTCGAGCATGATGGCGTCGGTGGCGCCGTCGCCATATCGCAGAACTTTTGCGAACACGCCGCGGATCGACGCCTTGTTGGCCTCGATCTCCTCGACCGTGCGCATCGCCCGGGTCTCGTCCTTGCCGGAGGGGTCGCCGACCATCGTGGTGCCGCCGCCCATCAGGGTGATCGGCTTGTTCCCGGTCTGCTGCAGCCAGTACAGCATCATCATGGTCAGGAAGTTGCCGATGTGCAGCGAGCGTGCGGTGCAGTCATAGCCGACATAGGCGGTCGCCTGGCCCTTGGCGGCGAGCGCATCCAGGCCCGCGAAATCCGAGCACTGGTGAATGAACCCGCGGCTCTGCAGCACGTTCAGGAAATCAGACTTGAAGCCAGTCATGGTCGGCGACTCTGAGCATTTGTTTACGGTATTGGCCGCTTGTCGCGGCCCGGCGTAGGAGGGCGGCTGCCGCCGGTCCAGGCGTTGTGGCATTATAGGACGCGCCCGGCTTGTACAAGGTCATGTACAGGACCCGGGCGGGACCTCAAATCAGCCGCACTTCCAGGCGAGGCCGGGATTTTCAGGTTCGACTGCAATGATTCTGACCGCACTTGGCCTCATGAGTGGCACCTCGCTGGACGGGGTGGACGTGGCCTTGATCGAGACCGACGGACGGCAGATCAAGAGCCTCGGTCCGTCCGGCTACCGCGTCTACAGTCCCGCTGAGCGCAGCCTGCTGCGCCAGGCGCTCGCCGATGCTGTTCAGATCGAGCAGCGTGAGGCGCGGCCAGGGCGGGTGCGCGAGGCCGAGCAGGCCGTGACATTGGCGCATGCCGAGGCGATCGCGGCGTTCCTGGCGCAGCACCGGCTGATGCCGGAGGATATCGACATCGTCGGCTTCCACGGCCAGACCGTGCTGCACCGCCCGGAGCGGCGCCTGACCGTGCAGATCGGCGACGCGGCCGCGCTGGCCAAGGCGGTCCATATCCCGGTGATGCATGATTTCCGCGCTGCCGATGTCGATTTCGGCGGGCAGGGCGCGCCCTTCGTGCCGGTCTATCACCGTGCGCTGGCGCAATCGCTGGCACGGCCCGGGCCGATCGCCGTGGTCAACATCGGCGGCGTCTCCAACATCACCTATATCGACGGCGAGGACGTGCTGATCGCCTGCGACACCGGTCCGGGGAATGCGCTGCTCGATGATTTCATGCACCGCACGACCGGACAGGCGTTCGATCAGGATGGCCGCGTGGCGGAGCAGGGCACGCCGGACGAGGCGTGGATCGCGACCGCGCTGGCGCTGCCGTTCTTTACGCTGCCGCCGCCGAAGTCGCTCGACCGCAACGACTTCGCCGCGTTGAAGCTGGGCGATGTGAGTGCGGCGGACGGCGCGGCCACGCTGACGGCGTTCACGGCCGCCGCCATCGCGCGGGTCGTGCCGCTGCTGCCGAAGCCGCCGGCGAGCTGGATCGTGTGCGGCGGCGGCGCCCGCAACCACACGATGATGCGGATGCTGCGTCAGCGCCTGGCGCCCGCGAGCGTGGAGTCGGCGGATGCGCTGGGCTGGTCGGCCGACGCCATCGAGGCCCAGGCGTTCGGCTTCCTCGCCGTGCGCGGCATGAAGGGCCTGCCGCTGAGCTATCCGACCACCACGGGCGTCCCATTCCCGATGACCGGCGGGGTGATCGCGCGTCCCTGATCCATGCAGATGCATTCACCTTGACAACTTCATGCAAGTGCATCTAGTTTGATGCATCTGCATCAAACTGTCGAGCATGTCATGTCGCCCTCCCTGAAGCTGATCAGTCACAAGCTCTGCCCCTATGTGCAACGCGCCGTCATCGCGCTCACCGAGAAGGGCGTTGCGTTCGAGCGGATCGACATCGATCTCGCCAACAAGCCAGACTGGTTTCTAAAGATCTCTCCACTCGGGAAGGTGCCCGTGCTGGTGGTGCCGTCAGCGCAAGGCGAGATCGCGCTGTTCGAGAGCAACGTGATCTGCGAGTACATCGAGGAGACGCAGAGTGGCGCGAAGCTGCATCCCGCGGACGCGCTGGCGCGGGCGCAGCACCGCGCCTGGATGGAGTTCGGCTCGGCAATCCTCGGCGATCTCTGGGGCCTGGAGACGACGCAGGATGCTGCGGTGTTCGCAGCCAAGCGCGAGGCGCTGACGGCGAAGTTCGCCCGCGTCGAGGTGGCGCTCGGTGACGGGCCGTATTTCGCTGGCGCGCGGTTCAGCCTGGTCGACGCGGTGTTCGCGCCGATCTTCCGCTATTTCGATGTGTTCGATGCATATGGCGATCTCGGCATTTTTGCTTCATCGCCGAAGGTGCGAGCCTGGCGCGATCGGCTGGCGCAGCGACCGAGTGTGAAGAGTGCGGTCAGCCCGGAGTATCCGCAACTGCTCCGCGCGTTCCTGGTGCGGCACGATGCTTATTTGTTGAAGCAGGCGGCGTAGCGACGTTCGGCGTAGGGACGCGGTTGTCGTGCCGAGCGCTCAAGCCACACCCATAGCTGTCATCGCCCGGCTTGACCGGGCGATCCAGTACTCCGAGACATCGATGATCAGCCGAGAAGCCGCGGCGTACTGGATCACCCGCTGTCGCGGGTGATAACAGCAGTGCCCCAAGGTACGTCCGTTCGGACGACCACGGCCTGCGCTTAGCCTCACCTCACATTGGCGAGGCGCATGTCCAGATAGGCCGTGATGGTTTCCATCAGCGGCTCGAGCTTGCCGTCGAAGAAGTGGTTGGCGCCGGGGATGACCTGCTGGTCGATCACGATGCCCTTCTGCGTCTTCAGCTTCTCGACCAGCGTGTTGACGTCCTTCGGCGGCACCACCGCATCCTTCTCGCCATGGACGATCAGTCCGGAGGACGGGCAGGGCGCCAGGAACGAGAAGTCGTAGAGATTGGCGGGCGGGGCGATCGAGATGAAGCCCTCGACCTCCGGACGGCGCATCAGGAGCTGCATGCCGATCCAGGCGCCGAACGAGAAGCCGGCGACCCAGCAGGCGCGCGCCTCGGGGTTGATGGTCTGCGCCCAGTCGAGCGCCGACGCCGCATCGGACAGTTCACCCGTGCCGTGGTCGAAAGAGCCCTGGCTGCGGCCGACGCCGCGGAAATTGAAGCGCAGCACCGAGAAGCCGCGATGCGCGAAGGCGTAGTAGCATTGGTACACGATCTGATGATTCATCGTGCCATGGAACTGCGGATGCGGATGCAGGATCATCGCGATCGGCGCGTTCTTCTGCTTCGCCGGGTGGTAACGGCCTTCGAGGCGGCCGGCCGGACCGTTGAAGATGACTTCAGGCATCAGAGAATCCTTGGCAGAGCATCGACCGACTTCGTCCGTGCTTCATCTGGCGCCTCGCCGACGAGTTCAGCAGGAAAAGTGGTGATCGAGCACCATCCGTTCGCTCGGACGGAGCGGTGCTGGCGTGACTGGAAGTTGGCCTTCTAGCATGGAGCGCGGGGCAAAAAGCAAGGATTTTCAACGCCCGGCCACCGGGGCGGGGCCTGAGCCCCAAGCCGGGGAGTGGGCGCCCAGGGCTTGATCGGGCCTGCCCAGAACTGGGCCTAAATAATTGAAACTCAAACGGAAAGAGTTGGTACCCGGCGTCGCTTCAAAGCGACCCTGCGCGATCATGACGGCGCGGCGGGACGCTCCAGCGTGGCCACGGCAGCCCGGTAGCGGCGACTTCCCTGCAGCGAGTGGCCGGTGTCGAAAACGAGATCGAAATCGCCGGAGGGTTTGAACTCCAAGGCGGTGACTCGGTCGAGGTTGGCCAGCTTGGTCCGGTGTACTCGGACGAGGCCGAACGATCCCAGCTCGGTCTCCGCTGCGGCCAGCGTGCCGCGGATCAGGTGCTCGGACCCGTCGTGCAGACGGTATTCGATGTAATTGCCGGCCG
Organism: Bradyrhizobium sp. ORS 375; assembly: GCF_000239775.1. Taxonomy (GTDB): domain Bacteria; phylum Pseudomonadota; class Alphaproteobacteria; order Rhizobiales; family Xanthobacteraceae; genus Bradyrhizobium. Next base: position 10,629 of record NZ_CAFI01000028.1, read on the forward strand.
AGCTGACCCAGAGAATCTGGCGCGGGTCGACCCGGATGCGGCTGGTGCCGTCACGCAGCCAGATCGCCTGCGGTGCCTCCGGCTTTGGCGCCGGCGGGAGAACCGCCTCGCTCGCGCGCTGGGCGATCAGCTCGCGCCGGCTATCGAGCAGCCAGATCGTGCCCCCGATGAGGATGGCTGTGACGGCGTCCTTGCGGAATTCGTACAGCAGCGTCGCGAACGACGTGTTGAAGTCATAGGCGCTGCCGATCGCCCAGAGCGCCAGCTTCCGCAGCCAGACCATGCCGGCGATGTGCAGGGTGGAGAAGCTCGCAACCGCCAGCGCCGCGATCGCGATCCGCGGCCACCAGCGCGAGATCAAGCGGGCCCGCCGTATCGCCATTACCAGGATCGGCATGGCCAGCAGGATGACGGCGATGCTGGACAGCTCCCAGAACACCAGCCGGCCGGGATCGTAGGGCTCGCCACGACGCGCCGCATCCTGCGCCGCCGACAGCCCGTTCACGATTCCGATCGCGACGGCGATCGCCGCGATCGCCGCGAACATGGCCAGGTCACCGCTGATCCCCCGGCGACCACCGTTCGTCCCCGACTTCTGCGTGTCGTCCCGCCGGCTCCCGGCTTCGTCCCGTGCCGGTTCGATCGTCGCTGCATCCCTGTCAGGTTTGGTCTCGGACATCTCAACTCAGCCCCGGCGCGTCCATTCCAACCTGCGTCCGGTCAAGGAGGCGGCCCTCATGACGACACCCCAGCAAGACTCTCTCTCGGACCGGCGCATCGATCTCGACTGGGTCCGGATTGGCGCATTCGGCTTTCTCATTCTCTATCACGTCGGCATGCTCTACGTATCCTGGGGCTTCCACATCAAGAGCGTCCACCGGCTGGTCTGGCTCGAACCTGTGATGCTGCTGCTCAATCCCTGGCGATTGTCGCTGCTGTTCCTGGTCTCGGGCGTGGCAACCCGCTTCATGCTGCGCAAATATGACCGGCGCTCGCTGTTTAGGGCGCGGTCGGCGCGGCTCCTCATTCCGCTCGTCTTCGGCATGCTCGTGATCGTGCCGCCGCAGTCCTACGACCAAGTCCTCGAGAGCGTCGGCACCACCGGTGGCTTCCTGGAGTTCTATCTCCGGCACTATCTCGGCTTTGCGGTGCAGTTCTGCCCGGGGCCGTGCATCGTGATGCCCACCTGGAACCACCTGTGGTTCGTGCTCTATCTGTGGGTCTACACCGCGGCTGTGATCGGCGTGCTGGCGCTCTGGCCGGCGCTGGCGGAGCAGCTCGGCACGCGGCTCGGCGCTGCGCTCCGCGGGCCGTGGCTGCTGATCCTGCCCTGCGTTCTGTTCGCCGCCTGGCGGGTCGTGCTGTTTCCGCTGTTTCCGTCGACTCATGCGCTGTTCGGCGACTGGTACAACCACGCCGACTATGCGACGGCCTTCCTGATCGGCTTCCTGCTGGCGAAGGAGGAGGGCATCTGGTCCGCGCTGGAGCGTCGGCGCTGGGTTGCGCTGGCGGTTGCGGCCGGCGCCTTCATCGTCTTCATTTCGCTGTGGGCCGGCTTCGGCAGTTCGCTCACGCCGGTGCCGGCGCTGAAGACGAGCGCTGGCGTCGCCTATGGCTGCTATCAATGGCTGGCGATGGCCGCGGTGCTCGGACAGGCGCGGCGGCTGTTCACGAACGGCGGGCCGGTGCGGCGCTATCTCACCGAAGCGATGTTTCCCTATTATATCGTGCATCAGACCGCGATCATCATGATCGCGCACGCCTTGAAGGGCAGCGGCCTTCCCGCTGCGCTGGAGGCCGGGATCATCATCGCAGGTACCGTTGTGGTCTGCGTTGTCACTTACGAGACCGTGCGCCGGATCAGCTGGCTACGACCGCTATTTGGATTGAGGATGGCGACGCGCAGGCCCGTCGCAGCGGTTCAGCAGCCGGCCTGAGGCGCGTGGTTCCAATTGGCGCTGTTGCGGAAGGTGGTAAGAGAGGCCATGCCCGATCGCGTCTATCTCGACTGGAATGCCACCACGCCGCTGCGGCCCGAGGCGCGCGCGGCGATGGTGGCGGCGTTCGACCTCGTCGGCAATCCGTCCTCGGTGCATGACGAGGGCCGCAAGGCGCGGCGGGTGATGGAGGAGGCCCGCACGGTGATCGCCCGCGGCCTCGGCACCGCGGCGCGCCGCGTCGTGTTCACCTCCGGCGGCACCGAGGCCAATACGCTGGCCCTTGTCCCCGGGCTGAAGGCGCCGGCCGGAGGAGTGGAACGGCTCCTGGTGTCGGCGATCGAGCATGCCTCGGTGCTGGCCGGCGGCCGCTTCGCGCCGGCGGCGGTGCAGACGATCCCGGTTGACCGGTCCGGCGTGGTCGACGTCGGCCGGCTCGAAGCCTTGCTGGCCGCCGGTCCGCCGGCGCTGGTTTCGGTCATGGCTGCCAACAACGAGACCGGAGTGCTTCAACCGGTTTCGCAAGTCGCTGAGATCGTCCACCGGGCCGGCGGCCTGCTGCACGTCGACGCTGTCCAGGCGTTCGGCAAAATCCCCCTCGATATCAATCAGATGGCGGCCGACCTTGTGACCGTGTCTGCGCACAAGATCGGCGGCCCCAAGGGCGCCGGCGCGCTGGTGCTGGGCGGGGGCGTCGAGGACGTCGTCCCGGTGCTGCGGGGCGGTGGGCAGGAGCGCGGGCGCCGGGCCGGGACCGAAAACCTCGCTGGGATCGCCGGGTTCGGCGCCGCGGCGGGAGCCGCTCTTGCGACACTCGCAGCGGATCTGCCCAGGTTAACAGCCCTCCATGAGCGCCTGGAAGCCGGCCTGCGCCAGACGTCCGGCCTCACGGTTTTCTCGGCAGAGGCGGCGCGACTGCCCAATACCACGCTCTTCACCGCGCCCGGCCTGAAGGCCGAGACGGCCGTGATCGGCTTCGATCTCGAAGGTATCGCAGTGTCTTCCGGCTCCGCCTGCTCCTCGGGCAAGGTTCAGCCCTCGCATGTGCTGGAGGCCATGGGCGTGGGTTCCGCCGCTGCCCAGGGAGCGGTGCGCCTCAGTCTTGGCTGGTCCACGACCACGGCGGAGGTCGATCGGGCCGTCGAGGCTTGGCGAAAGCTGTCGATGACCCTACTTAAGGGACGTGACGAAACAGCGCTTGAGCGATTCTAAGGGCGTGATTTCGTCCGCGAAACGTCGTAAGACGGTTCCCAGAGATGTCCACCGCGGTCCTTGAAACCGCGAGCGGAGGATGGAATGCCAGCCGTACAAGAGACGGTCGACCGCGTCAGGCGGATCGACGTCGACCAATATCGCTATGGGTTCGAGACGGTCATCGAATCCGAGAAGGCTCCCAAGGGGCTTTCCGAAGACACGATCCGCTTCATCTCGGGCAAGAAGAACGAGCCCGCCTGGATGCTCGAATGGCGCCTGGAGGCCTATCGCCGCTGGCTGACCATGCAGGAGCCCACCTGGGCGCGCGTCGACTACCCGAAGATCGACTTCCAGGATCTGTATTACTACGCCGCGCCGAAGCCGAAGAAGCAGCTCTCCTCGATCGACGAGATCGATCCGGAGATCCTGAAGACCTATGAGAAGCTCGGCATTCCGCTGCGCGAGGTCGCGATCCTCGAGGGCGTCGAGCCGAAGCCCGGCGCCGGCAGCCCCGAGACCCGCAAGATCGCGGTCGACGCCGTGTTCGATTCGGTGTCTGTGGCGACGACGTTCAAGGAGGAGCTGAAGAAGGCCGGCGTGATCTTCATGCCGATTTCGGAAGCGATCCGCGAATATCCCGAGCTGGTGCAGAAGTATCTCGGCAGCGTGGTGCCGACCTCCGACAACTTCTATGCGACCTTGAACTCTGCGGTGTTCTCCGACGGCTCGTTCGTCTACGTGCCGCCCGGCGTGCGCTGCCCGATGGAGCTGTCGACCTATTTCCGGATCAACGAGCGCAACACCGGCCAGTTCGAGCGAACGCTGATCATCGCCGACAAGGGCGCCTATGTCAGCTATCTCGAAGGCTGCACAGCGCCGCAGCGCGACGAGAACCAGCTGCATGCGGCGGTCGTCGAGCTGGTCGCAATGGACGACGCCGAGATCAAGTACTCGACGGTGCAGAACTGGTACCCGGGCAACTCGGAAGGCAAGGGCGGCATCTACAATTTCGTCACCAAGCGTGGCGACTGCCGCGGCGCCAACTCGAAGATCTCCTGGACCCAGGTCGAGACGGGATCAGCGATCACCTGGAAATATCCGAGCTGCATCCTGCGCGGCGATAACTCTCGCGGTGAATTCTATTCGATCGCGATCTCCAACGGATTCCAGCAGGTCGATAGCGGCACCAAGATGATCCACCTCGGCAAGAACACGTCGAGCCGCATCATCTCCAAGGGCATCGCGGCGGGCAAATCGCAGAACACCTATCGCGGTCTGGTGACGGCGCATCGCAAGGCGACCGGCGCGCGCAACTTCACCGCCTGCGATTCACTGCTGATCGGCGACAAATGCGGCGCGCACACCGTGCCGTATATCGAGGCGAAGAATTCCTCGGCCACCTTCGAGCATGAGGCGACCACGTCGAAGATCTCCGAGGACGTGCTGTTCTACTGCATCCAGCGCGGTCTTTCGCAGGAAGAAGCGGTCGGGCTCGTCGTCAACGGCTTCGTCAAGGACGTGCTGCAGCAGCTGCCGATGGAGTTCGCCGTCGAGGCGCAGAAGCTGATCTCGATCAGCCTCGAAGGTTCGGTCGGCTAACAGCCGCATCCTGAGAAGGCCGCTGAGCGGCCTTCTTCAAGCATCAGCTTTGTGGGCCTCGGTCCTTCGAGACGCGCCTGTGGCGCTCCGAGAGGAAGAGGGACAGACAGAAGAGACAACAATGGCACTACTCGAAATCAAGAACCTGCAGGTCCGCGTCGAGGAGCGCGAGATTCTCCACGGGCTGACGCTCACGATCGACGAAGGCAAGGTGCACGCGATCATGGGGCCGAACGGCTCCGGCAAGTCGACACTGAGCCACGTCATCGCCGGCAAGCCGGGCTATGAGGTGACCGGCGGCGAGATCCTGTTCAAGGGCGAGGATCTCCTCGCCATGGAGCCGGACGAGCGCGCCGCCAAGGGTGTGTTCCTGGCGTTCCAGTATCCGGTCGAGATTCCCGGTGTCGCCACCATGACGTTCCTGCGCACCGCACTGAATGCGCAACGCAAGGCGCGCGGCGAGGAGGAGTATTCGACGCCGGACTTCCTGAAGAAGGTCCGTGAGATCTCCAAGTCCCTGAATATCCCTCAGGACATGCTCAAGC
>NZ_CAFI01000027.1 GCF_000239775.1 Bradyrhizobium sp. ORS 375
CCGGGAACGAGATGAAGGCGAGCGTCGCCAGCGCGCGGGTGAAATAGATGAAGGACAGGATGTAGCGCTTCGGCAGCCGGCTCTGCAGCCAGCCGACGCTGAGCGAGCCGATGATGTTGAACAGGCCGATCGCCGCGATCACCCAGCCGCCGACCTGCGCCGACAGGCCGCGATCGACCAGGAACGCCGGCAGATGCACGGTGATGAAGGCGAGCTGGAAGCCGCAGGTGAAGAAGCCAAGCACGAGCAGCACGTAGGAGCGATGGCCGAACGCCTCCATCAGCGCCGTCGTGAACGACTGCTGCTCGGCCTCGGTCGGCTTGGCCTCGGCAGCCGGTGGCGTCGCGACTGCCAGCGACAGCGGCACGATGAACAGCATCAGCGTCGCGAACACCATCAGCGCGCTCTGCCAGCCGAAGTGGTCGATCAACGCCACGCCGAACGGCGCGAACAGGAACTGGCCGAGCGAGCCCGCCGCCGTGCCGGCGCCGAGCGCAAGACCGCGCCGCTCCGGCGGCAGCAGCTTGCTGAAGGCCGACAGGATCAGGTTAAACGAGCAGCCGGACAGGCCGAAGCCGACCAGCACGCCGGCGCCGATATCGAGCTGCAGCGGCGTCGTGGAATAGCGCATCATCAACAGGCCGCCGGCATAGAGCAGCGCGCCGACGCAGATTACGCGCATCACGCCGAATCGGTCGGCGATGGCGCCGGCGAGCGGCTGGCCAAGGCCCCACAGCAGGTTCTGCACGGCGACTGCCAGCGCGAACACGTCGCGGCCCCAGGCGAACTCGCGGCTCATCGGCTGCACGAAGAAGCCGAGGCTGGAGCGGGGACCGAAGCTCAACAGCGCAATGGCACAGCCACAGATGATGATGACGAGCGGGGTGCGCCACGTCTGTGCGCGGGAGGCGCCGAGATCGCTTGCCTGTGTCGACATAATGGTCCTCCCCAAAGCGCGGCATCGTCCGGCCGTTCGTCACCGATTAATGCATTTGCATCAACCACCCAAGCGCAAAACCCGGAACTCAGCCATGAAAAAAATCCATGTCGGCTCCGATCATGAGCCCACGTCATCCGAACGGAGTTCCATCAAAGGAACTCATGCTTGTCGAATGGGACGCGCGCGACCCATCCTCATGCGCGAGTAGAAGATCATCATTCACGCCTAGCGAGAGCGACCGTCAGAACGGTCGCGATTTGTCGCCAAACACCGCTAAACAGCGAGGGATGTCTCTGAAGAAGAGCTAACTGGTAGCTTGATACACACACGTGCACGGAATGTGGAATTGAACAGCCATGCACTGCGACCAGATCGAAACCTCAGGCCAAATCGTGATCGTCGGCGCCGGCGTTGCAGGACTGTCCTGCGCATTGAGCCTCGCGCCGCGCCCTGTCATCTTGATCTCCGCGACAGCGCTCGGCGAGGAGTCGTTCGGCGCAACGATGCAGGCCGACATCGCCGCAGCGGTGTCTGCCGGCGACAGCGCGGACAGCCATGCGGCCGACATGATCGCTGCCGGCGGCGGCCTCGTCGACGAAGATGCGGCGCGTGCGCTGGCCCGTGACGCGGCGGGCCGGATCGAGCACCTGATGCGCCTCGGCGTCACATTCGACCGCGATCCCAGGGGCGGACTGGCGACGTCGCGTGCGGCCGCCCACTCCGCGCGGCGCATCCTGAGCGTCCGCGGCGACTTCACCGGACAGGCGATCGTCGCCGCCCTCGTCGCGGCGGTCCGCGCCACCCCCTCGATCCAGCTGATGGAAGGATACGTCGCTGATACGCTGCTGACCGACAATGGCGCAGTGCGTGGCCTGCAGCTGCGCCGGACCGATGAGAACGATGCCGCGCCGGTGCTGATGGCTGCGCCTGCGGTGGTGCTCGCCACGGGCGGCATCGGCCGTCTGTTCGCCGCGACCACCAATCCCGATCATGCCAACGGCATCGGGCTTGCGATCGCCGCGCGCGCCGGCGCCGTCATCGCCGACCCGGAATTCGTGCAATTTCATCCGACCGCGATGACGGGACAGGATCCGGCCCCGGTGGTCAGCGAGAGCCTGCGCGGCGCCGGTGCGATCCTGGTCAACCGCCGCGGCCAGCGCTTCATGCTGCCGCGCCATCCGCTTGTGGATCTCGCGCCGCGCGATACGGTCGCGCGCGGCATCATGGCCGAGCTCACGGCCGGGCGCGGCGCCTTTCTCGATGCGCGCGACGTGCTCGATGAGGACGTCGCGGAACGCTATCCGGTGCTGCACCGAGCCTGCATCGCCGCCGGACTCGATCCGACCCGGCAACCGATTCCGGTGGCGCCGGCAGCGCATTTCCACATGGGCGGCATCGCGGTCGATGGCCGCGGCCGCAGCTCGATCGAGGGGCTGTGGGCCGCCGGCGAAGTCGCCGCAACCGGCACCGACGGCGCCAATCACATCGCCGGCAACGCGCTGCTCTCGGCATTGGTGTTCGCCGATCGGATTGCCGAGGATCTCTCAGGCTGCAGCTTTGCGAGGTGCCCTGCCCTGCATGACAGCGCCTTTGCCGCGCCCCCGCGCGCCCATGCCGGACCGGGCGAGAGGACGCTGCGCGAGATCATGACCAGCCAGGTCGGTGTGATCCGCGACGAGGACGGTCTGGCGGACGCCGTCACTGCGATCGCCAGGCTCGAGCGCGACAGCCTCGATCCGGCGCTCCGCAACATGGCGAGCACGGCGCTGTTGATCGCGACCGCCGCCTGGAGCCGGCGCGAGAGCCGTGGCGCACATTGCCGCGTCGATTGTCCCGCAGAGAACCCGGTGTTCGCGCAGCGGACGATGACGACGCTGGCCGCCGCGCGCGAAATCGCCGATGAGCTGGCGGCACGGCCGGCACCACGGCTACCGCGGTCGCTGAGCGCGTAGCGGCGGCTGTTCTCACAACGCTTATTGGCCTGAGCCGCCGCGCCCAGATTCATGGGCGCAGCGCGCGGCCGCGCGCATGCGCGACCGAGCGGAGCTCTCCTGACCGATGCGAACGGCCGCAGGACCGGTTGATCGAGCGCGCCCGCCTCGGCCGCGAGCGCCCATTTCATCTCCGTGCGCTCGTCGAACCAGCGGCCCCCTCCACGACGCGGCGCGGCGAGCCAGAACGGTTGACTGGTTCTCGCCGGATCGCCGCCAGCGTCACTCGGCGGCTGTGCGCAGATCAAATACGTAGTTCGCGACCGCGACGCGTTTGCGCCTATTTGTTCGTAGGACGTACTACACGTCCATTCGCCACGGCGCGAAGACGATTTCGGCCCGACAACGCACCATTACGCGCCGCACGCTCGGCTGCGTTTACCAGCACGAGCTAAACGGCTGGACAGGCTCGCCGCAATTTCGGCAAAAGAGCCGCAGAAGTTTTACAAATAAGAAGAAAAGACGATCGGATTTTGGCGGTGCCCAAGTAGCGACGCGTGTCTTTCGTTTGGGTGAATTGGAAATCGCTGATCCACCGTTCGGCCTGAGAACAGATTCGTTCATCCGTCTCGGATGGCTGGACGGCCGGTCGTCGAAAGAAGCCGGGAACGGGCTTCGGGAGGGATGCTGGACGGCGCCGAGGCGCTGGTCCGCAGGAGACGTCGATGATGAATTCAGCGTTGCGGCGTGACGGATCGCCGATCGCCGCGAGTGAAGCGCAGCGCGACCGTTGGCCGGTGACGAAGAGCGCCGCGGTCTCCGACAAGCTGGCGGATACGAGCCCAGCGGCGGATGAGAATGCGGCCACGGATCCTGCCCGACCTTGGTGGCAGACCGCTGCGACGGCCGACGATGCGGCGATGCTGTCCGAGCCGGCAGCAGTTGCCGACAGATCGTGGCAGATGCTCGATCCGATCGTGATGCCTCCGCCTCCTCCCGGAGAGCTCGAATTCGAACCGATGATCCGGTTCGGTGCGGCGGTGATCGCGCTGTCGTGCCTCGCATTCCTGTCCGTGTACATGATGCGGACGCCGAAGATCGAGGCCGTCGCCATGACGGATGCGACAGCCGCATCGTCTTCGCGAAACGTCGCGGCAGCGGCGACATGGCGATCCGACGACGGCTTGGCGCCGGGCAACGGCACCACGCATTCAACCCCGCCCCAGGCACCTCGGACGACGGCGGCCGCAAGCCCTGCGCCTGCGGCGGCGTCTCAGCTGAGCAAGGACGAGATCGCCGACATGCTGACGCGCGGACGCGATCTCATCGGCGCAGGTGACGTTGCGAGCGCCCGCCTGATCCTGACGCTTGTCGCGGACGCAGGAGACGCCGAAGCGTCGCTGTTGCTGGCGCGCACCTATGACGCAGCTGCGTTGTCCGACCTGAAGGCCTTTGGCGTCGCAGCTGACCAGGCCAAGGCCCGCGCCTGGTACATGAAAGCCGCCGAACGCGGATCGCTCGAAGCGCGGCGGCACCTCCAGTAGCCGGGGTTCCGGAAGCCGAGCTGATTAGTACGCGTGTGTCTCACTGAGTGTTGTATTGCGTGATGAGGTTCGTGATGGGAATGTTGAATACCTTGTTGCGGCGAGCCCGGTCGGCGACGCCCTGCGGCCGCCGGCTGCTTCGCTCGGCACGGACCGCCCTCCTTGCACTGCTGCTCGTGCTCGCCGGCACGCCAGGCTTGGCGCGTGCGGCCGAAGGCGAGATACGGATCGGCAACACGGCGCCCTACACCGGGCCGGCCGCCGCCTACGGCATCCTCGGCAAGGTGATCTCCGCCTATTTCCAGAAGATCAATGCGGAGGGCGGGATCAGGGGCCGCAAGATCACCTTCGTCTCCTATGACGACGGCTACAATCCGCAGAAGACCGCGGAGCTGACACGGCGGCTGGTCGAGGAGGACAAGGTCGACGTCATCTTTGCGAGCGTCGGAACGGCGACCAGCGCGGCGGTGCGGCCCTATCTCAACGCGAACCGGATCCCACAATTGTTCGTCGGCTCCGGCGCCTCGATCTGGGATCAGCCTCGCGACTATCCATGGACGATGGGAGCGCAGCCCAGCTACCAGATCGAGGCCCATATCCACGCACAATATCTGCTCGAGCAGCAATCCGGCAGCACGCGCATCGGCGTGCTGTATCAGGACGACGAGTTCGGCAAGGACTATTTGAAGGGCCTGAAGGACGGGCTCGGCGGGAAGCTGCCGATCGTTGCAGAGGCGGCCTACGCGGTCACCGATGCCGACATCAATCAGCAGATCGCGAAACTGAAGGCCGCCGGCGCCAACGTCCTGGTCGACGTCAGCACGCCGAAATTCACGGTGCTCGCGATCCGCCGCCTCGCCGAGATCGGCTGGCGACCCGAGCACATCATCCCCACGATCTCGGATTCGGTGGCCGCTGTGCTGCAGCCTGCGGGCCTGCAGAACGCGGAAGGATTGCTGTCCGCCACCATCCTGTACGAGGGCGGCAAGGACGGCGGCGATCCTGGCTTCACGGAATGGTCCGCGTTCATGGATCGCTATGCGCCGGACGCCAGCAAGAACAACAGCCTGGGTATCGTCGGCTACGCGCTCGCCAATCTGATGGTCACGGTGCTGCGCAATTGTGGCGACGATTTCTCCCGCGACAACATCATGAAGCAGGCGCGCTCCCTGAAGGGCGTGCAACTGCCGATGCTGATTCCCGGAATCGTCGCCAACACCAGCGCCAGCGACCACGCCCCGATCGAGCAGATGCAGATGAAGCGCTTCGTCGGCGGTCGCTGGCAACGGTTCGGGCCGGTGCGCAGCGGCATCGACCCGGGCGCGGTCAGCGATTCCTTCAAGGCCATCTTCCGCTATGCGTCGGCCAAGCGGGACCTCGCCAGCCAGCTCAACGCCAATACGGTGAGCCTGATGACGGGCTCCTATGGCAGCACCTATTCGCAGATGGGCGCCGACGTCGCCTCGGTCCTCAATGACGGCCTCAACCTGCGGATCATGCCGGCCCTCGGCAGCGGCTCGGTTCAGGCGGTGGCCGACATCCTCATGCTCAAGGGTGTCGACGTGGGGATCGTGCGCAAGGACACGTTGTCCTATCTCGAGCGCAAGGACTTCGCGAGCAACATCCGCAATCAGCTCGTCTACGTCACCAAGATGTTCAACGAGGAAATGCATGTCCTCGCGCGGCGCTCGATCCGCACCCTGCGGGATCTCGACGGCCGGACCGTGGCCGTCGACCTTCCGGATGGCAGCACCTTCGTGACCGCGATCAACGTGTTCGAGCGGCTCGAGATCAAGCCGCATCTGCTCTACATCGAGCCGCGCATTGCGCTCGACATGCTGCGCAGGGGCGAGATCGACGCGATCATGACGGTGGACGGCAAGCCGGTGCCGTGGTTGAGCCAGGTCTCGGATGCGGATCTGCATCTGGTCCCGGTCGGCTACGACAAGCCATTGCGCGACGATTACCTGCCATCGCGTCTGACTGCGGACGACTACCCCAACCTGATCGCCAAGTCCGAGCCGGTGGACACGATCGCGGCGGAGGCGATCCTGGCGTCGTACAATTGGCAGCCGGGAAGCGACCGGTATCGCCGGCTGTCGCTGCTGGTCGAGTCGCTGTTCTCGCGGATAGCGCAGCTGCAGAAATCTCCCTTCCATCCGAAATGGCGGGAGATGGCGCCGCGTGCGCCGGTTGCCGGCTGGACCAGGTTCCGCACTGCGCAGGAATGGCTCGACCGGTCGGCGGGAATGTCGGCGCCCGCGGCAGCCGCGCCGGTCGCCGCGAGCCTGGCGAAACCGGTCTCGGCTACCGTCACGGCGCCACCCGGTGCCGCCACCACCAAGCCGCAGGCTGCGAAGCCGCCTCAGCCGAGCCAGACCGAGCTCTACCGCCGATTCATGGAGTGGAATGCGACGCGCCGCTGAGCCGCCTGCGATCGGCATCAAGGTGCCGATCGCACGCCGCGATATCGCCGGGCCCGATCGACCGTCAGAGGCGCCAAGCCGGCAACGCTACCGCCGCGTCCAGTTCGGATTGATCTCGGCTTCGCTCTTGGCGGCCTCGGTGAGCTCGGCGGAGATGGCCGCGGTCTGCTGCGGCGTGCCCCAGCTCGGCGCATCGCTGCCGTCGCCCCAGCGCTTGGGCCGGTAGAAGGTGTGGACGCCGAACTTGTACATCCGCTTCATCTCGGCGACCCAGGACGGCCGCACCCAATAGGCGTGGTAATGCGTCGACTTGCCCACTTCAGGCAGCCAGATCTCGCCGTCGAGCATCGCCTTCGCGATCTTCTTGGCGCGATCCCACATGTCGGGCTCGCGGATCACATCGGCATTGTTGTCGCAGGCGAAGGTGAACTGGCAGGCGAAGTGGCGGTATTTGTTCTGGTAGACGACGCCGCATACCGTGGTCGGGTAGTAGCCGGAGAATGCGCGGTTCAGCACCACCTGCGCCACCGCCATCTGGCCGCGCACCGGCTCGCCGCGCGCCTCGAAATAGATCGCCTCCGCGAGGCACTTCTCGGACTTGAAGCGTGACTTCTCGTCGGTGAGCCCGAGGCGCTCCGCCGGCGTGCGCGCGCGCTGGTTGTCGGCGTTGACCTCGCCCTTCGGCGCGATGCTCTCGCCGCCGTCGCCAGCCTTGGCCACGTCCTCCGCCGGCGGGACCAGCACGGTCATCGGCTTGAGGTCCGGATCCGGCATCACGATCAGCGGCGCCTCGCCGGGCTGCCAGGTCTCCATCGTTCCGGCGACGCCGCCCAGCGACGTCGTACCGAAATAGAGATTCGCGGTCTTGATGTTCAGGCCGTCGAGCGCCGCGGCGCCATCGGCGGGCGACGGTTCCGTCGCAGCCTTGAGCTCGCCCGAGGGGCGGACTTCCGGCTTTGACGAATCATACTGCGCGAGCGGCGGCGCGCTCAGCGCCTCCTGCAATTCGGGATCGAGCGCCGCGCGCGGCGGAACCAGCGTGGTCGCGGGCGCTTCGCTGGTCTTCGCACCGAACACCGACGAGTTCGAATCGGGATGCGCCGGCGCCGCCGGTGCGGGCGCGCTCGGCACGGCCTCGACCGGCTCGGCCGCCTCTGTCGGCGGCGTGGGCGCCGTGGCCGGACGGACCACGAGGCGGTCGCCTTTCAACGTGCGATCGACGGTTGGAAAATCCGAGGCGCGGTAGCGCGGCGGCACCTGCAGCGCCGGATTGCGCGGCGTCGTGCTGCCGGTGATGTCGAGGTCGCGCCCGCTCAGGCTCGCGAGACGAATGCCCTGGGGCGCAGACGTGCCGATCGGAAGGCCGAAACTATAGGTGGCGACCTGCACGGACGCAGCAGCCGCGGACACGCGCTTCTGCCAGCGTTCGGCAACGCCCGGCTGGCGGGCGAGCCGAGAAGCGATGTCTTGATACCCGGTCTCTGTCGGCATCAGAGCGAAGACGCAGAGACCGAGTCCGAAGGACGCAACACGCGCGCCCTTCGGACCGGGACGCAGAACTAACATCGGTACGCTCAACGCAACGCTACGCTACTCACGCGACCGAACGACAGTGCTTCCGTGCAATTCGATCTGTCATGTTCGTATCGGGTTTAGGTTGCCGAGGAGTTAACCCGCGTTGCACGATCGAAACATGCAAGCGGCGAAGTTGCAGAGCGCGGCGCGATCGCGATGCGTGGTAAACAGCGGCGGGACAAGAGTGGTGAAGATTCTGTCAACGATGGTGGTGAATCAAATACCTTGCTTGCGTGAATGAAGCGGAACTCGTGCGCTCACTTCCCTCGTCATTCCGGGGCGCGCGAAGCGCGAGCCCGGAATCCATAGCTTTGACTAGGCATTAGGAGACGAGATGTGCATGGCGCTTGTCTTCGACAAACAACCGACCGTGGCTATAGATTCCGGGCTCGTTCGCGCGACTTCAAAATGGCTGCGCCATTTTGCGCGCGAATGCCCCGGAATGACGGCGGTGAAGATGGCAGTTCCCCGCTTCATTCGCTTGCAAGCGTGCACAATCGCGCGGTGCTCATCCGAAAAGAAAAAGGCCGGCAACATGTGCCGGCCTTCGTCAATTCATACCAGTCACCGCCGCATCACGCCTGGCTGGCGATCTCCTTGCCGAGCGCGGATTGCGCGGCGGCGAGGCGGGCGATCGGCACGCGGTAGGGCGAGCACGAGACGTAGTTCATGCCGATCTTGTGGCAGAACGCGACGGAAGCGGGATCGCCGCCATGCTCGCCGCAGATGCCGACCTTGATGTCGGGACGCGTGGCTCGGCCGCGCTCGACGCCGATCTTGACCAGCTCGCCGACGCCGTCGCGATCGATCGAGATGAACGGATCAATCTCGAGGATGCCCTTGGCGACATAGGCGCCGAGGAAGCTGCCGGCGTCGTCGCGGCTGATGCCGTAGGTCGTCTGCGTCAGATCGTTGGTGCCGAACGAGAAGAACTCGGCGGCCTCGGCGATCTGGCCGGCCATCAGCGCGGCGCGCGGCAGCTCGATCATGGTGCCGACCTGGTACTCCAGCTCGGCGCCGGTCTCGCGGATCACGGCCTGGGCCATCGCATCGATGCGCGCCTTGACCAGGTCGAACTCGGCCTTGGTCGCGATCAGCGGCACCATGACCTCGAGGCCGACGGCCTCGCCGGTGCGCTTCTCGGCCTCGACCGCCGCCTCGAAGATCGCGCGCGCCTGCATCTCGGCGATCTCCGGATAGGCGATGGCGAGACGGCAGCCGCGGAAGCCGAGCATCGGGTTGAACTCGGAGAGCTCACGGGCGCGGTCGGCCAGCCGGCGCGGATCGGTGTTCATCGCGCGGGCAACCTCTTCCACCTCGGCCTGGGTGTGCGGCAGGAACTCGTGCAGCGGCGGATCGAGCAGACGGATCGTGACCGGCAGGCCCTTCATGATCTCGAACAGCTCGACGAAATCGGCGCGCTGCATCGGCAGCAGCTTGGCAAGCGCCGCGCGGCGCTCCTGCTCCTCCTCGGAGAGGATCATTTCGCGCACCGTACGGATGCGGGTCTCCTCGAAGAACATGTGCTCGGTGCGGCACAGGCCGATGCCCTCGGCGCCGAACTTGATCGCGGTGCGCGCATCCTCCGGGGTGTCGGCATTGACGCGCACGCCGGTCTCGCGCACGGCGTCGGCCCAGCCCATCAGGGTGCCGAACTCGCCGGACAGCTCCGGCTCGATCATCGGCATGCGGCCGGCCAGCACCTGGCCGACGGAGCCGTCGATGGTGATGACGTCGCCCGTCTTGAAGGTGCGCGAGCCGATGCTCATCGTGCCGCGGCCGTAGTCGACGCGGATCGTGCCGCAGCCGGAGACGCAGGGCTTGCCCATGCCGCGCGCGACCACCGCCGCGTGCGAGGTCATGCCGCCGCGGGTGGTGAGGATGCCTTCCGCGGCGTGCATGCCGTGGATGTCCTCCGGCGAGGTCTCGATGCGGACCAGGATGACCTTGCGGCCGTCGGCCTGCAGCTTGGTCGCCTCATCCGACGAGAACACGATCTCACCCGAGGCCGCGCCCGGCGATGCCGGCAGGCCGGTGGCGACCACGTCGCGCTTGGCGGCGGGATCGATGGTCGGGTGCAGCAGCTGATCCAGCGAGGCCGGATCGACGCGCAGCACGGCGTCGTTCTCGGAGATCAGGCCTTCATTGGCGAGCTCGACGGCGATGCGCAGCGCCGCCTTGGCCGTGCGCTTGCCGCTGCGGGTCTGCAGCATCCACAGCTTGCCGCGCTCGACCGTGAACTCCATGTCCTGCATGTCACGGTAGTGCTTCTCGAGCAGCGTGTAGATCCGCGTCAGTTCCTTGAACGCGTCGGGCATCGCGACTTCCATCGATGCCTTGTCGGAGCCGGACTCGATGCGAGCGTCCTCGGTGATGTCCTGCGGCGTGCGGATGCCGGCGACGACGTCCTCGCCCTGCGCGTTGATCAGGAACTCGCCGTACAGCTTGCTCTCGCCGGTCGAGGGATTGCGGGTGAAGGCGACGCCGGTCGCCGAGGTGTCACCCATATTGCCGAACACCATCGCCTGCACGTTGACCGCGGTGCCCCAGGATTCCGGAATGTCGTGCAGCTTGCGATAGGTCACCGCGCGCGCGTTCATCCAGGATGAGAACACGGCGCCGATCGCGCCCCACAGCTGATCGTGCGGGTCCTGCGGGAAGTCCTTGCCGGTCTCGTGGGCGACGGCGTCCTTGTACTTGCCGACCAGCATCTCCCAGTCTTCCGACGAGAGGTCGGTGTCGAGCTGATAGCCCTGGCTGTCCTTGAAGCTGTCGAGGATGTCCTCGAAATGATGGTGCTCGAAACCGAGCACGACATCCGAATACATCGTGATGAAGCGGCGGTAGCTGTCGAAGGCGAAGCGGCGGTCGCCGGACAGCGAAGCCAGCGCCTCGACCGTCTGGTCGTTGAGGCCGAGGTTGAGCACGGTGTCCATCATGCCCGGCATCGAGGCGCGGGCGCCCGAGCGCACCGACACCAGGAGCGGGTTCTCGGGATCGCCGAACTTCTTGCCGGTGAGCTTGCCGATGTAGTCGAGCGCCTTGTCGACCTGCGACTGCAGCTCCTTCGGATAGGTCTTGTCGTTGGCGTAGAAGTAGGTGCAGACCGAGGTCGGGATGGTGAAGCCCGGAGGCACCGGCAGGCCGAGATTGGCCATCTCGGCGAGGTTCGCGCCCTTGCCGCCGAGCAGATCGCGCAAGCCCGCTTTGCCCTCGGCCTTGCCGTCGCCGAAGGTATAGACCCACTTGTTCGGCTTGATCGCGGTGACCGCGCTCTTGGCCGCCGGCTTCGCTGCAGCCTTCGCCGCCGGCTTTGCAGCCGCCTTGGCCGGCTTCTTCGGAGCGGTTTTCACCGGCGCTTTGGGCGCCGATTTCGCAGCAACCTTGGCCGGGGCCTTGGCAGCGGGCTTGGACGCCGTCTTCAGCGCCTTGCGCGGCGGGGCGAGCGGAGCGGCCTTGGCCTTCCCCGTCTTGGAAGGCTTTGATTTCGCTGCGACTTTTTTAGACTTCGCTACCGCTTTGGCCATGAGATGGTTCGATCCGCAAATGGGGAGGAGAAATCGCGCGCCTTACACCACTTTGGGCGCTGCGGCGCAAGCACAGAGGTTCCCGACCTTGGGACTAGACGGCGCGGGACACTAGAAATGCAGCCACTTCAGCAGGCCCATGCCGATCAGGCCGTTCAGGATCAGGAAGATCGCGACGATGAAGTTCAACAGGCGCGGCATGATCAGGATGAGGACGCCGGCGATCACGGACATGATCGGCGAGATGTGGGCAACGGTCAGATGCATCGGCGAACTCTGAATGGATTGAAAGGTCGAGGAAAGGCGATTCGAGTGGCCGGACTTTATCCCGGCCGATCGTGGCGGAATAGGAGACGCACGGCGCGGGTTCCGGTTCCTTCCCACCCGGAACTGCCGCGAAAATGCCCCGGGTTCCCGGGGGAACGATGACCTCAGACCAGCATTGGGACGCAGGTGCCGGCACGCGTGCCGGTCTCACTCAGCGGATCAACATCCGCGGATCAACATCGAAGGAGTCCTGCTCATGCGAACCCAAATCACTCTTGCCGCCCTTGTGGCCGCACTCGTGATCCCGGCAGCGGCGCAGGCGCAGTCCTACACGGTGGGGCGCGGCGTCGTGGTTGAGGAGGATGCGCCGGTCATCACGGTCGAGCGCCGCCCGGAATTCCGCGAATATGTCGTGCGCGAGCGTGTTCCCAACTATGTGATCCCGGATCGCGTCGTTGTGGGGACCGTCCTGCCCGAGTCGGGTGTTACATATTACGACGTTCCGCAGCGCTTCGGTGCGACACCTTATCGCTACACGGTGGTGAACGGCGAAACTGTTCTGGTCGAACCGCGGTCGCGGCGGATCATTCAGGTAGTTGAGTAGTTAACGAGCTGCATTTGGTCGCCAACGCCCCCGCAAGCGGCCAGATGTAAAGGCCCTGCCCGGTTCCCCCCGCCGGGCGGGGCTTACTTTTTCCGGACGCCGTTATAGCTTAGGTCGTCATCGCGAGCGCAGCGAAGCGATCCAGAGGCGACACGGAAGTCTGCCTCCACGGCCCCTGGATTGCTTCGGCGCAAGAGCGCCTCGCAATGACGATCTTGGCGAGCTTGATCCTGCAGTCACTGGCGTCATCGCCCGGCTTGACCGGGCGATCCAGTACGCCGAGACGATTGTGAGTTACCGATACGCCGCAGCGTACTGGATGCCCGCCTGCGCGGGCATGACAGCGGAGGATGTCGCTCCCTCCTCCGTCATCGCGAGCGCAGCGAAGCGATATAGGGCTGCTCAGCCCTCGATCTTCGAGAAGTCCGCCACCGCGCGGGTGGCGCTGCGGATCTCGTTCAAGAGCTTCAGCCGATTTTCACGGATGGCCGCATCGTCGTCGTTGACCTTGACCTTGTCGAAGAACGCATCGACCGCCGGACGCAGCTTGGCCATCGCGCGCATCGCCGCGGCGAAATCCTCCTTGGCGACGGCAGCGCCCGCTTCCGCAGCCACCTCGCCGATCGCCTTGGCGAGCGCCTTCTCCTCGTCGAGCTTGTAGAGCGCCGCGTCGGCAGCGCCCTCGAACTTGCGCTTGTCCTTTTTCTCCTCGATGGCGAGGATGTTGGAGGCGCGCTTGGTGCCGGCCAGCAGGTTCTTACCGTCGTCGCTGTCGAGAAATTTGCCGAGCGCCTCGACGCGGCGGACCACCATCAGCAGATCGTCCTGGCCGCCGAGCGCGAACACGGCGTCGACGAGATCGTGGCGGGCGCCCTGCTCGCGGAGCTGGACCTTGAGGCGGTCGGCGAAGAAGGAGAGCAGATCGGCTGTGAGCTTATCCGGCTCCTGCGCGCACTTGACCTGCAAGCCGGCCAACGCGGTAGCGCCGACCTTCAAGAGCGACAGGCGCTGCGAGTTCTCGGTGATCAGCCTGATCACCCCCAAAGCCGCACGCCGCAGCGCATACGGGTCCTTCGAGCCCGTGGGCTTCTCATCGATGGCCCAGAAGCCGACCAGCGTATCCAGCTTGTCGGCGAGCGCCACGGCCACCGCGACCTTGTCGGTCGGCACCCGGTCGCCCGGCCCCTGCGGCTTGTAGTGCTCCTCACAAGCAGCGGCGACGGAGGCGTCTTCACCCTGAGCCAGCGCGTAGTACTTGCCCATCAGGCCCTGCACTTCCGGAAACTCGCCGACGACCTCGGTCAGCAGATCGGCCTTGGCGAGCTTCGCCGCGCGCGCGGTCTTCGCCGCGTCGGCGCCGACCATCGGCGCGATCTCGGCGGCCAGCTTCTCGATGCGAGCGATGCGCGCCGCCTGCGTGCCGAGCTTCTCATGGAACACGATCTGCTCGAACTTCGGCAGCCGGTCCTCGAGCCTGGTCTTCAGGTCCGTCTCGTAGAAGAACTTCGCATCCGACAGCCGGGCGCGGATCACCCGCTCGTTGCCGGCGATGATGGTCTTGCCGCCGTCGGTCGCCTCGATGTTCGCGGTGAGAATGAACTTCGGCGCGAGACCGCCCGTCTTGGGGTCGCGCACCACGAAGCATTTCTGGTTGTTGCGGATGGTGGCGCGGATCACCTCGCCGGGGACCTTCAGGTACTCCGGATCGAACGAGCCCATCAGCACCACAGGCCATTCGACGAGGCCTGAGACCTCATCGAGCAGAACCTGATCCTCGACCAGCTCAAACCCTTGCGCGAACGCCAGCTGCTTGGCGTCGGTGACGATGGTGTCCTTGCGGCGCTGCGGATCGAGCACGACCTTGGCGTCGAGCAGCTTGGCTTCGTAGTCCTCGAAGCGACGCACATTGAAAGCGGCCGGCGCCAGGAAGCGGTGGCCATAGGTCGTCTGCCCGGCCTCGATGCCGTCGACCGCGAAGCTGACGACATCAGGCTCCTCGGTCTCGAGGCCGAAGGTCGCGGTGATCGCGTGCAGCGGCCGCACCCAGTTCAGCGCGCCGGGCTTTTCCGAGCGCTTGCCCCAGCGCATCGACTTCGGCCACGGGAAGGTTCGGACGATCACCGGCAGCATCTCGGCGAGCACGTCGAGCGTGGCGCGGCCTGGCTTCTCGATCAGCGCGACGTAGAAGTCGCCCTTCTTCGGATCGCGCTGGATCGTCGCCTCGTCGAGCGAGGACAGGCCGGTGGCTTTCAGGAATCCCTGGATCGCCGCATCGGGACCGCCGACGCGCGGGCCCTTGCGCTCTTCCTTGAGATCCGCCTGCCGCGCCGGAATGCCATGCACCGTCAGCGCGAGCCGCCGCGGCGTCGCGAACGCCTTGGCGCCCTCATAGACGAGGCCCTCGGCGACGAGCTTGTCAGTCACCATGCGGCGCAGATCGTCGGCCGCCTTGGCCTGCATGCGCGCGGGGATTTCTTCGGAGAACAGTTCGAGGAGAAGATCGGGCATGTCTCAAGTCTCTCCGCGCGAGGGGTCACCCTCCCCTTGAGGGGGAGGGTCGCCTGCCGAAGACAGGCGGGGTGGGGTGGCCGCGAGCACGGTGTGAATGGCTTCTAGCACTGCCTCAGTCCTGGTCATAACGTCGTTGTTCCAAAATCGCAAAACGCGATAGCCTTCCGAGTTGAGCCAGCGCGTCCGAGCCTCGTCGCGCTGGATGTTCGCGTCTTCTCCGTGCTGCGAGCCGTCGACCTCAATGATGAGGCGACGAGTCAGGCAGGCGAAATCTGCAATGTAGGGACCGATGACGACCTGCCGTCTGAAGTGAGTCCCTTCGATCTCCAAACGCCGCAGGTGGCGCCACAGGATGTCTTCGGCGCCGGTGGCCTTTTCGCGAAGCCTCTTCGCAGTTCGGCGTTTGAAGTCACTGATCGGCCGTTTGCCCATCTGGCACCGTCACCCCACCCCGCTCGCCCACTAGCGTGCGATCGACCCTCCCCCTCCAGGGGAGGGTGTTCATGTCTTGGCTTCCCTCCTGACCGCAGAGCCCACCCTCCCCTGGAGGGGGAGGGTCGATTGCTCATGCGCAAGCATGAGCAATCGGGGTGGGGTGACAGTCTATCCATTATCAACAATGCCCGAGCCGAAAGATCACCCCACCCCGGCACGCATCTCGCTTCGCTCGATCGCGTGCCGACCCTCCCCCTCCAGGGGAGGGTGAAGAGCCGGACGCCGCAACTAACAACGGCTCAAGCCCCCGCCCCGCCCGATTCCGTATGCAGCCACGCTTCGCCACAGGCCTTGGCCAATTCGCGGACGCGCAGGATGTAGCTCTGGCGTTCGGTGACGGAGATGACGCCGCGGGCGTCGAGGAGGTTGAAGACGTGGCTGGCCTTGATGCACTGATCGTAGGCCGGCAGCGCCATCAGGTGCTGTTTGCGATCACTGTCGCGCCAGCCGGCGTCGAGATATTTGCGGCAGGCGCCCTCGGCCATCTTGAACTGCTCGAACAGCATGTCGGTGTCGGCGTGCTCGAAATTGTGCCGCGAATATTCCTGCTCGGCCTGCAGGAAGACGTCGCCATAGGTGACCTTGGCGTCGCCGTCGCGGCCGTTGAAGTTGAGGTCGTAGACGCGGTCGACACCCTGGACGTACATCGCGAGGCGCTCGAGGCCGTAGGTGAGCTCGCCGGCGACCGGCGCGCATTCAAAGCCGGCGACCTGCTGGAAATAGGTGAACTGCGACACCTCCATGCCGTCGCACCAGCACTCCCAGCCGAGCCCCCAGGCGCCCAAGGTCGGGCTCTCCCAGTCGTCCTCGACGAAGCGGATGTCGTGTACGGCGGCGTCGATGCCGATCGCGGCGAGCGACTTCAGGTACAATTCCTGAAGGTTCGGCGGCGACGGCTTCATGATCACCTGGAACTGGTAGTAGTGCTGCATCCGGTTCGGATTTTCGCCGTAGCGGCCGTCCTTCGGCCGCCGCGACGGCTGCACATAGGCCGCATTCCACGGCTTCGGCCCGAGCGCGCGCAAGGTGGTGGCCGGGTGGAAGGTGCCCGCGCCCATCTCCATGTCGTAGGGCTGCAGGATCACGCAGCCCTGCTCGGCCCAGAACCGTTGCAGGGCCAGGATGAAGCCCTGGAACGAACGTTCGGGGCGCATGTGCGGAGGCAGCGAGTCCATCGTCGGTATCGGTCTTTCGCGGGGGTCGGAAAAGCGCGCGGACCGTATCGGCGAGGCCTCAAGGAATCAAGGCAATGGGCCGGATAAAACGGCGGCCAGAGCCGCCGCTTCGCGGCGGGACGGCGTCAGCCCGGCCGGTAGGCGCCCGTCACGGGATCGCGGCGCAAGGTCTTGATCTCGGCGGGCTGCGCGGCCTCGGCGGCCCGTGCCAGCCGCATCTCCTCGAGCTCGCGGTTGATCTTCTGCGCGGTCTTGTAGGCCCAGCGAACCGCGGCAAGCCCGCCCAGCATACCCGCGAAAGCGACGAACGGCGGCATTGGTCGATCCTTGTGCATGAGGAAGCCACCCCGACTCGCATTGTCGCCGATCCCGGTTCCCCCTGCAATCCGGATTGCAGGGGGCAAAATGGCGCGGCCTTGAGGTCTCAGAAGCCGAATCGTGCCCAGATCGCCCGCGTTTCGGCGGCGGAGATCAGTTCCTCCGCCAGCCCTGACCAATTGAGGCCTAAACCTTCCGCAGCAAGGCTGCCGGCGCCCGCGGCCTTGCGACCCAGCAGGCCGGACAGCAGGCCGCCGGCCGGCGCCACCACGGGCATCGCGACCTTGTCGCCGAACCGGGCGCGCAGCACGGCGCGGAGATCGCCGATCGCATCCGCCAGGCCGAGCGTCACGGCGGTATCGCCGGCCCAATACTCGCCGGTGAACAGCAAATCGTCAGAGCCCTTCAGCTTGATGGTTCGGCTCTCCTTGACCAGGGAGATGAACAGCGCGTGGATCTCGCGCTGGATCTTCTTCAGCCGCGCCACATCATCGGGATTTTCGGGGAGGAACGGATCGAGCATCGCCTTATGCTCGCCGGCCGTGTACAGCCGCCGTTCAATGCCGATCTTCTTGATCAGGTCCTGCAGGCCGAACGAGCCGCCGACCACGCCGATCGAGCCGAGGATCGAGGACGGATCGCAGAAGATCTCGTCGCCTGCGCAAGCGATCATGTAGCCGCCGGACGCTGCGACGTCCTCGACGAACACCAGCACCGGCAGCTTCTTCTCCGTCGCGAGCTGGCGGATGCGCAAGTAGATCTGGCGCGACTGCACCGGCGAGCCGCCGGGCGAGTTGATCACCAGCGCCACTGCCTTGGCGTTGCGCATCGAGAAGGCACGCTCCAGCATCTTGGCGACGCCGGCGAGCGTCAGCCCGGGACGCAGCGGCGTCACCGCGCCGATCACGCCGGACAGGCGGACGACGGGCACCACCGGCACGCCGCGCAGCCGCGCCGGCAGCAGCGCTTTCAACCGATCGAAAGGCCCCGCTGCATCGCTGGGTTGTGTCAATTTGTCCACCATCCTGTTACCTCGGATTAACCACTTTTTATCCCGCCGCTGCCATTCAAAGGGCTGGAACAAGCCTTGCAATGCATCCGGCAATTGCACGGCTGATCAAGTTGCAGAGTGCGGCGGAGGAATTCATGAAGGTCTACCTGTTGATGCTGCTGATCGGTACTCTCTTGACGGCGATCCGTTTCACGTCGGTAACCGAGCGCCGCTCCGAGGCGCAGACACAATAACGTCCGACCCCGATCAACCGTTCAGGGGGCGGCCAGGGCCAGCGCCCCCCGCCCCTCCAGCACACGCACCACATCTTCGTTCGGCACACCTGCCGCCTCGTTCAGCACCACCGCCGGAAGAAGCTGCGTCGGTGCCCGCCCGCCCTTAACGGCCCGCACCAGGATACGGATTGCAGGCTTTCCGGCCTGCCCGTGCACCGGCTGCAATGCCAGGCTGCCGAAGCCGCGCGCCAGCGCCGCCAGCACCTCACCCAGCCCATCGGCCCGCCAGATCAAGGTCAGGACGCCGCCGGATTTCAGCATCCGGCGCGCGGCATGCGTCCACAGCTCCAGCGTCGTCGAGGTCGCCATATGCGCACCGGCGCGCGCCGCGTCAGGCGAGGCGCGATGACGCGCGGCATCGTGGAACGGCGGATTCATCAGCACGACGTCCATGCTGTCGGGGCCTAGCCCGGCCGCGGCAAAGGCTGCAGCATCGGCCGTGACGTCCAGCACCGCCACCTCGGCTTGCAGGCCATTGGCACGCGCATTGTCGCGCGCGAGATCTGCCAGATGCGACTCCCGCTCCACCAGCACCAGCGCGACGCCGTCGACGCGCCGCGCCAGCGCCAGCCCGGCGGTGCCGACGCCGGCGCCGAGATCGACCACGCGATCACCCGCACGCGCCGCCGTCGCCGCTGCCAGCAGGATCGCGTCATGGCCGGCGCGATGGCCGGTGGTTGGCTGGCGCAGCCGCAGCCGGCCGCCGAGCACGGCGTCCTCGGACGTCGCGATGGTCTCACTCATCGGGACGCAGCTCGTGCGCCAGCCCGGCCTCGGTGAGCAGCCGCCGGGCCTGCCGATTGTCATCCTCATGCACGAGGATCCGGCGCGGCAGGATGCCGAGTGATCCCTCTATGATGCTCATGTTCTGGTCGAGCACGAGGTGATGGATGTCGGCGCCGTCGAGCAGCGCCCCGATTGCTGAAACCAGCACGATGTCGTTGGTCCGAACCAATTCCTTCAAACGTTATGTCTCCGTGCCGGCCCAGACTCGGCGAGCGCAGTGGATGCGGGGCGGGTCAAGGTTCCGTGTCCGCCCTTGCCGCCTGCGGCCGCAGTTTCTATTGTCGTCTTGAGCATAGCAAAATCGGAGACCAGCGTGGCGGTTATCGTACCTTTCGAGAGTCCATCGGGCGCCTCCATCGATGGGCTGGTCGGGCTGGTCACAGCCGACATGGAACGGGTCAACGCCACCATCCTGTCGCGCACCGGCTCGGACGTGACGATGATCCCGGAGGTCGCCAACCACCTGATCTCCTCCGGTGGCAAGCGGCTGCGGCCGATGCTGACGCTGGCGATGGCGCATCTCACCGACTACGCCGGCGACGGCCACATCAAGCTCGCCGCCGCGGTCGAGTTCATGCACACCGCGACGCTGCTGCATGACGACGTGGTTGACGAGAGCGAAATGCGCCGCGGCAAATTGTCTGCGCGCATGCTGTGGGGCAACGAGGCCAGCGTGCTGGTCGGCGACTTCCTGCTCGGACAGGCGTTCCGGATGATGGTCGAGGTCGGCTCGCTACGCGCGCTCGACATTCTCTCCGCGGCCGCCGCGACCATCGCCGAGGGCGAGGTGATGCAGCTCGCTGCGGCCAAGAACACCGCCACGACGGAAGACGAATATCTCGCCGTGATCCGCGGCAAGACCGCCGAGCTGTTCGCCGCGGCCTGCGAAGTCGGCCCGGTGCTGGCCGACCGGCCCAAGGCCGAGCAGACCGCGTCGCGCTCGTTCGGCATGAATCTCGGCATCGCCTTCCAGCTGGTCGACGACGTGCTCGATTACGGCGGCAAGGCCGCCAAGCTCGGCAAGAATGTCGGCGACGATTTCCGCGAGGGCAAGATCACGCTGCCGGTGGTGCTCGCCTTCCGCCGCGGCAGCGACAGCGAGCGCGCGTTCTGGATCAAGTCGCTCGAGCGCGGCGAGATCAACGATTCAGACCTCGACCACGCCATCGGCCTGATGAACAAGCATCGCGCGCTGGAAGACACGATCAGCCGCGCGCATCATTACGGCGCGATGGCCGTCGATGCGCTGGCGCTGTTCCCGGCCTCGCCGATGAAGACCGCGCTGGAGCAGGTGGTGGCGTTCTGTTTGGCGCGGTCGCATTAGTTAGTAAGCCTGCCACTCCGTCACGCAGGTGCCAGTGAATGCGCCCTCGCCCCTTGCGGGAGAGGGCATGTAGGACAGCGCGGCAAGCTCGGTGGGGTGAGGGATATGTCTCCGCGAGCTGAGTTTGCTGAGAGATACCCCTCACCCAACCGCGTGCGTTGATGGGCCGGAGATGCCCTCTCCCACAAGGGGAGAGGGCGCTGTATTGCGCAGCTTTCTCGCAGCTAATTGTTAGCTCAACGCTCCCGCATGCACCCACCATTCCGGGTGCGCGGCGGCGATGGCAGCGCCCGCGGACTTTGCATCAGCCTCACTGCCATAGATCGCAAAGCACGTCGCGCCCGACCCCGACATGCGCGCCAGCAGCACGCCGGTGCTGGCGCGCAG
The DNA here is from genome assembly GCF_000239775.1 of Bradyrhizobium sp. ORS 375. Lineage (GTDB taxonomy): Bacteria > Pseudomonadota > Alphaproteobacteria > Rhizobiales > Xanthobacteraceae > Bradyrhizobium. The sequence continues at coordinate 21,098 of NZ_CAFI01000027.1, forward strand.
CGCGTCGAGCACGGTGCCGATGATCGGCTGCACCTTCAGCGCCGGCGGCTCGAGATCGTTCTCCACTTGGCCGAGGACATCGACCCAATCGCCGATGGAGCTTCCAGCCTTCGGCCAAGCCGGCGCCGTGAGCACATCGGCCACACCCACCAGCAGATCACCCGGCTTCAGCCCGAGCGCCTGGAAGACGTCCTTGGTCGCCACCGGCACGCGCGGATTGATCATGACGCAGGGCAGGACCGGCAGCGCGAGCGGCTGCAGGTTCTCGCCCACACCGGTCATGGTGCAAGCGCGCGACGGCACGCAGACCGGGACGTCGGCGCCGGTCTTCAGCGCCACCGCCTGCAGGCGCGGATCATCGAGCGACAGTTCGTTCAGCCTGGCGAGCAGCCGCAGCGCGCCGGCCGCATCTGCCGAGCCGCCGCCGATGCCGGCCGCGACCGGCAACACCTTCTCCAGCGTGAAGGCGCCGAGCTTCAGGCCGGGAACGGCCTCGGCGAGCAGCCTCGCGGCCTTGAGCACGAGATTGTCGGAGGTGTCGCCGCAGGCGTCCGCGAGCGGTCCGGTCGTGCTCAGCGTCAGCTCCGGCCCCGCTGTCAGCGTCAGCTGATCGGCGCAGTCGGCGAACGCCACGACGCTTTCGAGATCATGATAGCCGTCGACGCGGCGGCCGACGACCCGCAGGGTCAGATTGACCTTGGCGCGGCCCTGCTCCTGCAGCGCGCCGGTGACCGTTGACGCCAACATCGGCGCAGTGCCCCCAACATCCTCAGTGGCAAAGGTCCGGTGTCGCTGTCGGCCCGCGGCCGAAACGAGCGTGGCCGGCACCGCCACATGCTTCATCAAAATCATCCGGGCTCCCCGGTACACCGAGGAGCCCGTAATCGCTTTCAAACCATGATCAGGACGACCTAACCGCCCTTGCCGTCGTCCTTCTTGGCGGCCGGCGCATCCTTGGTGTCGGCGCTCGCGGCGGCAGGCGCCGGGTCGTCGGCGAGGCCGTTCTGGATCTTGGCCTCGATCTTCGGCAGCTCCTCCGGCTCCGGCTTCAGGTCGCGGGCATGGGCCCACTGGAACTTGGCTTCCAGCTTGCGGCCGACCTTCCAATAGGCGTCGCCGAGATGGTCGTTGATGGTCGGATCCTCAGGCTTGAGGTCGATCGCACGCTCGAGGTTCTTCACCGCCTCTTCGTAGTTGCCGATGCGGAAATAGGCCCAGCCGAGCGAGTCGACGATGTAGCCGTCGTCCGGGCGCTGCTCGACGGCGCGCTTGATCATCTTCATGCCTTCGTCGAGATTGATGCCCTGGTCGATCCAGGAATAGCCGAGATAGTTCAGCACGTGCGGCTGATCGGGCTGCAGCTCGAGCGCCTTGCGCATGTCGGCCTCGGCTTTCGGCCACTGTTTCGAGCGCTCCAGGCAGATGCCGCGATAGTAGTAATAGACGCTGTTGGCCTTGTCGTTGTTGGCCGGCAGCGAATCGACGCCGAGCGAATAGGTCTTGGCGCAATCGGCGAACTTCTTGCGGCCGCGCTCGATGTTGCCGAGCGCCATGATGGCTTCGAGATCCTTCGGATCCTGCGCGATCACGTCCTTGAGGATCTTGATCGCGTCGTCGCTGCGGTCGGCGGCGTCGAGATCGGTGGCGAGCTGGATCTGCGCGTTGCGCTTCAGCGGCGAGCTCGCCGGCACGCGCTCATAGACCTTGATCGCCATCTGCGGCTTCTTCACCGTCTCGTAGAGATCGGCGAGCGACAAGAGCGCCAGCGGATGATTCGGCTGCAGATGCAGCGCGAGCTGCAGATAGACCAGCGCGAGATCCTCGCCGCCGCGGCGGCTCAGGGTCGCGCCGATGCCGTACAGCGCCTCGGCGGCGCCGGCCTGCGGCGAGTCGACCAGCGGCGGCAGCTTCTTGCCGGCCTTGGTGTCGCGCAGGCCTTCCTGCACCAGCGGATGCCGCGCGAGCTTCTTGTCGAACGCCTCATAGATCGCGGTGGCCGACGCCGCGTCCTTGTTGCGCGACAGCCAGTGCGCATAGGCCTCGGTGATGCGCAGCATCGAATCGTCGAGCTTGTAGGCGCGCTCGAAGCGCGTGCCGGCCTCCTTCTCCTTGCCGGCGAGCTCGAGGATCATGCCGGCATGGAGGTCCTTGAACAGCGGATACCATTCCGGACCGGTCAGCTTGTCGATGTTGGCGACCGCGCCCTTCGAATCGCCCGCGCCCGCGGTGGCCCAGGCCGAGAGCAGCGTCGCGACGAGATCGGTGATCGGGCCGCGCACCGACTGGTTGATGTTGTTCTGCGCGGCGGCGTACTTCTTCTGCTTGATGTCCTGCACGCCCATCACGAGGCGGGCGATGCGGTTCGACTTGTCGACCGCGAGCACGCGCTCGGCCAGCTTGACGGCTTCATCGATATCGCCGTCGGCAACCGACGAGATGAAGGCGCGATCGAGCAGCTCGTTGTTCTTCGGATCGCTGCGCAGCGCGGAGCGGTAGAACGCCGCGGCCGACGCGGCGTCGCGCTCGACGCTGGCGTGACGGGCGGCGAGGTAGCTGCCCGAGGTGGTGAGCGACTTCAGATCGACGCTGCTCGGAAACTTGGCGGGGGTGTCGGTCGGATGATCCGGCGTCTGGGCCAGGACGGTACCGGGAAGCAGCAAGGCAGCAATAGCAATGGCGGTCCAGCGATTGCGAATGGATAACATCACGGTGCGCTCTGGTTGTTGGATATGGATGGGTCGTATCTGACACGAACCCGGTCGGCCGCTCGTCAATGCGCCGACAATGCCGCGTTTGGCGGCCAACCGCAAGGATTTGCAGGATATTCGGGTCAGCCGGACGCCCCTTTGGACAAGGTCTCCTGCGACAAACCGCGCCAAGATGGCCGTATCGTGGCCGGCTGCCCCGGCCGGGGCAGCCGCCTCACGCAATCGTGCGTTAACTTAGGCTTACATCGCCTCGTAGTTCGGGCCGCCGCCGCCTTCCGGAGGAACCCAGGTGATGTTGCCGTTGGGATCCTTGACGTCGCAGGTCTTGCAGTGGACGCAGTTCTGCGCGTTGATCACGAAGCGCGGGGTAGCGCCCTCTTCGACCCACTCGTACACGCCGGCCGGGCAATAGCGGTTGGACGGGCCGGCATAGACGTCGTGCTCGGAGCTCTTCTGCAAGGCCATGTCGGCGACCTTCAGATGCACCGGCTGATCTTCCTCGTGATTGGTGTTCGACAGGAACACCGACGAGAGACGATCGAAGGTCAGCTTGCCATCCGGCTTCATCGCCGGACGCGGCTGATGCGCCTTGGCGGGATCGAGAGTGGCGCGGTCCGGCTTGACGTGCGACTGCGTGCCGAACAGCGAGAAGCCGAGCGTGTTGCACCACATGTCGAAGCCGCCGAGGATGACGCCGAGCACGGTGCCGAACTTCGACCACAGCGGCTTGACGTTGCGGACCTTGAACAGATCCTCGCCGACCGGCGACGAGCGCCAGGCGTTCTCGTACTCGACCAGCTCGTCATTGGCGCGGCCGGCGGCGAGCGCCGCGTTGACATGCTCGGCGGCGAGCATCGCCGTTCCCATCGCATTGTGCACGCCCTTGATGCGCGGCACGTTGACGAAGCCCGCAGAACAACCGATCAGCGCGCCGCCGGCGAACGACAGCCGCGGCACCGACTGATAGCCGCCCTCGGTGATGGCGCGCGCGCCATAGGCGAGGCGCTTGCCGCCTTCGAACACGCCGCGGATCGACGGATGCGTCTTGAAGCGCTGGAATTCCTCGAACGGCGACAGATACGGATCGTCGTAGTTCAGATGCACGACGAAGCCGACGGCGACGAGGTTGTCGTCGTAGTGATACAGGAACGAGCCGCCGCCGGTCTTCATGTCGAGCGGCCAGCCGAACGAGTGCTGGATCAGGCCCTTCTGATGCTTGGCGGGATCGATCTGCCAGACTTCCTTGAGGCCGATGCCGAATTTCGCCGGCTCGCTCTTGGCGTCGAGCGCGAATTTCGAAATCAGCTGCTTGGACAGGCTGCCGCGCGCGCCCTCGGCGAACAGCGTGTACTTGCCGAGCAGCTCCATGCCGCGGGTGAACGAGGCCTTCGGCTTGCCGTCCTTGCCGATGCCCATGTCGCCAGTCGCGATGCCGCGCACGGCGCCCTGCTCGTCATAAAGCACTTCCGTCGCGGCGAAGCCCGGATAGATCTCGACGCCGAGCGCCTCGGCCTTGCGCGACAGCCAGCGACAGACATTGCCGAGCGAGCCGACGAAGCAATGGTGGTTGTCCATGAAGGGCGGCATTGCGAAGCCCGGCAGCTTGATCGCGCCGCTCTTCGTCATCCAGAAGAACTTGTCGTCCTTGACCTGGGTCTTGAGCGGGCAGTCGTCGTCCGAGCGCCAGTCCGGCAGCAGCTTGTCGAGCGCGATCGGGTCGATCACCGCACCCGACAGGATGTGCGCGCCGACCTCGGAGCCCTTCTCGACCACGACCACGTTGAGGTCGGCATTGAGCTGCTTCAGCCGGATCGCGGCGGTCAGGCCCGACGGGCCGGCGCCGACGATGACGACGTCAAACTCCATGGATTCGCGCTCGGGTAATTCTTCGGTGCTCATCTCTCTCGATCTCAAGGCCCGGCTGGTGCAGCTGGATGTGGCCCCTGCCGCCCCCCGGCGCAAGCAAAGGCAACCCCGCAAGCTGCAATAGCAACAATGACTTAACTAGGGTTCCTCAAGGCGTCGGCGGTTCGCTGGAGGGCTGATCCTCGAAGGGGAGCGAAGGCGTTCGCCGGAACACTAGGGCGTTCCGTCCCATTTTTGGGTTATTCCAAGCTCTTGTTTCCGATTTTTCGGGACAGGACAACCACGGAAATGCATTCCGCCATGCGCCGGCGCGGCGTAGACTGTCGCATCGATCGATCATGATGAATCCCGAGCCCCTCCCCGACATCCGGCAGCTGCTCGCCTTCTATCTGGAGGCCGGGGTCGATTGCGCGCTCGCGGACGAGCCGATCAACCGACTGGTCGAGCCCGAGCCGGCGCCCGCGCCCGCTGCAGCCGCCCG
>NZ_CAFI01000026.1 GCF_000239775.1 Bradyrhizobium sp. ORS 375
AAATGCAAGCCGGGGATCAGGCTCTTGTCGATGTCCTCCTTGTACTCGAAGCCCTTCACCACCAGGAAGGCGAGGCCGAGCAGGGCGGTGGCCGAGAGGCAGCCGATCATCAGCCGCCGAAAGTCGCGGCCGGAGCTCGCGGCCTGCGACGCGACCGCCATCGTCAGGCTGCTGGTGAGGAGAATGACGGTGTTGATCGTCCCATACCAGATATTGGTCTCACGCCCCGCGGCCGAAAAGGCGGCAGCGTTCTCGGTTCGGCAGATCGCGTAGGTCGCCATCAGTGCGCCGAAGAACAGCATCTCGCTGGCGAGAAAGACCCAGATGCCGAAGCGTCCGGCGTCGCGCTGGCGCGCAAAACTGTCCCACGGCTCCCTGAGAAGGGCATTCGTTTCCGTCATGTCACGTCTCGCGCATCTTGAACGGCCGGCCGATCGGTGCCGGCCGACTGGCCCGCCGCGTGATACTCGTAGGGTCCCCGCTCGACCCGCGGCTGCCGGTCGAAATTCTTCGGCGGGGGCGGGGACGTCGTGCTCCACTCGAGCCCGGTGGCCCCCCAGGGGTTCTTGCCTGCCGTCCGTCCGTAGAACAGCGACCACGTCAGATAGCCGAGCGGCAGCAGGTAGGCGGCGGCGAGGACGGCAGCGCCGGCGGACGACATGACGTTGTAGACCTGAAACTCGGGCGGGTAGGTGTGGTAACGGCGGGGCATTCCGAGATAGCCGGCGAAGAACTGCGGCAGGAACGTCATGTTGAAGCCGGCATACATCAGGATGGCGGCGAATTTCGCCCAGCTCTCGGGATAGGTCTTGCCGGTGACCTTCGGCCACCAGAAGTGCAGGCCGGCGAAGAACGCCGACACCGAGCCGCCGACCATGATGTAGTGGAAATGCGCGACGACGAAGTAGGTGTCGGTCACGTGGATGTCGACCGGAATGGATGCGAGGAACAGCCCCGACAGCCCACCCGTCGTGAACAGTCCGACGAAGCCGAGTGCATACAGCATCGGAGAATCGAAGCTGATCTGGCCGCGATAGAGCGACGCCGTCCAGTTGAAGACCTTGATCGCCGAGGGCACGGCGATGATGAACGACAGGAAGGAGAAGATCAGGCTCGCATAGATGGACTGTCCGGAGACGAACATATGGTGGCCCCAGACGAAGAAGCCGATGCCCGCGATGGCCATGATCGCATAGACCATGAAATCATAGCCGAAGATGCGGCGGCGCGCGAAGCAGGGAATGATCTCGGAGACGACGCCCATGGCCGGCAGGACCATGATGTAGACGGCCGGATGCGAGTAGAACCAGAACAGGTGCTGGAACAGGATCGGATCGCCGCCATTGGCGGGATTGAAGATCGGCAGGCCGAGCCAGCGCTCCGCCATCACCAGCATCAGCGAGATCGCCAGCACGGGCGTTGCCAGCACGATGATGATCGAGGTCGCGTAGATCGCCCATACGAACAGGGGCAGGCGGAACCAGGTCATTCCCGGCGCGCGCAGCATGTGCGTGGTGGCGATGAAGTTGACGCCGGTGGCGATGCTCGCGAAGCCGACGACGAACACGCCCGCGGCGGCAGCGAACACGTGGCTGTTGGAGAACATCGTCGAGTAGGGGGTATAGAAGGTCCAGCCGGTGTCGACGCCGCCTGCGACCAGCGCGTAGACCGTGAACAGGCCGGCGGCGATGGTGAGATACCAGCTGAACAGGTTGAGCCGCGGAAACGCGACATCGGGCGCGCCGATCATCAGCGGCAGCAGGAAGTTGCCGAGCGTGTTCGGAATCGACGGCACCAGGAAGAACCAGACCATGACGATGCCGTGGAACGAGAACAGCTTGTTGTAGCTGTCCGAGGTCAGCAGCCAGCCGTTCGGCTGGAACAGCTCGAGCCGGACCATGGTGATGGCGGCGCCGCCCATGAAGAAGAACACGGTGATGGTGATGGCATAGAGGATTGCGATGCGCTTGTGATCCGTGGTGATCAGCCAGGATGCGATCGTGCTGCCGTGGCGCAGATAGTCGAGCCGCGGCGGCAGCGGGAGTTCGCCATCGAGCAGGGCGTCTGTCATTGATGCTCTCCCGCTGTCAACGATCGGATGTAGGCAATCAAACTCTGGATCTCGCCGTCATCGAGCAGGCCGGCGAAGCTCGGCATGATCGGCTCGTATCCGGCTGCGATGTCGCGCTTGGGCTGGAGGATCGAATCCCGGATATAGGCGTCATCGGCGACCACGTGCCGTCCGTCCGCCAGCGCGACGGTGCGACCATAGAGTCCCTGCAGACTTGGCGCGTGGACATTCGAGGAGCTGGCATGGCAACCGGAGCAGCCATTGGCGACGAACAGCCGGGCGCCCTGATGCGCGAGGTCGTCGCCCTGGGGCTGCGCGCTCAGCCATTGCGCGTAGGCCTCCGGCTGCATCACGATGATGCGGCCGCGCATCAGCGAGTGGTCGGTGCCGCAATATTCGGCGCAGAGCAGCGGGAAGACACCGGTCCTGGTCGGCTTGAACCACAGCTCGGTCGTCCGTCCCGGCAGAACGTCCTGCTTGACGCGGAAGGCCGGCACGAAGAACGAGTGGATGACATCTTGCGACGTCATCTGCAGGCGGATCGCCCGCCCGACTGGCACGTGAAGCTCGTTAATCTCCCGCGCGCCATTGGCGTGCTGCGTCTTCCACATCCATTGCTTGGCCAGGACATGGATATCGAGTGCATTGGCCGGCGCCGACTGGCTGCTGACGTCGATCGAGGACGCCCACCAGAACAGGAAGACGAAGGTGAACAGCGTGGCAGCGGTCCAGCCGATTTCGAATTCCCGGCTCACGAATTCCGGCAGCCGTCCGCGTGGAGCCGCCGAGCCGCGCCGGTAGCGAACGGCGAAGGTGAGTATCAAGCCGAACACCAGCGCCGATGTCGCGGCGGACAGCGCCAGCAACAGATCAAAGATCCGGTCGACGTCCTGGGCGTGGGTGGTGGCGCTCGACAGGTGCAGGAAAGAGCTCATGTCGGCGCCCCGCTTTTCCTCGCGCGCGCCAGCAGCAGGGCGATGGCGCCCATCAGCAGAGCGCATGTGCCGGCGCCGGCGAGCTGGAGCAGCGTTTCGATCCGGCTCGTGTACACGCGATGCACCGCATCGAAGCCATAGCAGAGCAGGGCAATTCGCCCGCCGAGGCCGCCGATCGTTCCCTGGCCGGCTTCGATCAGCGCGATGCGCAGATCCTGCGGTTGCAGGGCAAGGCTGGAAAGCGCCCGGGTGACACGTCCGCCCGGCGAGAGCGTGACCAGGGCCGCCGGGTGGGCAACGGCCTCGTTGGCGGTATCCGCCTCGAAGTGATAGCCGATCGCCGTCGTCAACCGGTCGATGGCCGCGGTGCTGCCGGTCAGCACCGCAACGCCGGGACCGCCGACCTGGGCGCCGGCAAAGCGGCGCGCGTCGGCCAGATCATTCCTTGCGTCAATGCCGACGACGACGAGGCTGTAGTCGCGTCCGGCAATCAGCCCGGTCTGCTGCAGGGCCGCCGAGACGATTGTCAGGGCCGGTCCGCAGATCTGGCGGCAGGTGAAATCGGCTGGGAGCAGCAATGTCGGACGATGGCCGATGGCGGCGCCGAGGGTGATGTTCTTTCCGTCCAGGGCCTTGAACACCAGGTCTGTCGGCACCTTCGCATCGGCCTCTGGCGCCAGCGCAACGCCATCGATCTGCCGTTGCGCGAGGCCAGCCATGGCCTGCGTGGACCACAGCACGATGGCGGCGGCGACGAGGAGCCGGGTCATGGTTGGGCTCCGGGCGTAACCGACGGGGCGGCGTCAGGCGGTGCGACCGGATCGAAGCCGTGATCACCGCGGCTGGCGACGATGCGCATGGCGTCCTCGATCGGGATCCGGGCGAGGTTCCGGTCGCGGTCGATCCAGGCGTAGGTCGTCAGCTCGGCGCGCTGGGCCTTCTCGAACGCTGCAAGATCCGAGGAAGGTGATCGTTGCAGCGCCGGCTGCGGAACCTGGCGCGGCGGCGCCTGGGTCATGATGTCCGGCGCATAGACGTCGAGATAGTAGAACAGGCCGGTCATCGACGCTGCGACAAATGCCAGGAATCCGGCGATGATCCAGGCGACGATCCGGGCGTCGATCGCGGGCGGTTGCGGAAGGGCCCGGCTGCCCATCTCCTCAGTCGGCATCGCCGCCCTCCACCGGTGAGCGAACTCCTGGAGCGGCGACCGCGGATGCGAGCGCCAGCACCAGCAGGGTGATGGCCGCAAAGGCGACCGTCGCCGCCTGCTGCGGGAAAGCCGGCGTGATCAGCCAGGCGAGATGCAGCGACACGCCGATCAGGATCAAGCCGCCTGCGATCAGCAGGCCATTCGAGCTGCTGCGGACCGATTTGATCATCAGCATGCCGAACGGCAGCAGGGCTCCCGCAACGAAAGCGACCAGGAGGACCGCGAGCCAGACGGGAGACACGCGCTTCAGGAACCACTCGGCCTTGTCCGGAAGGTCACCGTACCAGGCCACGACCATGGTCATGTAGCCGAGATAGACCACGCCGAGCAGCGTCGCGATCAGCAAGCCGCCGAGATCGCCGGCGACCTTTGGATCGAGCACACGAATGGTCAGGACGGTGGCCACAGCCAGGGCCGCCAGCATCTGCTGGATGGCGATCATCGCTGCGAATGCCGTCGCGACATAGTCAGGCTCGACCGACAGATACCAATCGACCGAGACGAGGCTGATGGTCAGGCCGAAGAACGCCAGCCCTAGCGCGGCGAGCAGCCGGCTGCCGGCGCGCATGGCGAAGACGAGCCCCAATACCGACCATCCAGCCAACGTGACCAGCGCGCGCAGCACGAACCAGGGACTGCTGAGATACCAGCGCGCGACATCGGCCGGCACGCGGCCCGGGTCCGCGGCCCATGGGTAGATCGACGGCAGGGAAGCCAGGATGGGGACGATCGCGATCAGCACCATCGGCATCAGAGCCGCCGCGGGCCGCAGCACCGGGCGGGCCGCAACGCCCCACGTCCCGCCGGTCAGGCGATGGATCATCAGCAGCGTCATGCTTCCAATCGGAACAGAGCTCCAGATGGCAAAGCCGACCAGCCAGCCACGGGAGACGGACGGGAGGGCGCCGGTGAAGCCGACGACTGCCACGGTAAGAGCTGCGGCGGCCGCGATCAGCAGTCCGATGCCAGCGCTCGCGCCAGGGATCGATTGTCGGGCCGAGGAGCGGATGCCGGTGGTCATGGCAGCTTGCTCCGAAGCTCGGGCACCTCGGCGACGTCGGTGTGCTGCGACTGTTGCAACGCCCGGATATAGGCGACGATTGCCCAGCGGTCGCGCGGCTCGACCCGGGCGGCGTAGGAGTACATCACGCCATAGCCGTGAGTGATGACGTCGAAGAAGTGCTGCGCGGGAGCCGCGCGCAGGCGGGCCGTGTGATAGGACGGCGGTCGCGGGAAGCCGCGCTGCACGATCATGCCATCTCCCCGGCCGGCGAGTCCGTGACAGGGCGAGCAGTAGATGTCGTAGCGTTCGTGGCCGCGCTCCAGGAGGTCGGCAGAAACCGTGGCCGGCTGGCGGGCCTGCGCCGCCCGCTCGAGATCGCCTTGGGCCACGGTCCCCTGTGGCAAAGGCTGGGCCTCGGTCCCGTTCGGCAGCGAGGGTGCTGCGCCATAGGTGCCGTATCGGTTCTGATGCGTCATGGAGTGATCGCCGCAACCGCCGAGCAGCACGAGACCTGTCAGCGCGGGGAGCAGGCGGGGGATCATGGCGCGCGCAGCTCCGTGACGACCACCGCACCGGCGTCCTGCAGGACTTGACGGAGATCGGACGCACCGTCATTGCCGGCGGCTGCCAGCAGGAAATAGTGGTCCTGGGTGGCGCGCTCGAAGCCCGGGACATCGAACAGTGGATGATGGAGGCGGGGCAGGCCGCACGACCAGAGAAAGGCGATGACGCCGCTGAGCGCGGCGGCAAAGACGCCGACCTCGAACGGGACCAGCAGGAACACCTGCCACGAGTTCAGCGGGCGGCCGCCGCTGTTGATGGGATAGTCGATCGTGGCGCTGTACCATTGCAGGCCGAAGGCGACGGCTGCCACGGCAAGACCTCCGAGCAGCATGGCTGTGCGGATATGGGACGGGCGGAAGCCGAGTTCGTCATCGAGCCCCTCCACCGGATAGGGCGTGAACGCATCGAGCGCCTGGTGAGGGGTCTGCTTGACGCGCGCGAGCGCGATCTGCAGCCGTTCGATGTCACGATACTCGGCCAGATAGGTCGTGCTCATGCCACGCCCTCCTCATGGGCCAGCTCCCGCATGTCGAACATCGAGACCGCCGGCACCAGACGGACGAACACGAGGAACAGCAGGGCGAACAGCCCGAGCGGTGCGATCAGGAACGACCAGTCCCAGAAGGTGAAGTGAAAGCTGCGCCAGAGCGAGGGCATGTAGCCGTGCGACAGCGTGTTCCAGACGATGAGGATGCGCTCCAGCCACATTCCGACATTGATGGCGATGGCGATCGCTAACAGGACCGGCAGCGAACGCCTGAGCCGCGGCAACCAGAGCAGCTGCGGGATAGCGACGTTGCAGGCGAGCAGGGCCCAATACATCGGCGCATAGGTCCCGGTGAACTCGAAGGCGACGAGGCCCCGCTCGCGATGCTCGCCGCCGTACCAGGCCATGAACCATTCGGTCGCGTAGGAGTATCCCATCACGATCGACGACATCAGCAGGACGCGCCCGATCACCTCGAAATGTCGGCGCGTGATGATCGCCTGCAGGCCGAAACCCCAGCGAATGACGAGCGCCAGCACGACCACCATCGCGAATCCGGAGTACATCGCGCCGACCACGAAATAGGGCGGGAAGATCGCTTCCTGCCAGCCGGGCATCAGGCTCGCCGCGAAATCGAGCCCGACGATCGAATGCACCGAGCAGACCAGGGGCACGCCGAGGGCGGCCATCGTGCTGTGCAAGGTTTGGAGCCGCGACCAGTGTCGCGCCGATCCGCGCCAACCCAGTGCGAGCGCGCCGTAGAAGCGCTGTCCCGCGTAAGAGCGCGTCCGGTCGCGCATCGTGGCGAGGTCGGGGATCAGGCTGACGTACCAGAACAGGATGGAGAACAGCAGGTAGCTGACGATGGCCCAGAAGTCCCACACCAGCGCGCTGCGCCATTGCGGCCACAGCGCCATCGTGTTCGGATAGGGCGCCAGCCAGTAGGCATAGATCGGGCGGCCCAGATGCATGATCGGCATCAGCCCGGCGATGGCCACCGCGAACAGCGTCATGGCTTCGGCGAAGCGATTGATGGATCCACGCCACTTCTGGCGCGTCAGCAGCAGCATCGCCGAGATCAGCGTGCCGGCATTGCCGATGCCGATCCACCAGACGTAGTTGGCGATGGCGACGCCCCAGACGATGGTGGAGTTGACGCCCCAGATGCCGATCCCCTGATCGAACAGCCAGACGACCGCAACAAGGAACCACAGGCTGATGATGCCGCTCACCAGCAGCGACAACCACCAGACGCGGCCCGGCGAGGTCAGCAGCGGCGCCGTGATCGCCTGGGTGACCTGGACGTCGCTTGCGCGCCGGGCCGCAATCCAGCGCGACGGCGCGGCGGGATCGGGCTCCAGCACCTGGCTCACGTGCCGCCCCCGCCATGGTCTGGCGCGGGGTTGCGGACATCCGCCAAATAGGTGGTCCGCGGCCGGGTCCCGAGATGCGCCAGCAGCGCGTAGTGGCCCGGCTCGGTGCGGCGGCGCAGGATCGACGCGTCCGGCTGCTGCAGGTCGCCGAACGTGATCGCCTGCGTGGGGCAGGCATTCTGGCAGGCGGTGTGAACCTCGTCGGCGCCCACCTGACGGCCCTCGCGATCCGCTGCGCGTTCAGCGGCACTGATGCGCTGAACGCAATAGGTGCACTTCTCCATCACGCCGCGTGCACGGACCGTGACCTCCGGGTTCTTCTGCCCGCGGTACGGATCGAGGCCGAGATTGGCGTATTCCTGTCCATCGGCGTAGCCGAAGAAATTGAAGCGGCGGACCTTGTAGGGACAATTGGCTTCGCAGAATCGCGTGCCGACGCAGCGGTTGTAGACCTGCAGATTGAGGCCGCCGCCGTCATGGACCGAGGCGGCGACCGGGCAGACCGGTTCGCAGGGCGCGTGCTCGCAATGCATGCAGGGCACCGGCTGAAAGCCGAGCTGCTGATCGCCGGAGCCGCCATGATCGTAGACGTCGACGCGCAGCCAATGCATGTCGCGGCCGCGCGCGACCTCTTCCGGTCCTACCACGGGAACGTTGTTCTCGGCCTGGCAGGCCACGACGCAGGCGTTGCAGCCGATGCAGAGTGAGGTGTCGATCGTCATGGCCCAGGCATGGCCGTTATCCGGCCGCGGCCGCTCCGGCATCAGGCTGGGCCTGTCGTCGATCGCAAGCGTCTTGGGCAAGGCTTGCGGTTTGCCGAGCTGATGCACGGGGAACAACTCGCGGACATCGTCCGGCCGTCGCACCACGTTCTGGGTCGTGAGAATGGCCTGCCGGCGACCGGTGCGCGCGAGACTCACTGAGGGGACAAGCCAGGGCGAGTCCACGCCACGCAGCACGTAGGCATCGACGCCGACGCCGCTGCCGATCGCGCCGGCCTTGCGGCGACCCATTCCGAGCGTCAGGCTCGCGGACCGAGGCGCGAGCCCCGGCTCGATCAGGACCGGCGCCTGCACGTGCTGTCCGCGAGACGCGATGGTGACAACATCGCCACCGGCCATCCCGAGCCGCCTTGCGTCGTCGGGGTGCAGCAGCAGGGCGTTGCCCCAGACCTGCTTGCTCAGCGGCTTCGGACATTCCTGGAGCCAGGCATTGTTGGCGAAAGAGCCGTCCCACAGGCAGGGGTCGGGTCGCAGCACAAGCGCGAGGCGCTCATGACCTTGCTCGTCGCCGTGCTCGTCCTTTGGCGCTGCATCGGCAAGTGCGGGAAGCACCGGCTCGCCGGCGCTGACGGGAGGGGCTGCCGAGTTCGCGATCACGCCGTCATGCAACGCCTGCGACCACCAATTTTCGAAATCCGCGCCTCCTTGAGAGCGCCACGTCTCGCGGACCAGATCGTAGGACCGCGCGTCGGCTTGTCCTACGAGTCGGGCCAGCAGCTCGTGATCGGTCATCGTGCGATGGAGCGGCCGGATCAAGGGCTGGATCAGGCTCGCTGTGCCGTCGCGCGCGCGAATATCCGACCAGGACTCGAGCACGTGGCTCAGCGGAACGTGCCAGGTGGCGAGCTCAGCCGTTTCGTTCGCATAGCAGCCGGCATGGAGGCGGAAGCGCGCGTTCGGCAGCGCGGCAGCAAAGCCGAGCTCGGCCGGCGTATCGTAGGCCGGGTTCACGCCGATCATGACGATCTGCGTGACCTTGCCGGCCGCGAGATCGGCGGTCAGCTCCGAGATCGAGGCGGGCGCGCGACCCTCGGGCGTGCGCGCGAGGGGCTCGATCAGGTCGAGCGGGGCCTGCCCGTGCGTGTTGATCCAGTGTACCAGGGCATGTGTCTCGGCCGTGAGGCCCGGGCCCGCCAGCACCAGCGCGGCTCCCCGATGATCCGCGAGATCCTTCGTCAGCGCGGTGACCAGGGATCGGGCCCGCTCGGGGATGGCCGGCTCGCGCACGGCAGCGCCCTGCGCCCGCGCGATCGCGACGGCGACTTCACCGATCTCGTTCGTTCCGAGCGCCAGCCGATGATCGGCTTTCGCACCCGTCAGACTGGGCACAGGCTCGAAGGCGTAGATGCGCGAGAAGTCCGATGTCGTGGGCCTGCGATGTGCGGCAAACCCGCGCCCATTGCGCATCTGATCCGGGCCCGCGCCCAGCGGGTCTGCATCGAGCACCACGATGATGCGCGCCTTGTCCAGCCGCGGAATGGCATGCAGCGGCCGTCCAAAGGCGAGCGTCGCGCCGGCCTCCGCCGCGGGATCTCCGAGCGGGTCATGGCTATGCCATCGCGCCTTCGGATAGGTCCGAAGAAGCTCGCCGATCTGGCGCAGCAACGTCGGCGAGGTCGTCGGCCCCGTCAGCACGCGGAAGCCTTCGCCGTCATTGGCGCGCATGTGCTGCTGCTCGCCGAGGAACGCCTGCTGTAGCGCCTCGTATGACGTGATCGCCCCGTCCCGCAGGACGACGGCCGAGCGGTCGGGATCGTAGAGCGACAGCACCGTCGCCTCGGCAAACAGGTCGGTGGCTCCTAAGCTTGCGGGGTGACGGAGATTGCCTTCGATCTTGATGGGACGGCCGTCGATCGACTTGACGATGACGCCGCGGCCGTAGCCGGACAGCGGCAAGGTCGTGGCGAAGTGCAAAGCCTCGCCTGGAACCAGCCGCTCGGGCATCGCCACATAGGGAATGATGGTCTCGGCAGGCTTGCTGCACGAGGCAAGTCCCGACGCAATCCCCGCCGCAAGCAGGCCGAGCGCCTTCCGGCGGTCGATCGGCGCGGGCTCCATCACCGGTGATGCGACCGTCGGCAGTTCGTTCACCTGTGGCATATCGAGCAGTCCGTGAGATGACCGGTGTGAATGTGATAGGCCGCGGCCAGTCGCGCGCCGGCCTTCTTCTGATCGGGTGGCGGCGTCCATGTCGGATCGAACACGGTCTCGCGCGGCTGCAACGCCTTCGCCGGATCGCGATGGCAGTCGAGGCACCATCCCATGGTCAGGGGTGCGGCCTGCCGCATCAGCGGCATGCGGTCGACCCGGCCGTGGCAGGTCACGCAGCCGACGCCCTTGGCGATGTGGACCGAATGATCGAAATACACGTAGTCCGGCAGGCGGTGGACGCGCCGCCACGCGATCGGCTTGTTCTCGGCGAGACTCTTGCGCACCGGAGCCAGCATCGTCGCATTGGTCCACAATTGCGAATGGCAGGTCATGCAGGTCTCCGTCGGCGGCACTCCGGCGAAGCGGGCCTTTTCCACGGAGGTGTGGCAATAGCGGCAGTCGAGGCCGAGGCCGCCGACGTGATGGTCATGGCTGAAGGGCACCGGTTGGTTGCGCGTGACGTCCTGGTTCGTTGTGTAGGGCGAGCTTGTGATCCGGTAGGCGAGGCCGATGCCGAGCACCGGAGTGGCGCCGATCGCCGCGAGCACCAGAAGGGCGATCGTGTTGGCTCCGGGACGGAAGATCTGCATGTGTCCCGTCTCGTCGTCTGTTCGCTCTACTAGGCCTTGATCCTGACCGGCACAGACTTCGATGCCGGGGTCTTCGACTGGCAATCGTGGTGAGACAGCGGGACGAGCGGATTCATCTCGGGATAGTAGGCGCCCACGCACCCCGCAGGCAGGTCGAACGGCGTCACCTTCAGCGGGCCCGCTTCGCGGTGGATCCCGTCCTCGGCGTCGCTGACCAGGAAAACCATCTGGCCTTCGCTCAGTCCTGCGCCGGCGATGTCTGCGGGGCTCATCAGCAGCACCTGCCGCGTGCCCTCGATGCCGCGCATGCGATCGCTGAAACCGTAGATCGTGGTGTTGAACTGGTCGTTGCTGCGCATCGTCAGCAGCCGGTAGCGTCCCGGCGCGTCGTCGAAGCCGGCGGCATCGAGCGTCTCTGGCACCGTGAAATCCGCTTGTCCGCTCTTGGTCTTCCAGATGCGCTCGCGCGCCGAATTGCCGCGGTAGAACCCGCCGGGCGTGAACATGCGGGCGTTGAAATCGTGAAACTCATCCGGATAGGTTTCGGCGATCAGATCCCGGATCCGCGCGTAATCGCTGACCCATTCGCGCCATCGGAGCTTTGGATTTGGCGCCATCGTCGCCTCGGCGAGGCTGGCGACGATGTCGATCTCGGATTTCAGGTGCTCGCTCGCCGGTTGCCGCATGCCGATGGATCCCTGGATGCAGCTGAACGTATCCTCCATCGTGACCGCCTGAGGCCCCGACGCCTGCATGTCCTCCTCGGTGCGCCCGCGACATGGCAGCAGATAGGCCGCCTTGCCGTTGACGAGATGGCTGCGGTTGAGCTTTGTCGCGATTTGTACAGTGAGCTCCATGGAGCGCCAGGCATTCTCCATCGCCTCGCGTTCAGGGATGGCGCGGACGAAATTGCCGCCGAGCCCGAAGAAGGCCTTGACCTTGCCGGCCAGAATGCCCTCGCAGGCCTCGACGGTGTTCATGCCCTTGTCGCGGGGCGGATCGAAGCCGAACTGCTGCTGGATCTTGTCGAGCGGCACCAGCTCCGGCTTCTCGGAAATCCCGACCGTCCGCTGTCCCTGCACGTTGGAGTGGCCGCGGACCGGAGAGATGCCGGTGCCGTCGCGACCGATATTGCCCTTCAGCAGCAGCATGTTTACCAGCATGGCCACGTTCTCGAAGCCGTGGACATGCTGGGTCAGTCCCATGCCGTAGATGGCGATGACGCGGTCGGCCTGGACATAGATCCGCGCGGCCCGTTCGATGGCACCCTGGCTCAGTCCCGACCGCTCCTCGATCTCGGGCCATGGCGTCGCGCGAACCTTGGCCTCGAACGCCTCGAAGCCGCTGGTGTGCTGCGCGATGAAGGGGGCGTCGAGAACGCGCTTGCCCTGCGTCTTGGCTTCGTCATCGGCCGCAAAGACATATTTGCAAATGCCCATGATGACAGCGATATCGCCGCCAAGCTTGACCTGGTGATACTGCGTGCTGATCGGCGTTTCGCTCCCGGTCAACATCTCGGTCGGGCTTTGCGGATTGGTGAAGGCGACGAGCCCTTTTTCGCGGACCGGATTGAAGGTGACGATCGGGACGCCGCGCTGGGCGGCCTCCTGCAACGGATGCAGGAAGCGCGGGCTGTTCGAGCCGGTGTTCTGCCCGAAGAAGAACATCGCATCGCAATTCTTGAGGTCGTCGAACACGACGGTGCCGACGCCGGCGCCGATCACCTTCTTGAGCGCGACCGAGGTCGTCTCGTGGCACATGTTCGAACTGTCAGGCAGGTTGTTGCAGCCATAGGCACGCGCAAACAGCGCGTACAGATAGGAGGTTTCGAGGCTGGCGCGGCCTGATGAGTAGAAGATCACCGACTTCGGATCAAGCCGGTTCAGCTGTGCGCCGATCGCCGCGAATGCCTCGTCCCAGCTGCAGGGCACATATTTGTCGATCGCACCGTCGTACCGCATCGGCTGAGTCAGCCGGCCCTGCTGCTCGAGCTCATAGTCGGTCCACGACAGCAATTCGGTCACGGTGTGTGCAGCGAAGAAATCAGGCGTGCAGCGGCGGGTCGTCAGCTCCCACAGCGTCGCCTTTGCGCCGTTCTCGCAAAACTCGAAGGTGTGATAGGTTGCCGGCTTGGCCCAGGAGCAGGACACGCACATGAAGCCGCGCGGCTTGTTTTGCCGCATCAACGTCTCGATGGCCGTCGGTGTGTCCCATTCCTTGCCGAAAATGCGCGAGATGCCTCTCAGAGAGCCCCAGCCTCCGGCTGGACCGTCATAGTGGACGGTGCGTTCCTCGTCATGGGTGACCGTATTGTTTCTCTCAGCCATGACGTACTCCTGCAGGCGTGCTCGCCCAACGTACTCACAAAGACGCCGTTCCAAACGGCGGCCGGTCGACGTCGGCTGACGGTCCGGTGCCGTACCAAGGGCCGGGCCAGGCGGAGGCCTCGATTGTTTCCATCCGGACCTCGGCGACGAGTGGATGAACTTGGCTGGGCGAAGGCAATTGCTGTCATGGATGACAAAGTTCGAGCGTGACCGGAGGCCACATGGATCAGTACGACGATGTTCTGCGCCTGCTGGTGGCGGCTGCGACCGGCCTGCTGATCGGGATTGATCGGGACATGCTTGGCAAGGCCGTGGGCATGCGGACGCTTGCACTTGTCTCGCTCGGATCTGCGTTGGTGTCGATCGCGGCGATCGAGTTCAAGGACCTGCGGGATCACCCGGATGCGATCTCGAGGGTGATCCAGGGCGTTCTGACCGGGGTGATCAGCGGGGTCGGGTTCATCGGTGCTGGCGTCATCTTGAGAGACCAGCGCGCGAAGACGGTTCGCGGACTGACGACAGCGGCCACCGTCTGGATCGCTGCGGGGCTCGGAATCGCTTGTGCGTTAGGGGCCTGGCTTCTGGTCGGGGCGGCGATCGCGATCACGTTGCTGGTCTTGTTCGGCATGGGATGGCTCGAGCGGGCCACGGGGATCAAAGACTAGCGGCTTGCGCCAGCGCCGTCGTGTTGCGTTGCGCATAGCGTCGATATCACTCGACGGGTGAAGCGTGCGTCCGGTTTGCGGGCGGCGCGGTCACCGCTGGCGATTGCAAGGCAGCAGGGTGGGGCGCCCCTTGCTGTCAAGCCGTCTTGTCCGACAGAGACAACGTCCGCTTTGCGACGAGGCCGAGCGTCGATCCTTGGACGATCACGCTGAACACGACGACCGCATAGGTGGCCGCGAGAATGGGAGCCTTGGCCGCTCCTTCCGGAAGCGACAGCGCCAGCGCGACGGAGATGCCGCCTCGAACTCCCGCCCAGGTCAGGAAGGGGATGTTGTGGGCCGAGACGAGGGTGGTCCGCGCCAGGAACAGCAACGGAAGGCTGACGGCCGTCAGGCGGCCCAGCAGCACGATCGGGATCGCCGTTGCGGCTCCCAGCAGCGCCAGCGTGCCGAAGCGGAGCAGGAGAACCTCCAGGCCGATCAGCAGGAAGAGAACCGAATTCAGGATCTCGTCGATCAGGGTCCACAGGCCGAACAGATAGCGCTGGGTCTGCTCGCTCATGGCGTATCGCGGGCCGCGATCTCCGATCAGCAATCCGGCAGCGACCACCGCGAGCGGCGCACTGCAATGTAGCCGCAAGGCAACCGCGTAGACGGAGGTGACGAGCGCCAAGGACAGCAGAACCTCGATCGCATAGTCATCGATCGCATGCATGGCCCTGTAGGCGATATAGCCGCCCGCCAGACCCAGGAGAATTCCACCGCCCGCTTCGAACAGCAGCAACCGGCCGATGTCGGAGGCACCGACATCGCCACCGCCCGTGGCATAGCGAAGCAGAATGGTGAACAGGACGATGCCGATGCCGTCGTTGAAGAGCGACTCGCCCTGCATCTCGATCTCCAGGTCCGGCGGGACGCGGATGTTCTTGAGCGTGCTCAGAACCGCCACGGGATCGGTGGGACTGATGAGGGCGCCGAAGACCAGCGACCAGGCGAGTGAGATCGGCAGGCCGATGGCCGTGCACGCACCGTAGAAGCCAAAGCCGACGACGACGGTCGAGATGCCCGTACCAAGCAGGGCCAGAGTGATCACCGGAACAGCCCGGCGCCTGAGCTGCTTGAGATCGACGTGCAGCGAGCCGGCGAACAGGAGAAAGCCGAGCATCCCGTTCATGACAACCGAGGAGAAGTCGATCTGGAGCAGCGCGTTCGTCAGCGGCGCGAACAGGTGATGCGACGGCGCGGCGACGTCAACCAGCACCAGAATGCCGGAGACCACGACACTCATCAATAACAGGCCGATCGTGTGCGGCAGCGGGCTGTACTTCTGATTCAGCCAGCCGAACAGCGCCGAGAGAACCAGCAGGATCGCACTCAGGTCCAGAAGGGAAAACGTCAAGTCGCTCTCACTGCTTTGTCGGGCGTCGCGATGCGGAACTGGACCTGATATTCGATCGCATGCAGCCGCCCGGACCGGTCGTGCCTGAGCGGCATCTTGCCAAGGAATGCCTTCAGGAGAGTGTTCGTTCCTTGCAGAAATTCCAGGGCGTACGCCGAAGTCAGCGCCGCTCGATGTGCAGACCGGGATTTCCGAACAGGGAGTTCTCGTGGGCTGCCTGGATCACGCGGTGGCAGTTGCAGCTCAGTTCCGCCATGCAGGCCTCGTTGGTGATCGCAATGTGCTTGCGGCTGCGGCGGATGAGCCCGGCAGCCTCCATTTCGGCGAACGTGTCGGTGATGCTCGCCCGCCGCACGCCGAGCGCCTGGGCTATCGAGCGATGGGTGATGCCGATCTCCGGGCTGTCCGTGCGGTCCCTGGCCACCAGCAGCCATCGCGCGACGCGCTGATTCAGGCTGTGTCGCGAGTTGCAAGCCACGAGCTGGGAACTTTGAATGAGGGTCGCCTGGACGTACCGCAGCAGCATCTTTTCGACCTCGCGGTCCGTGGTCATCACGTGGATCAGCGCTTCCGCGCGAATACGCAGCGCGGTTCCCGGCACCTGCACGGTGCACGTATGTGGTGAAATGCGCATGCCGAGAATCAGCGGAATGCCGACAAAATCCTTCTTGCCCAAGGTCTGAATTTCGACTTGCAGACAGTCCCCGGCCCGGGTGCTCACTGAGGCAGCGCCTGATTCGATAAAATAGGCATACTGAATGGGAACCCCACGATCCTGAAGATGCATTCTGGCCGCGAGATCGACGTTCTCGCAGCGCTCGAGCAGGTTCTGGCGCGAGCGGCGCGAAAGCCTGCTGAGCAGCGCGTTGCCTGTCTCCTGCGGATCTGAGCAGAGCAATCCCTGGTCGTTGATGGTTCGCGGTGGTCGCGGGGTCCACGCGCGATCGTCTATCGTGTCGGTTTTCAGCATGTCCACCGTCCTCACCATCGCCATTTGACTATTGATGGTGAGTGCAGGACGCTCATCCCAGTCGGGCTGACGGTGAGGCGCCGTCAGGAAAAACCTGACCCGGAGAGAACCTGGTTTTTGAGGGATAGATTGACCAGTCAGAAAGCGAGTGCCGCCCGGCGGTCCCTGGTGCTCCTGGTCATGGCCGCCGCAATTCCCCTGATCCTGTTTGCTGGCTGGGTGGTGTTCCTGAACGCCCGCCAGGCCCGAACCGATTCGCGCCTCGCTGCACTCGAGACGCTCAACCGTGTCGTCGGCCGTCTGTCATCCGAGCTGGGACTTCAGGTCGAGATTGCTGAGACACTCGCCACCTCTGCGAGCCTGGATGCGCCGGATCTGGACTCGTTCTACATCGAAGCGCTTCGCATCAAGCAGGCAAGGCCGCTCTGGGAGACCATCGAACTCGTCGATCCTAAAGGCAATCAGGTGCTCAATCTGCTGCGGCCCATCGGGGCCGACCTCGGAGCGACGGCAGACCGCGAGAATTTCGAACGGATCTTGGCGACTCGCAAGGCGGCGATCGGCGGCATCGGCCCGATCGGCCCCATTTCCGGCAAACGGCTCGTTGCGCTCAGGGCGCCGGTCGAACGGCACGGTGAGCTGAAATTCGTGCTGACGGTCGCTCTGGTGCCGGATGCGGTCAGCCAGATCTTGAAGGGCGCCGGCGCTCCACCCGGGTGGGTCGGTGTCGTCGTCGACGCAAAGGGCAACATCGTCGCGCGGACAATTGGCGAACCGTTCGAGCTCGGAAGGCCGGCTGGCGCTGCCGTCCGGCAGGCGATCTCGGAAGGATCGGAAGGAAACTACACGGCAACGACCCCGGAAGGCGCCCGCGTCGATTCGATTTTCAAGGAGCTGCCGGGCACCAGCGGCTGGTCGGTTCATCTCGGAATCCCGACAGATCAGCTTGATGCGCCGGTTCGCCGATCGGCCTTCGTCCTTGCCAGTGGAGGAGCGGTCAGTTTGACGCTGGGCATGGCGCTCGTGTGGTTCACTGCTCGCGATATCTCGCAGCGACGTCTGGAGCAAGAGGCTCAGGCGGCGCTGGCCCTGAAGGCCAGTGAAGAGCGGCGACGCATCATGGTCGATGCCGCGGACCTCGGCGTCTTCAGTCTGACCGTGTCGACGGGTGACGTCATTGCCTCCGGGCGAGCCCTCCAGATGCTGCAGCTGAGCGACGAGGCCGCCCATGAGGACCTGACGCTCGCCCTCGATCGCGTTGTCGAAGCCATCGAGCCGGCCGACCGTGCTGCGGTCAGGAACGCTCTGCTGCATTGTCGCGGGGACGAGGCCGTCACGGTGGACTTCAGAACGGCGACGCCACCGGCGCGCTGGTTGCGTGTGAACGGCCGCTGCTCGCAGCGGCCGGATACGGGCGGTGAGGTCGTGGTCGCCGTTCTCGTCGACATCGACGACAGCAAGCGCGCGGAGCTCGACCGGCAGCGTCTGCTGAGACGACTGGGCAAGGCGGAAGAGGATGAGCGCAAGCGCCTGTCGCGTGAATTGCACGATCAGATCGGCCAGACCGTGACCGGCCTGCTATTTGGCCTCAAGAACGTCGAGCAGGCGATCGCGCAACTCCCCGGGCAGGCCGCGCAGCTCGACAGTCTGCACGCGTTGCAGGCGCTCGCGAGCGACATCGGGCGTGACATCCATCAGATCGCTGCGGATCTTCGTCCCGCCGCGCTGGACGATTTGGGATTGTACAAGGCAGTGGAAGCGTTCTGTTCGGAATGGTCGCGACGATTCGGCGTGAGCACGGATGTCCAGACGTTGGGACGAGCCGGCCGGCTTCCGCCGGAGGTCGAGAGCGCGATCTATCGCGCCATTCAGGAAGCCCTGACCAATGTGGCGAAGCATGCGGACGCGCGGCACGTCAGCGTCGTGCTGGACCGGCGCGAAGAAGAGCTCCGCGTCATCGTCGAAGACGATGGCAAGGGATTTGATCCCAGCCGCCGCGCCAGTCCTGACGGCGCGAGCCAGAGGCTGGGGCTCTCGTTCATCGAAGAGAGAATGTCACTCCTGGGAGGAACGCTCGCGATCGAAACCGAGCCCCGGCACGGAACGACCCTCTTCCTGACGGTGCCGGTGATCAACGGGAGTCTGAGATCTTGACGCCGATCCGGATCACGCTCGCGGATGATCATCCTCTCGTGCTTGCAGGCATGAAGGCGCTCCTGGAGCGCGTCGGCGACATGGAGGTCGTCGGCGAAGCCACGGATGCCGAGACCGCGCTTGAACTCATCGCGCGTGAAACCCCGGACATCGCGGTTCTGGACATTTCGCTTCCCGTCATCGGCGGCATCGCGCTGGCGCATCGGATTGCGGACAAGGTGCCGTCGGTGCGGATGCTCGCGCTGACGGTCCACGAGGATCGCGCCTATGTCGAACCGATGATGCAGGCCGGCGTGCGTGGCTATCTGCTCAAGCGCTCCGCGGCAGAAGATCTGGTGCGCGCCATCAGGGCGATTGCGGAGGGCGGCGTCTATCTCGATCCGGCTGTCGCGGAGAAGGTGCTGCCGGCTTCAAGAGTTGACGAGTCTCATCCGGGCAAGGCGTCTCAACATGAGCTGACGCCGCGCGAGACCGAAGTGCTGCGCTTCATCGCGCAGGGCTTCAGCAACAAGGAAATTGCCGGACGCCTGGACGTCAGCGTGAAGACGATCGAGACGCACAAGTCGAGGGCGGTCGAGAAGCTCGGCCTGTCCACCAGAGCCGACATCGTGCGTTATGGCGTGTCGCAGGGATGGCTCGGCGATCTCGCCAAATAAGCGGGTGATCGCGACAGATTGCCGCTGATGCACGGTAGTCCGCACGGTACGCAGCGGTACACTTCAGGAGAACTCGGGCGGCTGGCACGGATTGGTCCTTCGCAAATCGAAACGAAGGAGAACTCCATGCCCATCAGAAACGCAGTTCCAGTCGCAGCTGTTGCGTTCGTGGCGATCCTCTCGGGCGCCGACATGGCGTCCGCGGCGACCGTCATCTCCCCCAAGGCGCCGATCGCAGCGGGGAGCAACGTCAATGCGACGAACGTGATCGAAGCGCGCTGGCGCGGCGGCGGCTGGCGCTACGGTCACCGGGGATACGGCTACCATCACGGATATGGACGCGGTTACGGCTGGGGACCGGCGATCGGCGGTCTGGCAGCAGGCGCGGTGATCGGTGGAGCCATCGCCAACAGCCGCGCGCAGGCGGCAGAGACCGACGCCTATTGTTCCCAGCGCTACAGGTCCTACGACCCGAGCTCGGGCACCTATCTCGGCTACGACGGACAGCGCCATCCCTGTCCGTAGACCGCGACGCGATCGTGAGGAGGGGAAATCCTCCTCATCACATCGACGGTCGCTCGAGATCGAACACCTACTTCAAGAAGGTATATCCCATGCGAAATCTGACGACAGCGCTCGCGCTGACAGCCATGACAGCCTTGGCATCGACGACAGCGTTTGCCGAGACCGTATCGCAGGCACCGGCCGCAAATCAGGGCGGCCGGCAGGACATCGTCGCCAACCTCCAGCAGTCCGGCTTCACGAACGTGAAGGTGATCTCCGCCCCGACCGTGATCCAGGCGAAGGACCGGTCGGGCAATCCGATCATGGTGTTCGTCGGAGCGAATGCGATGGATGAACCTGCGACAGTTGGCGCGAACACTGCGGCATCGGCGGGCTCCGCGCCGGATGCAGCTCCTGGCGGGGCCTTCACATCCGTGCCGGCCAAGGACGGGCTCGGATCGCGGGTGATCGGACTCGACGTCTACAACATGGCCAAGCAGAACATCGGCACCATCAAGGATATCGCCTTCAACGAGAATGGTGTCGACGGCTACATTCTGTCGGTCGGCGGCTTTCTCGGCATCGGCGATCAGTACGTCGCCGTGCGTCCGTCCGCGATCAAGATCAAATATGATCAGAGCGACAAGCGGTGGCATGCCTCGATGGACACGACGGCAGAGCAGCTGAAGGCCGCCCCGTCGTTCAAGTATTCGAGCAACATGTAAGCGACCTGATCCGGAGCGGCGGAGCGCTGCTCCGGATCGTCGACCGCCGCCCAAGCCGATCTGGGGGCTGAATCGAGCGAACAACGACCCGGAGGGAATCTCAATGACGGTCGAAAGCAATGCGTGGCGCTCTCACTCGGCAAGCGTATGTAGGCCCGTGTCGGAACGCTTCAAGCCGCACTCGGTCAGGAGGACGGCAAAGGCCGTTTTCTTCAACGGGTCCTGGTGCGACGTCGCGAACTTGATTGTCGGGGCGTTCTTGTTCTCGTCGCCCTGGGTGCTCGGCTTCGGCGGTCCGGTCACAAACACCGCAACGCGGACGGCCGGCGTGCTGGGGGCGGTCATCGCTGTCACCAGTGTGGCAGCCCTGAGGGCGTTCGAAGCTTGGGAAGAATATATTCTGGTCGTGGCATCGGCATTGGCGATCCTGTCGCCGGCCTTCATCGATCTGCCTGGATCGGCGGCCGTCACGGTGGGGCTGAGCGGCATCGCGACATTGGCCTTAGCATCATCGCGACTCTGGTTGTTGCGTCAGACGGCGCCGGCCGTGCGCTGAGCGCGACATCTCGTTCGGAGCTTGCCACCAGCCGAGATTGATCTAGGCCGACCGTCGCTGTGACTCCGGCCCGACCGAGCCGATGCGCTGGCGCTGCCGGATATGCGATGCGTCGAGCAGCATCTGCGCCGCCCACCGATACACGTTCTTCTCCCGGACAAGCTCTCGCATCAGCCGCATGCGGTTGCGCTGTTCGGACGGGGACATCTGCAACGCATGCTGCAAGGCGTCGGCCATGCCGTGCGTATCGTAGGGATTGACGAGCAGGGCCTCGGACAATTCGCGCGAGGCGCCGGCGAAGGTCGACAGGATCAGCACGCCCTGTTCGTCGTCGCGCGCGGCGACGAATTCCTTCGCGACCAGGTTCATGCCGTCATGCAGGCTCGAGACGACGCAGATGTCGGCGGCCCTGAACAGCTCGAACACCTCATCGGGTTCGTGGTGACGAATGACCAGCCGGATGGGCTCGAACTCCCGTGTTCCATGCTTGGCGTTGATCCAGCCGACCAGCGTCTCGGCTTCCTCCTGCAAGGCGCTGTAGGCGCCGAGCTTGCTCCTCGTCGGGGCCGCGGCCTGGATAAAGACGAAGCGGCCGTTCCACTCGGGGTGGCGGGTCAGCAGATCGTCCACGGCCTTGAGGCGATCGAGAATGCCTTTGGTATAGTCGAAACGCTCGATCCCGACCGCAATCCGCATGTCCGGCGACAGGCCGAACCGCCGTTGCACCGAGGCCCTGCAGGAGGCCACCGGAGCCTGATTGGCCAAGGCCGCTGGTGGCCATTCGATCGAAATCGGATATGGTCTCACCAGCACCTCATGACCGCGATAGGTCACGGACATGTGCTCCCGGTCGACGCGGCTTTCCATGAACCGGTCGGCGGCCTCGAGGAAGTTGTTGCAGTGAAGCTGGGTATGAAAGCCGAGAATGGTGCTGCCCAGCAGGCCCTCGATGACGGCGTTGCGCCACGGGCAGATGCTGAAGGTCTCGGCGTTCGGCCATGGAATGTGCCAGAACGTGATGATCGTGGCCTTCGGCAGCCGGTCGCGGATCATGCGCGGCAACAGCGCGAAATGATAGTCCTGCACCAGCACGATCGGATCGTCACGCGTGGCCTCCTGAACGACCGTCTCCGCGAAACGCTCGTTGACCTTGCAGTATTGCAGCCAGTCGGTTTCCCGGAATGTGGGGCGAACGAAAGCGATGTGGCAGAGCGGCCATAGGCCCTCATTGGCGAGACCGTAGTAGTAGCCCGTCTGTTCCTCCTCGGTCAGCCAGACCCGGCGCAGCGTGTACGCCGGATCGGCCGGAGGGACTTGCAGGCGATCGTGCCGGTCGACCGTATCGCGGTCGGCGGAGCCCGAACCATGGGCGATCCAGACGCCGCCACACGCTCGCATCACGGGTTCGAGCGCGGCGACCAGTCCGCTTGCGGGGTTCTGCAGCACGATGCCGTCGTTCGAATGGTTGTGGATATAGGGCTCCCGGTTCGAGACGACGATCACCTGCGAGTCCGGCAGTCGCTCGTCGAGCAGGCGGTGCAGCGTCTTGGGCGACCAGTCGACATTGATGTCGCTGCCGAAGCGGCGCTCGGCGCGCAGCTCTGTCAGGGTCGCGTGCACGGCCCGGCCGATGGGTGAGCCGCTGAACGGCGTCGATGGCTCGCCAGCGACGGATGTGCCTTGCAGAATGTTCCGAATGGAGCGTGCCCAGGAGCGGGTCAGGGCGGATATGACGGCGAAAGCGAAGAGGCCGAGCCCTGCCGCGATCCCGCCGAGGGCCAGGGCGGCATAGACGCGCGCTTCGGCCGCTCGCTCGTCGATATAGGCGAGATCGTGGATGACCAGGAGGTCTCCGGCGGCCTGCGGAGCGTTGACCGGGAAGATGCCGACATTGATGCGGCGGCCCGCGCTGCTGGTGTCGAATGTCCGCCGCTTGTCCCGGTCGACGACTTGGCAGGTGATGGCCCGCGGAAAATCCTTCGTCGCATAGCGCAGCTCGCCATCGGGCGTGCAGAAGCCGAGGGCGAGAATACGTTCGTCCTCGGTGATGCGCTCGAACAGCGCGCCGATATCGGCCTGCTGGGGAGAGGCCGCCGCCGCGACGATCCGATCCCTGACCGATCGAAATACCAGACGCGAGCGCAGATCGACGTCCTGCCGCGACCAGCTCTCGATCAGGACCGAGGCAAGAATGACAAGTCCGGTCACGACGATCGCGACGGCAACGGCCGTCAGCGCGAGATATTTCGCGGCCGGCCGGCGCATGAGCTGACCTGCAGACCGGATCATCCGTCCGGCCGGAAACATGGAGCGGCGGGGTATGGGGCGTCTCCTAATCTGGATCGCTTGCGTCGTGCGTCCCGCGGCCGGTGTTCTTCTGAACGATCGCCGTCAGAATGAGGCCGAAGGTGACCAGCCGAGGGAGGTAGTACATCGGCTCGGTCGTGTCGGACACGGCAACGGCCGCGAGCAGAAACCTCGACGCGGAGTCCACCGCAAAGGCGGCCGAGAACAGCAGGAAGAAGCGGTCGCCCGTTCTCCTCCAGAACTTGAGGAAGAACAGCGCGACGACGAGAGAGCAGGTAGCGACGCTGCCGCCGAGCACCGGGCCGAGATGTGCCATCTACTCCGATTCCCAAACGAGGCCATAGATCAGGACGAGCATGGCGACGAGCGCGATCGCGTTGCGGACGGGTGAGAGATCCGCTGCGGGCAGAACGATCTTGTCGACCCACAGCGCGATGTTGTTCAGCGTCAGCCCGAGAAACGACACCGCGCTCCAGAGCAGAAGGCGCGACTTGAAGCGGACATAGGCGCGGGCGAGCAGGCCCGTGCACAAGGCGCTCGTCAGCGCGCAGAGCGTGTAGATGACGCCAGCCATGCTAGCGGTCCTTGCGCCACTTGAAGGCATCCGAGAAGGCGTTGATGCTTCGAAGCTTGCCATGAATGAGGTTCGTGATCGGGATGAGCTGATGTCGGTACGCCTCGGCGAACTCCGCCACGAGGGCGGCGCGCTCGGGAGACGACTGGAACTGATAGAGGCCGTCGCTCTCATGCAGGAAGCCGTCGCGGTGAAGTTCGCTGAGAGCAGCGACGATTTCTCTTTCGGTGGCATAGAGACGCTTGGCCATGTCGGCGGCGGCCCAGCGTTCCTGCGGATGAGCGTGAAGAAACAACAAGGCTTCCATCTGGGCGACAGTGTGAATGTGCTTCAGGATGAAATCCTGAATGGTCTTGGCCAAGGGCTGTATGGGCATGAAGCGTCGAAATCTCGGTGGCCCGCAGATTGGTGCAAGATCGACAGCGGATCAAGAACTCTCACAGACGCTTGAGTCGGCAATCTGGTTTCCGCAGTGATGTTCCCGCCGAGTCGGACTCTCGCGCGTGAAAGTTGGTACGCGCCCGTACCAACTTCGGGGCTGCGACTGACGTCGGCTGCCAGGGCAATTGATTCAAGGCACTTGATGCAAGGCGCATCATGCAACGCGCAAAGTCGCATGATGCCAGGCGAGCGGCCCTTTGCGAATCGACGGGCGGTCGAGCAGCATACCTGCTGCAGGATGCTCTACCGGGACGATGAGCGCGGGCTGAGAGAACCGTGCAGCGATCAGAGCGCGGCGCCGCTCGGATCGACCGCGTCGCCTACCAGCGATGGTGCGCGCGAATGACACCGTGGTGGTGACGCCGCCATGGCCGCGGCTGCCAGCCATAGCTGTTTCGCCAATGCGGCCGGATCGTATAGCCCCAGGGAGCGGCGCCGTAGCCGTAGGTGGTGTAGAAGCGAGGGCCGCCGCCCCACCCATATCCGCCCCAGTACGGTCGATAGGCGTAGCCGGGATAATAATAGGCAGCCGGACCGTACGAGTAGCCGTAACCGTAGTAGGCCGGGTAGGGCTCGTAGGAATAGGGAGCGGCAAGGGCGGAGCCGATGAGTGCGCCGGCGAGAAGACCGGCGCCGATCCCCCAGCCGCCACGCCAGCGGACTTCCGTCACGTCGCTTCGCATGCTGGAAGCTCGTTCGAGAGGTTTGGCAGCTGCGGACAGCGACGTCAGCGGGGCCGCAGTGGCGCAGGTGACCTGCGTGATTGCCAAAATGCCGGAAAAGGATAGTGCCAAGCCAACACTGCGCATCTTTCGCCTCCTGTCTTCGTCGTGGGTACGAATCGATACAGGCTCAACGCGGCTCGCCGGGCCTGACTGCTTCTGGTCTGTGCTATGACGCCTGATCGCGCAGAGGGCCCTGTCCGGCGGAGAATGGATCATGGCCCTCGGCTTGGCGCGGTACCGGACTGGATGAAGGACGAGCCGGTCGCTGCGCGTTGTTACCATCGGAGAGTGACAGCCAACGATCGATCTCCGCAGCCGTCGCGCTTGCGGAAGCTTTCTTCAGCAGGTCGCGTCGTGCGGTCCCGGCCGGCAACTTTTTCGCTGCAGCATGGGCCTGCGCCGCGAACTCCAGCAGCCGCTCCCGAAGCGATGAGGTCGGGGAGGTGCGCTTGCGTCGCTTGCTCATCGAGGAACTCCGTCGAGCCTGCCGACGATCGACGTGCCGAAGGGGCGGATCGTTGGCGTTCACCGCCTTCAACACTCCAGCAAGCATGTCGACGCAAAGGCGCTACGGTTCTCGGTACGCGTCCGTACGGGCACATCGGCTTGCCGGATGGGGGCCGGCCAATCGGCTTGTCGGCAGGGGGAGGTCTTCCTCGGTGTACCATCGTCGCGATCACGCCAAGGTCGAAGCCTGGAGCCGTGTCGCAGCGAGCCGGACGGAGCAGACGCTCCGCCGGAAGCACTACCGCGGAGACGGTGCCTCACATCCCCGGCGGCATCTTGTCGTACGCGGGGAGCACTCCGGACGGGGCATCCCAGGTCGGCGCTCGCATGGTCCAGACGTGCATCTGTGGCTTGAACACCTCAAGGTCGTCCAAGCTCGATGCGCGCAGGAAGAGCAGGCCGGGCAGAGTGGGGTTCGTCGAGAACACCGGGGCGCCGCATTCCGGGCAGAACGCCCGCGTGACGGGATTGCCGCTGGCAGACGGCCTGACATAGGCCTTCGTCGTCCCGGTCATGCTGACATGATCCGCCGAGACCGCCAGGTGTGACGAGTGCCCCGTTCCGCTGCTGCGGCGGCAATCTTCGCAATGGCAGTGGCCGGCCATCATCGGCTCGGCGGTGCAGGTGTAGCGGACGCGGCCGCAGAGGCAGCCGCCGGAAAATGTCGTCGCCAAGGTTCGGGCTCCCGTTGTCGCTTTGTCGATGGACGCCCACAGATGCTCTTCGGCAGAATATGTTCAAGAACATATTCTGCCGGCTGCTACCGTCGCGACGGGAGACGTCACCTTGCCCTATCGACCGGAACACAAGGCCGAAACGCGCGCGCGCATCGTCGAGAACGCGCGCCTGCTGTTCAATCGGCACGGCTACGACAACGTGACCATCGATATGGTGATGGAGGCGGCGTCGCTAACGCGTGGCGGCTTCTACAGCCATTTCCGCAACAAGCAGGAGCTGTTCGCCGCGGCGGTCTCCAGCTTCCTGATGGGGCGGGGCGCGCGTTGGCGCTCCGAGGCTGGGGTGGATCCGATCGATCCTGGTCTGGAGGACGCCGCGAACATGCTCCGAAGCTATCTGTCGCCCGCGCATCTCGGCGACCTCGAAGGCCAATGCCCGATGATCGCGCTGCCGTCGGACGTCGCGAGGGCAGAGCCGCAAGTTCAGACGGCGTACCAGGAGCTGCTGAAGGCCATGATAGGGCTTTATGAAAGGTCCATCCCCGACCCGCGGGACGACCGCCGCACCACTGCACTGGCTTTGGCGGCTCTCAGCGTGGGCGGCATGGTGCTCGCCCGCACGATCCCCGACGCGGCGCTCGCCGCCGAGGTTCGTGAGGCGGCGTTCGAAAAGGCTCTGGCCATGCTGTCGCCCGCGTCCGATGGAAGCCAACGCCTCCGGTGAGTTTGACGACCATTGGCTCACGGCAGCGCCCTTGATCGACGGTGCGAGAGCAAACAGCCAAGTCGTCCGGGAGCGAGGCTCGCGTCTCAGAGAGAGCTTTATGCAGCGCCGGGAGAGCCTTCGGCCAACGCGGCCTCGACGAAACGTGCGAATTCGCGCGCTTTGGCGCTCGCGAGGCGGCCCGCGGGGAACATCGCCCAGAGATCGAGCGGCGGCAGGCTCCAGTCGTTCAACACGCGGCGTACGGCGCCGCTGGCGAGCTCCGGGCTGAACATCCAGTCCGATGCGATGGTCAGGCCCATGTCCGCGAGGACCGCAGCCCGCAGCCCCTCTGCCGCGCTCACCTTGATGCGCCCATGCACCGAGACTGAGACTTCGGCGCCCTCGCGCGTGAACGACCAGACATTCGGAAGCTGACTGTAGATCACCGCCTCGTGCTCCGCGAGATCGGCGGGACTCCGCGGCTCGCCCGCGCGCGCAAGATAGGAGGGTGAGGCCAGGACCGAGCGTCGGCCGGTTGCGAGCTTGCGCGCGACCGCGGACGAGTCGGCCAGCGTGCCCATGCGCAGCGAGACGTCGATGCCTTCGGCCACGAGGTCGATCACCCGGTCGTCGAGGATCACGTCGATGTCGAGCTCGGGATGCCGGTCGAGAAAGCGCGGCAGCAGCGGCACGATGTGCAAGCGCGCGAAGGTCGTTGCAGCGGAGACGCGCAGGCAGCCCGAGAGTCCGGCGCCCGCTCCACGCGCCGCGAGCTCGGCCTCATCGGCCTCTTGAATCGCGGCCTTGGCCCGCTCGTAGAAGCGCTGCCCGGCCTCGGTCGGCGTCAGTCCGTGCGTCGAGCGGATCAGCAGGCTGACCTGAAGCCTGTCCTCGAGCTGCGCGATGGTCTTCGACACGGCGGGCTGGCCGACATTGAGGTGCCGCGCCGCGGCCGAGAAGGAGCCCGTTTCCACGACCCGCACGAATGTGGCCATCGCCTGATATCGGTCCAACGTCATTCCTCCGTGGAATGAGCGTTATCGCTCATGGCCCGCTGCCCTGTCGAGCGGTGAAGGCGCATCAATCCGCTGTGCTGACCGATCATCGGATCACCGGGAGCCGCCGGCGGCACCATCGTGCTGGCGGCACGATCTTTCAGCCCGCGGCCACATTCGAAGGGATGACTCATGCTCGACGTCTATGCTTTCGCCACGCCCAACAGCGTCAAGGTGCCGATCGCGCTGGAGGAGCTCGGGCTCGACTATGCGCTGCACGGCGTGAACGTCCGCAAGGGCGAGCAGAAGGCGCCCGACTTTCTCGCGCTCAATCCGAATGCCAAGGTGCCGGTGCTGGTCGATGGCGATCTGGTGCTGACCGAGTCTGCCGCCATCCTGGTCTACCTCGCCGAGAAGACCGGACGTCTGTTGCCGGCCTCGGGCGAGGGCAGGGCGCGCGTGTTCGAGCAGCTCTTCTTCCACGCCTCAGGCTTAAGTCCCGCATTCGGCCAGTCCGGCTTCTTCCAGCGCTTCGCGGCCGAGCCGCAGCCGATCGCGATCGAGCGCTTCTCGAGCGAGGCCAGCCGCACGGTCTCGATCCTCGATGGCGTCCTCGCCCGGCACCGCTTCGTCGCCGGCGAGGCGCTGACGATTGCCGACATTGCCCATTTCGGCTGGCTGTGGCGGCGCGAATTTGCCGGTGTCAGTCTCGAGGACACGTCCAACGTCCGGCGCTGGTACGCCGACATCGAAGGCCGGCCGGCCGTTCAGCGGGCCATTGCGCGCGTCAGCGCGCTCGTTCCTGCCGTCTAAGCGATGGCGCTCGCTGGGCTATTCCCACGTGGAATGAACGATAGTCGCACGGCGCCGCTGCCGCCGCGTCCCTGAAACGCTCACCCTCCACTCTGCCAACTCAATCCAAGGAATACATCCATGACACTTCAGTCCAAACTCGATGCCTTCAGTGCCGATTTCGAAGCAGGCAAGCCGCCCTACAATGTGCCGCCGTCCGTGATCGAGACCATGCACCGCGCCACCGCGGAGCTGATCGCCATCGGCGCCGCGGCTCGCGCGCTCAAGGCGGGCGATACGGCGCCTGCTTTCACGCTCAATGATCCGGATGGCCAGCCGGTCTCATCGGTCGATCTGCTCGCGCGAGGACCGCTGGTGGTGAGCTTCTATCGCGGCGTCTGGTGCCCCTATTGCAACATGGAGCTGCAGGCGTTGCAGGCGGCTCTGCCCGCGTTCGAAGAACTTGGCGCCAGCCTCGTTGCGATCTCGCCGCAGACGGCGGCCAACAGCCGCAAGTCGGTACGCCAGAACGAGTTGCGTTTCCCGATCCTGTCTGACGTCCGCAATGATGTCGCCGCCGCTTTCGGCCTGCGCTTCGCGTTGCCGGACTATCTCGTTGATCTCTACAAGAGCCTGAAGAACGACCTGCCGGCGTTCAACGGCGATCCGAGCTGGACGCTGCCGATGCCCGCCCGCTACGTCATCGGGCAGGACGGCAGAATCCTCTATGCAGAGGTGAACCCGGACTACACCCGCCGGCCCGAGCCGGAGGACATGCTGCCGGCACTGCGCCGCGCCGCCGCCGTCGCCGCCTAGCCCTACGCGCACGTCTCCCGATCGACAATGGTTCTCGCGAGGTCCTCATGACACGTACTTTCCTGATCACCGGCGCGAGCAAGGGCATCGGCCGGGCGCTCGCCGATCGCCTGGCGCAGGACGGGCACGAGGTCGTCGGCCTCGCGCGCGGCGCGGCAACGGACTTCCCTGGCACGCTCGTGTCGGTTGACCTCGCGGATGCCCGCGCGACCGACGCGGCGCTGCGCGAGCTCGTTACCCGCCACCGCGTCGACGGCGTGGTGAACAATGTCGGCCTGGTCCGCCCCCAGCGGCTCGGCGCGGTGGATCTGTCCGCGCTCGACGAGGTGATGCGGGTCAATCTGCATCCGGCGCTGCAAGCCGTGCAGGCCGTGCTTCCAGGCATGATGGAGCGAGGCTGGGGACGCATCGTCAACATCTCCAGCCTGACGGTGCTCGGCTCGATCGAGCGCACTGCCTATGCCGCGGCCAAGGCCGCGCTGGTGAGCTTCAGCCGCAGCTGGGCGCTTGAACTCGCGACCACGGGCATCACGGTCAACGCGGTCTCGCCGGGACCGACCGAGACCGAACTGTTCCGCGCCAACAACCCGCCCGGCAGCGACGGCGAACGTCGTTACCTCGCGGGTGTCCCGACGAAACGGTTCGGTCGGCCGGAGGAGATCGCCGCCGCCATCGCCTTCCTGCTGTCGGAGGGGGCTGCCTTCATCACCGGCCAGACCCTCCACGTCGACGGCGGCGCCTCGATCGGTAAGGCGGCGTTCTAGGGCTTGCACCGCCCTGGGCTCGACCGCCGCCGCACGTTTTTCGTGAGGTGCCGCAGGAGCGTCTGGTCGACGCGCTGCCCGGCTGCGGTTGCGGGCATCCCGGTTCGCTCGCGGCTTACGATAAGCGCTCGCTCTATCTCCGGACATCTAAGTAGAAGCGCCGACAGTTATCAGTGGAGGAGGTCGAGTCGGCCCAGTCGACCACTAGCCCGCAACGAACTGGATCTAACGAGCCACGCATCAGGGCAGAAGCGTTCGCGAATTGCAGAATTGAACTCTCCAACGCGCGCCAACCTCTGAATTGGTGCGATCAGAGGTCTTTTTTGGCTGCCCTACTATGTGAGTTGTTTGCAGAAGCCTTGAATCAACGCGGCCACTTCCTCTGGCGATTCCAGCATCGACAGATGCCCGGTTCCAGCCAATACGTGCATCGTGGCGCCGGGCACGCGGGGCAATAACTCGGCCCTCAGCACATCCGGCGCATCGACGTTGTCCAACTCGCCGGCAATCACGGTCGTCGGGACGTCGATGTTGCCGACCTTGCCAGTGATGTCCTCCTGGCTTGTCGCGCGCGGCCAGGCCAGCTTCGCCGCTGGCGCGCCTTTCAGGCTGTCCGCGATAACCTGCTCGCGAAGCTCCGGGGGAAGCGGCTTCGCCGTCAGCACATTGTCGATCGTCGCCTCGATAGTTGCGCGGCTATCGTAGGCGCGGATCATCATCTCGCGCTGCGCCTCGGGAAGGGCCATGGGAGTGGGCGGCGAAGGCGCGACGAGCACGAGGCCTCTCAAGCCGACCGGTCGGCGCGATGCCATCAACTGGGCGACCTTGCCGCCCATGGAATGGCCGACGAGGACGTAGCGCCGCAGATCGAGCGCCGCGATGACACCCTCGGCGTCTGCCGCCATGTCCGCCAGCGCATAGCCGGCGGCGGGCGCTTCGGATTGCCCCCAACCGCGGTGATCGATGGCAACCGTACGAAAGCTCGGCGCGAGCGCAGCCGTCACCAGCCTCCAGGTGCGGGATGAACCACCCCAATAGTGCAGGAAAACCAGCGATAATTCTCCCGTGCCCTGTTGGTCGACGTGCGGGAACATGCCATGGGATGGAACTTTCATCTGCCTCTCTCTCGTTTGGGCCGGCCGCTTGCGGCTGATGCAAAGAAAGTTAGGCTCGATCCCCCAAAGACAGAATTGGTCAATATCTATCATCATCTGATATTCGGGTTATCGAATGGGGTCGTGGATGGACCGATTGACCAGCATGGCTGTGTTCGTGGCGGCGGTGGAGGAAGGCAGTCTGGTCGGCGCCGCACGACGCTTCGGGCTTTCACCTTCGATGGCGGGGAAGCATGTCTCGGCGATCGAGGAGAACTTGCAGGCGCGGCTGCTTCACCGAAGCACGCGGACGCTGAACCTGACCGACGTGGGAAAGGCATATTATGCGCGCTGCCGGCAGATCCTCGAAGCCGTGGAAGACGCTCATGCGGAGGCGCAGGAGGCACAAGCGAGCGTCAAGGGACTCTTGCGGATCGCCGCTCCGACGACATTCGGCGCCATGCATCTCGGCCCGGTGATCGCGAGTTTCCTTGAAGCGCATCCCGAGGTGACGATCGAAACCATGCTCAGCGACCGCTACATCGATCTGCTCTCAGAAGGCGTCGATTTGACAATCCGCATCGGTCTTCTCCAAGATTCTGATCTGGTCGCCAGACGCCTCGCTCCGTGCCGAATGGTGTATTGCGCGGCACCGTCGTTCCTGAAGCGGCATGGCGTGCCGAGAACGGTGGAGGACCTGCGCCGGGCGCCGAGATTGGTCTTCACAGACGCCGTTTCGCGCGGAGATTGGAACTTGACCGATCCTGACGGACAAATACACGCAATAGATGGACCTGTTCGCCTCGCATCCAACAACATGCAGGCGCTGCTTTCTGTTGCGGTGACGGGCGCCGGAGTTGCTTACGGCCCGAGCTTCGTGTTCGGGCAAGCTCTTGCCAGCGGTCGTCTTGTCGCACTTCTCTCGGATCACGAAACCGCGGATTTGGCGGTCCATGCCGTCTACCCTACGCGGCGGCATACCTCGTTGAGGCTGCGTCGCTTTGTCGATCATCTGAGTTTGCAACTAGGCAGCGCATCCTTTCTCGATGTTCCGGTGGGACTCGGCGGTTAGGCTGGGAGCGAAAACGCTTGCATACGAATTCGGGTTTCGCGGTTACGGTGCCGGTGAACAAAACCGCTGTTGCCGAGCGGTGCTGGCGATGGAGCAGAGGCACCCCACGCGCTGAGTCAGGGTCCGGTGGTGTGGCCGGTCATCTCACTAATCATCTGCCCCGACGGGCAATCCCTCGCATGCCCCGCATACGCCAACTGCCCGTCGTGCCAGTTTTGTCGCTAGCGTCTCCCTTGTCACGACGGGCAAATCACCCCCACATTTCCGCGCATCCCGGCTCGCTGAAGAGGGACGTTTCGCGATCGTCATGAAGCGTCGAGCCTGAGACGCGACGGGTGCGTTGCTCCGCAGCCGGGCGTCACAGCCCGTGCCGACGAACGGAGCGAGGCGAAGGGGAAGTGGCGTGATCCTGGTCTCCCGACGCTGAGACCAAGCCGGCGGGGATGATGATCCGCTGGCGATGGGGGGCAAGACAGCTGTCCCCGGGGAGAGCGCCTATAAGTCGCAGAACCGTCGCGTAGGGAAGGCCGGA
>NZ_CAFI01000025.1 GCF_000239775.1 Bradyrhizobium sp. ORS 375
CAACGCCGCCGTTCTGCCCGACGGGCATTTTCCGCATGACCATCATGCGCGAACTGCCCGTCGTGTTAGTTTGTCGCACGATCCGCGCTTGCACCGTCGGGCAAATCACCTTCACATTTCCGCCCGTCCCGCCTCGCAGCAAGAGGGGCGTATCGCGGTCGTCACGAACGCTGAGTGCGGGATGCGATGGGCGTGTCGGCTTGCGCGTGAGTACGCTCGCGCGGACGAACAATTTCGGCACGCACGGTCAAGTCGCGCGGTCCTGATCCTCCGATGCTAGGATCAAGTTGGCGACGAATGTCGTCGACGACGGTGGCCAGAAAGCCCGGCGCACCGGGGAGAACGCGAAGCAGCCGTACAGCCATCGCGCAGGGAAGGCCGGGTGTCCCGGCTCGTACCTGTGGTACCTGCCGCCTGCACTTTTTCTCGCAGGCGGGCCATGGGTGCGGCCAGCATCCGGCCTTCCCTGCGCCTCTGCGTTATTTGGGGGCGGGACTGGTGCACAGCCCGGGCGCGGATGCGCGGCGGGGATGTCGGATCATGTCTCTCACCTTCCATCCGCTCTTTGAAAAGTGAAGATCGCCAACCCCAAGCTCGTCATGGCCGGGCTTGTCCCGGCCATCCACGTCGCTCCGCATCCGCGATCTACATCACGATCGTGTCGTAGAGATCGTCCCAGTCGGGATTGCCTGCAACGATCAGCCCAACCTTCCACGCGCGCGACCAATGCTTGATGTTGTGCTCGCGCTGGATCGCGCTCTGGATATCGTCGAAGATCTCGAAGTAGACCAGCCGCCTCAAGCCATATCGCTTGGTGAAGCCGTCGACCAGACCGCATCGATGCTGATAGACGCGTTGCACAAGATTGCTGATCACGCCGACATAGAGCGTGCCATTGGGACGATTGGTCATGAAGTACACGTAGCCACCCGCCATCGCGGGATACTACGACGAGCCATTGTCACGAGCAATATGGCAACTGATTTGCTCGTCATGCCCGGGCGCAGTCCCGGGCATCCACGCGGTTCTCAGGATGCCGCACGACGTGGATGGCCGGGACAGGCCCGGCCATGACGGTGGAGAGAGGTCGACCATCACCCACTCCGTCCCATGTCGCCAATTGGGTTACTCGTCATGCCCGGGCTCCGTCCCGGGCATCCACGTGGTTCTCAGGGTGCCGCACGACGTGGATGGCCGGGACAAGCCCGGCCATGACGGTTGAGAGAGCGGGACACAAACGTCTACAGCATACTGGGCAGCGGACGGCGCCCCTAGCGCCGCTCCCCGCGGCTCAGCAGAAACACGCCCTGCTCGCCGAACATGTTCCAGAACCACCAGGGCATGACGACGCGCAAGGGGCGGCCGTAGCTGTCGAGTGCGACGGCGCGCTCCATCTTGACGCCGATCTCGTCGCAGAGCTGCACGAAATCCTTGATGGTGCAGAAATGAATGTTGGGCGTGTCGTACCAGGTGAAGGGCAGGTTGTCGGTGCGCGGCATGTGGCCGCCGACGAGCAGTTGCAGGCGCAGCCGCCAGAAGCCGAAATTCGGGAAGGTGACGATGGCGCGGCGGCCGATGCGCAGCAGATTTTCCAGCACGGCCTTAGGCCGGCGCGTCGCCTGCAGGGTCTGCGACAGGATCACGTAGTCGAAGGCGTCGTCGGGATAGTCGACGAGATCGGTGTCGGCATCGCCCTGCACCACGGCGAGCCCCTTGGCGACGCAATGATTGACGCCCTCGCGCGACAGCTCGATGCCGCGGCCGTCGATGCCGCGGCTCTCCAGCAGCTGCAGGAGATCGCCGTCGCCGCAGCCGATGTCGAGCACCTTGGAGCCGCGCTCGACCATGCTGGCGACCAGCAGATGATCGGGCCGATACGCCAGTCGCTCGCCGCCGGAAAATCCGTTCAGCGGCAGCACACCTTGCAGGCTCATGGCTCAGCTCCCCTTCGACGCTTTGAGACCACGCGCCTTGCCGGCAGAGTCGAGAAACGCGCTGGCGATGTCGAAGAACTCGGGCACATCGAGCAGGAACGCGTCATGCCCCTTGTCGGTCTCGATCTCCGCGAACGACACCCGCGCGCTCGAGGCGTTCAGCGCATGCACCAGCGCGCGCGATTCCGAGGTCGGAAACAGCCAGTCGCTGGTGAACGACACCACGCAGAAGCGGGTCCTGATGCCGCGAAACGCCGCCGCCAGCACGCCATCATGATCGCCCGCGATGTCGAAATAATCCATCGCGCGCGTCAGATACAGATAGGAGTTGGCGTCGAAGCGTTCGACGAAGGACGAGCCCTGATAGCGCAGATAGCTCTCGACCTGGAAATCGGCGTCGAACGAGAACGTCGGCAGCTCGCGGTCCTGCATGCGGCGGCCGAACTTGCGATGCAAGGCGGCATCCGAGAGATAGGTGATGTGCGCGGCCATCCGCGCCACCGCGAGCCCGCGATGCGGATGGATGCCTTTATCGGCGTAGCGGCCGTGATCCCATTCCGGATCGGCCATCACGGCCTGGCGGCCGAGCTCGTGGAAGGCGATGTTCTGCGCCGAGTGCCGCGTCGCGCAGGCGATCGCGAGATTGGCGAACACGCGATGAGGATAAGCCACCGTCCATTGCAGCGCCTGCATGCCGCCCATCGAGCCGCCGACCACGGCGAACAGCGTGTCGATGCCGAGATGATCGATCAGCATCGCCTGCGCGCGCACCATGTCGGGGATGGTGATGATCGGAAAGTCGAGACCCCAGACCTTGCCGGTCGCAGGATTGAGCGAGGCCGGGCCGGTCGAGCCCATGCAGCCGCCGATCACGTTCGAGCAGATGATGAAGTAGCGCGCCGGATCGAGCGGACGCCCCGGGCCGACCAGCGTCTCCCACCAGCCGGGCTTGCCGGTGACGGGATGACGGTTGGCGACATGCTGGTCGCCGGTCAGCGCGTGACAGATCAGGACGGCGTTGGACTTGTCGGCGTTGAGCTCGCCATAGGTCTGATAGGCGATCTGGAACGGCGAGAGGTCGATGCCGCAATCGAGCTTGAGCGGCTTGGTCGTATCGAACATCGCGACCAGCGAGCTCGGATGGTCGACCTCGTGCGAGCGCTCCTCTGGCGCGACCGTGCGCAGCGCGGATGTGGGTTTCGGCGTCAGGCCTGTCATGTCTCTCACCCCCACCTTCCGGTCAGGGCTCCCGAACCACGTGACATATCAGGCCATGAAAAACCCGGCCTGAACTGGGGTTCGGCCGGGATCGATAACGTCCCCGGCCTGTTTAGCGAATTGTTTAACGTGGCTGCAAGCCGGCCGGCTCAAATGACCACGGAACAGGCAGAAACTAGTCCCGCGGGCGCTCCTCGTCAAGGCAAGCTGGGGTTGACCGCCGACCGGGCGCGCCAAGGCTGCAATCCGGGCTGCAGACCAGCCAAGCCTAGGCAGCACAAGGTAAACTTGCTGTTGCGCAGGCCCGGCGCATCGGAGAGAACGGCATCCGTTCCCTGTGGCCGCACGTTTCCCGGTGGCCCGCGAAGAGTGACGCCGACCATGTCGAACCCGCCGCCCGCCCCGCCCTCGCTCGCCGATCTGCGTAAGGAGATCGACGCGATCGACGAGCAGGTGCATCAGCTCCTGATGAACCGGGCCGACATCATCGACCGGCTGATCAAAGTCAAGAAGACCCAGGAGGTCGGCTCGGCGTTCCGCCCGGCGCGCGAGGCCGACATGATGCGCCGCCTGGTGCAGCGGCATCGCGGCATCCTGCCGCTCGACACCGTCGAGGGCATCTGGCGCGTGATCGTCTCGACCTTCACCTATGTGCAGGCGCCGTTCTCGGTGCATGCCGACGTGTCGGTCGGCGAGTCCGCGATGCGCGATTCCGCCCGGTTCCATTTCGGCTTCGTGGTGCCCTATGTGCCGCATTTCAGCGCCCAGGCCGCAGTCGAGGCGGTGGCGCGCTCGAAGGGAGATCTCGCGCTGGTGTCGACCACCTCAGGGCATACGCCGTGGTGGATCACGCTCGA
Source organism: Bradyrhizobium sp. ORS 375 (assembly GCF_000239775.1). Taxonomy (GTDB): domain Bacteria; phylum Pseudomonadota; class Alphaproteobacteria; order Rhizobiales; family Xanthobacteraceae; genus Bradyrhizobium. Next base: position 4,010 of record NZ_CAFI01000025.1, read on the forward strand.
GCCCGCGGGCGCGCCGAAGATCATCGCGCGGATGCCCTTCATCGAGCGTGCCGACCATCCCGCCGCACTGCCGGTGTTCGCGGTGTCGCGCGTCGCCGACGACGCGCTGGTGCTGGAGGTCGAGACCTGGAGCATCCGCGTGTCCGGCTGGAATGCGCAGGTGTCGCGGGCGCTGTCGCCGCTCGCCGACGTCATCGCGGTGCCCGATACCGCCTTCGATGGCGCAGCCCTGCTGGTGTCGATCGAGGCGCCGGCGGACCTCGACAAGATCAAGGCGGCGCTGATCGCGGCCGGCGCCTCGGTGCGCTCCGCGGCCCTCGTCGGCGGCCATGCGAAACGCTATACGGTTCCCAGCTGAGACGCCGCGCGCCAGTGACTATCCTTCGGAGTTGATGATGAACCGCCCCGTGCCGAACCCCGGCATTCTCGACATCGCGCCCTACACGCCCGGCAAAAGCCCGAAGCCGGAGCCGGGCCGCAAGGTGTTCAAGCTGTCGGCCAACGAGACCCCGTTCGGCCCGTCGCCGAAAGCGATCGACGCCTTCAAGAGCGCGGCCGGCCATCTCGAGGATTATCCGGAAGGCACCTCGCGGGTGCTGCGCGAGGCGATCGGCCGGACCTACGGCCTCGATCCCGACCGCATCGTCTGCGGCGCCGGCTCGGACGAGATCCTCAATCTGCTGGCGCACACGTTCCTGCGCGAGGGCGACGAGGCGATCTCCACCGCGCACGGCTTCCTGGTCTATCCGATCGCGACCATGGCCTGCGGCGCGAAGAACGTCGTCGCGCCCGAGACGGACTACCGCACCGACGTCGATGCCATCCTCGCCGCGGTGACGCCGCGCACCAAGCTGGTCTGGCTCGCCAACCCGAACAATCCGACCGGCACCTACATCCCGTTCGACGAGGTCAAGCGGCTGCGCAACGGCCTGCCCTCGCATGTCGTGCTGGTGCTCGACGCCGCCTATGCCGACTACGTCTCGCGCAACGACTACGAGTTCGGCATCGAGCTGGTCGCGACCACCGAGAACACGGTGGTGACGCACACCTTCTCCAAGATTCACGGTCTGGCCGCCCTGCGCGTCGGCTGGATGTTCGGCCCGGCGCACATCGTCGACGCCATCAACCGCATCCGCGGGCCGTTCAACGTCTCCTCGCCTGCGATGCTCGCGGCGGTCGCGGCGATCGAGGACACCGCGCATCAGCAGATGTCGAAGACTTACACCGAGAAATGGCGCAACTGGCTGACCGACCAGATTGGCGCCCTCGGGCTGAAGGTGACGCCGAGCGTCACCAATTTCATCCTGATCCACTTCCCGACCGACAAGGGCAAGACCGCGGTCGAGGCCGACGAGTTCCTGACGCGTCGCGGCCTGGTGCTGCGCGCGCTCGCCAATTACAAGCTGCCGAATGCGTTGCGCATGACGATCGGCACCGAAGAGGCCAACCGCCTGGTGGTCGAGGCGCTCAGCGAATTCATGAGGGCGAAGTGAGCGTCGCGGGACGGTTCGAACGCATCGCGCTGATCGGCTTCGGCCTGATCGGCGGCTCGATCGCGCGCGCGGCGCGCTTGCAAGGCGTGGCCGGCGAGATCGTTACGACCGCGCGTTCGGAGAAGACGCGGGCGCGCGTCGCCGAGCTCGGCATCGTCGACCGGGTCGTCGCGACCAACGCGGAAGCGGTGAAGGATGCCGACCTCGTCATCCTCTGCATTCCCGTCGGCGCCTGCGGCCCGGTCGCGGCCGAGATCGCGCCGCATCTGAAGCCGGGCGCCGTCGTCTCCGACGTCGGTTCGGTCAAGGGCGCAATCGTCCGCGACATGGCTCCGCATCTGCCGGCGAACATTCACTTCGTCCCGGCGCACCCCGTGGCCGGCACGGAGAATTCGGGTCCCGACTCCGGCTTCGCCGAGCTGTTCATCAACCGCTGGTGCATCCTGACGCCGCCTGAAGGCGTCGATGCCGGCGCGATCGATCGTCTTCGCGCATTCTGGGCGGCGCTCGGCGCCAAGGTCGAGATCATGACGCCGGATCATCACGACCGCGTGCTCGCGATCACCAGCCATCTGCCGCATCTGATCGCCTACACGATCGTCGGCACCGCCGACGAGCTGGCGCAGGTGACGGAGTCCGAGGTGATCAAGTTCTCCGCCGGCGGCTTCCGCGACTTCACCCGCATCGCCGCCTCGGACCCGACGATGTGGCGCGACATTTTTTTGAGCAACAAGGACGCCGTGCTCGACATGCTCGGCACCTTCACCGAGGACCTCTCGAAGCTGACGCGGGCGATCCGGCGCGGCGACGGCGAGGCGCTGTTCGATCACTTCACCCGCACCCGCGCGATCCGCCGCGGCATCGTGGATATCGGCCAGGATTCGGCGGCGCCGGATTTCGGCCGGCCGCTGCCGCAGCTCAAGAAGCACTGAGCTCAGAACAGCGGAGGAACGCGGGCGACCTTGAACGGACCGAGCACCACGGCGCCATCGGAAAAGCGCAAGGGGAACGTCCGCGCCTTGCGGCCCTCCAGCGTGGTCTCCTTGCCGAGCGCATTGATGCCGAGCGCGACGCCGACATTGGCGTTCTGCTTGACCACCTTGCCGAGGCCGGGAATGGCGCGGTCGAGCGCCCCGAGCAGATTGTTGACGTCCTGCGATTTCACGCCGGGCGCGACACGGTCGAGCGTCCCCTGCGGCACGCCGTTCTCGAGCATCTTGTCGAGGCCGAGCGCCGGGATCACCTTTTCGATGCCGGCCACCGTCATCTGCACCTCGCCATCAATGTTGCCATTGGCGGTCAGGGCGAGCGTGCCGGCGGCGATGGCGAGCAGCTCGCCCTGCTGGATGCGCGCCTGGACGATTTCGACATGACCGCCCGCCGCCTGGATCTCACGAAAACGCTCGGGCCAGGGTTTGGGACGAAAGTCCTTGAGGCCCGTGACGCGGGCCTGGATATCCGTGTTGAACGGCTCGGCGAGCAGCGGGTGACTGCCCTGAATGCTGCCGTTCGCAATCTGCAGCGCCGTTTCCAGCACCGGCTGATCCGACGGCGTGCCCTCGGCGAGCCGGCCGTGCAATTCGGCGTGATCGGCGCGCGCGGCCGGCACGGCGGCATTGCCCTCGATACGGTCGATGGTCGGCTGCTCGAACACCAGATCAGCCCGCTGCAGCGGGCCCGGCAGACCGCGGACACTAGCCTGCCCCGTGCTCCAATTCGCAGTGAACGAGGCCGGACTTCGCCCGTCAGCGATCGTGGCTGGCCCCTTGAACTCCGCGATGATCCGCTTCGGATCCCACACCTGCGCGACGACCAGGATCTCGTCGAGCTTGGCGTTCATCAACGGCGTGCCGGCCGCCTGCGAGAACAGGGCGACGCTCGGATCCGAGCAGCGGACTTCGAGGCGGAACGGGAAGCCGGCCACCGAGCGCTTGGCGCAATCATAGACGCGGCCGGCCTTCGCCTCGCGCGCACGCCAGGCGTCGGCCTGGACATCGACCTGCGAAGCAGCGAAGAACCAGAAGGCGCTCCACGCGACGGCGGCGATCAGGAGCAGGATTGGGGCGATGAAAAGCCCCCAGAGCGGGCGCCTGCGGCGCGCTTGCGGCAAACGAGACATGCAGGACACCCTTTGGGCAGCAATTTTGGCGATTCCGCGATCACGGATTGTGTACATAAATTAACAATTCGCGAGCACCACACTTAGGCGTCCGCTGTCATGTCCGCAATGACTCTCTCCGAACGCGATCTTCCCCAGGGCGACCTTTGGGTGTTCGGCTATGGCTCGCTGATGTGGCGGCCCGGCTTCGACCACGTCGAACAGGTGCCGGCGCGGCTGATCGGCGAGCATCGCGCGCTGTGCGTCTACTCCTTCGTCCATCGCGGCACGCCTGAAAAGCCGGGCCTCGTGCTCGGACTCGATCGCGGCGGCGCGTGTCGAGGCATCGCGTTTCGCATAGCGGCCGAGAAGCGCGACGAGACCATCGCCTATCTGCGCGCCCGCGAGCAGGTGACCTCGGTGTACCGCGAGGTGACGCGCTCGGTGTGGCTGGAGAATGACGCACGCGAGCGGGTGAGCGCGCTGGTCTACGTGGTCGATCGCGGCCATGTGCAATATGCCGGCCGGCTGTCGCTGCAGGAGCAATTGCGCCATGTGCGCCAGGGTCACGGCCAGTCCGGCGCCAATCGCGACTACGTGATCTCGACCGTGAAGGCGATCGAAGCGCAAGGCTTTCGCGATGCGCAGCTGCATCGTCTGGCGACGATGCTGCATGACGACGGCCACTCGCTGCATCCGCACGGGGATGCGCGATAGCGCGCGTCAAGCCTGCACCTCCGCCGGCACGCGCCCGAACAGCTGCGCCTGCTCGGCCTGCCCAGCTGCGACGAGACGACCGGTCGCCTCTTCGATCATGTTCTGCAGCCGGGTCATGAACTCGTCCCGCGGCAGGCCCGGCGGCAGCGGATCAAGAAACTCCACGACCAGCGTGCCCGGATAGCGCAGGAACGTGCGGCGCGGCCAGAACAGGCCCGAATTCAGCGCGACCGGCAGGCAGGGCACGCCGCAATCGGTGTAGATCAGGCCAACGCCGCCCTTGTAGTCCGGCGGAGCGCCAGCCGGACGCCGCGTGCCCTCGGGAAAGATCACGAACTGCCGGCCGTGCTTCACCTCCTCGGCGGCGCGCCGCATCACCTGCTTCAGGGCGCGGGCGCCGGAGCTGCGGTCAATTGCGACCATGTTCGCCTTGATCAGATACTGGCCGAACAAGGGGATGCGCAGCAGCTCGCGCTTGAGCACGAAAAACGGTGCGTCGAAGAAGTGCAGCAGCGAGATCGTCTCCCACATCGACTGATGCTTGGCGGCCACGATCAGCGGCCCCTTCGGGATCTTCTCGGTGCCGCGATACTCGACGCGGATGTTACAGACGACGCGCATCAAGAAAATGTTGCTCTGCGCCCACCAGTTCGCCACGCGCAGCAGCGCCGCGCGCGGCATGGCCAGGGTCGGCAGCGCGACCAGCAGCCAGAACACGAAGTTCGGATAGAACAGGATGTTGAACAGCAGCGAACGCAGGAAGATCAAAACCATCGGGAACCCAGTTCAATTGGCTTGCGCCGTCGCCGGACGGCGCGAGATCGCGCCGGTCGGGAGCTCGCTCTCGGGCACGAGATCAATGCCGAGATCGGCGAGCCGCAGCCGCGCCTCGGCGGCGACATATTTGGCATATTCGGACAGCAGCAGCCGCAAGGTCGCTCCGCTGGTCCACCACGGCTCGTCGCGCCATTTCTCGCCGACGACGGCATAGGGGATCAGGTCCATGCTCGGCATCGCGTGCGACAGCTCCACGATGGCGCGCGGCATGTGATAGTTCGAGGTCACCACGATCAGCGACTTGAAGCCGCGCTCGGCCGCCCAGCGTCGGGCCTGCGCCGCGTTACTGCGGGTGTTGATCGCGGAATAATCGAGATCGACGCAGCAATTGATGAACGAGCGCGCCTCGGGCAGCGAACGGGTGATGTCGCTGGCCTCGTTGGTGGGATGGACGCCGGAGATCAACAGCCGCCGCCCATAGCCGCCCGCCAGCAGCTCCACCGCGTCCGACACCCGCGACGAGCCGCCGGTCAGGACCACGATGCCGTCGGCCTTGCGCTCGGGCTTGATCTCGGCGCCGCGCAATTGCGACAGGAAGCCGACGAAGCCAACCGCGGCGATGAAGAAGCCGAGGCCGAGCGTAGCCACCAGGCCCGCGAGCGTCCGGCCCGCCACCATATAGAGCGGCAGCCTGCGCCTGCTATCGTCGGTCTGCGGCCCCATGCAACGCCTGGCGTGTCCCTGCCTGCCTGCGCGCGGCCCCATGCCGTCGCGCGATCCCGTCCTTCAAGTCCGGGACTGCAGGCGGGTTTCGCCAGCCTCCCGATCACGTTCGCTCGCCGCGCAGTCTGGCGCGCGACCTCAACCGTGTTCGTGACCCAGCTCACCCCGTCGTGCCTCATCCCGGCGCAGACGATTTTAGGCGGTTTTCGGGCCAAGTGAAATCCGCAACACGGCGGCTTTGGACAGAAGCCGCCATCAGTCGATGCTCGCCAGCGTCGCGAACAGGGTCCGGCGGGCGGCCCAGCCGGTCACCGCGGCGATCACGACAGCCTGCAGCGCGATCGCTACATAACCCAGGGGACGCAGCGAGAAGGTGCCGAGCAGCGCCGCAAATTGATCGCCCACGGGCGTACCGGAGAACCAGTTCGCGATCGACTCCGAGAAGCCGAAGCCGAGCATCGCCAGCCCACCGCCGATTACGCCGCCTTCCAGGCCGAGCTGCAGAAAGTGGCGCAGGAAATGATTGGCAATGTAGCGGTCGCCCGCGCCGACGAAATGCAGCACCTCGACGATCGGCCGGTTCGCGGCCATGGCGCCTCGGGTCGCGAACGACACCGAGATGATCGTGGCCGCGATCACCAGCACCAGAATGCCGAATCCGGCGAACAAGGTCGCGCCGGTCATCGAGCGCATGCGCTCGATCCAGGCGCGATGGTCGTCGACGCTGGCGGTCGGCGCGACCTGGATCACGCGGCTGCGCAGCGCGTTGAGATCGAAGCTGGTGCCAGGCTGCACCCGCGCGATGATGACGCGCGGCACCGGCAGCTCGTCGAACGACAGGCCGCTGCCGAGCCACGGCTCGAGAAGCTTGCTCGACTCCTCCTTGGTGAAGGGCCGGACCTCGACGATGCCGGACTGCGCCCGCATCGCCTCGGTGACCAGGGCAATATCGCGCTCGAGATCGCGGCCGGTCTTGGGACGCACCTGGACGGTGATCTCGCTCGCGACCTCCGACTGCCACTCGGCCGCGGATTCGCTGACCAGCAGCACGCCGCCGGTGGTGATCGAGGCCAGGAAAGTCATGATCGCGACCACGGCGACCAGCGCACGGCCCGCGATCGACGCCCGTGGCACGATCGGCGACACGATGCGCGCCTGCGCCGGCAATTGCGGGCGGTCCTCGCCCAGATCGACCAGGAGGCCGCGATCGTCCACGCTACTCATAGATGTGCAATCGTCCCTGATGCAGCACCAGCCGGCGGGCCTCATACTGGTCCATCAGCGTGATGTCGTGGGTTGCGATGATCACCGCCGTCCCCGAGCGGTTCAATTCGATGAACAGCCGCAGCAGGCGGCGCCCCAAGGTCGGATCGACGTTGCCGGTCGGCTCGTCCGCGAGCAGGAGCTGCGGCCGCGAGATCACGGCGCGCGCAATCGCCGCACGCTGCTTCTCACCGCCCGACAGGATCGGCGGCAACGCATCCATGCGCTCGCCGAGGCCGACCCATTTGAGGAGATCGATCACCTCCTTGCGATAGCTCGATTCGTCCCGCCCCATGACGCGAAACGGCAGCGCCACGTTTTCATAGGTGGTCATGTGGTCGAGCAGACGGAAGTCCTGCAGCACGATGCCGATGCGCTTGCGCAGGTCGGCGATCTCCTCCTTGCTCAAGAGCGAGATGTCGTAGCCGAACAGGTTGACCAGGCCGCGGGTCGGCCGCAGCGACAAGAACAGCAGCTTGAGCAGCGAGGTCTTGCCGGCGCCCGAGGGGCCGGTGAGAAACTGGAAGGAATGGGCCGGAATCGCGAATGTGAGGTCGCGGAGGATCTCCGGCCCCAGTCCATAGCGCAGCCCAACATTTTCGAACCGAACCAAAGCGTCAGCTCCGTTCGACAGCGTGCGGGGTCGATCCGCACGCGGCAAGCCCGGTGGTACGATCGCCCGATTGAGCGCCCGTTATGGTTTCCGGTTCGTTAATGGTTGCCATGTACCAATGGCACGATTGCGTTCCGAGGTTCGTCGACATGGCGGCCCTTGTAGCACGAACTGTCGGAAACAAAGCGGCAATGCCCGTTGGAGAACAGGCGCCATGTTCATCGTTTGCCCCCATTGCGCGACATCTTATGCCATCGATCTGGCAACCCTGGGTATGGCCGGCCGCAGCGTGCGGTGTTCCCGGTGCAGGGAGGTCTGGCTGGCGCACCCGGAGGATGCGGTCGAGGCTCCGGCGCCGATCCCGGCGATGGCCGAGGCCGGCGCGGCATCTGCTCCGCGTGATGCCGCCGACGAATGGGAGGCTCTCGCCCGCGAGGAGCCCGACGAGCAGCCGCCCGAAGTGGAAAGCCCGTCCATCGCCGCAGGCTGGCCCGAAGATGCCGTTGCTGAGGAGGCCGATGATGTCCCCGCCGATGCCGAGCCTCCGGCCCAGGGGCGGCTCGCAAGCCTCCGTAAGCTGATCAAGCGTCCGGCCTTGCCGGACTTCCCGGGCAAGAAGGTGTTCAACCTGCCGGCGCTGACCGCTGCCATGGCAGCGCTCACGATCGCGCTCGTGGTGTGGCGCGCCGACGTGGTCAAGCTGATGCCGCAGACCGCGTCGCTCTACAAGTTGGTCGGGCTGGAGGTGAACCTGCGCGGAGCCGCCTTCAAGGACGTGAAGCTGGCGACCGAGACTGTCGACGGCAAGCCGGTGCTGGTGATCGAAGGCACGATCGTGAGCACGACCAAGAAGGCGGTCGACCTGCCTCGGCTGCGCTTCAGCGTCCGCGACGCACAGGGTGCCGAGATCTACGCCTGGAACACACTGCTCGAGCAGACTGTGCTCAAGCCTGGCGAGCGCATCCCCTTCAAGTCGCGCCTCGCCTCGCCCCCTCCCGAAGGGCGCAATATCGATATACGGTTCTTCAACCGGCGCGATCTCGCCGCCGGCAGTGCATGATAAGGATGGTCTCGTGGCTCGCCCGCGGGGCCCACGAGACGGAGAGACGATGACATGTCGCGCGTGCTGATCGCCGACGATGAAGATTCGATGCGGACCCTGGTCGCCCGCGCGATCGCAATGGACGGGCACGAGACCGTCACCGCGCAGGACGGCGCCGAGGCGCTCGACATCCTCACCCGCGAAAACGGCGCCTTCGACCTGCTGCTGACCGACATCCAGATGCCCATCATGGACGGCATCGCGCTAGCCTTGTCGGCCGCACGCGACTTTCCGGACCTGACGATCCTGCTGATGACCGGCTTCGCGCATCAGCGCGAGCGGGCATCGAATTTGAATGCGATCGCACATGACGTGATCACCAAGCCGTTCTCGGTCGCGGACATCCGCACAGCGGTGGCCGATGCGTTGGCGTCGAAGGCAGCCAAGGCATAGGGCGGCCGCCGCGCGCCTACGGACCGCAAGACGAAGGTTCGGACGGCTCATGCGTCGGCCTTCGCTTGATAGCTGCGATCCTCGCTCGTCCGGCATCCTCAGCTGTCGTCCCGGCGAACGCCGGGACCCATAACCACCGGCGGCCGTTGAAGTGCGACGCTGGTCCTCCCTCGCGCGCAATCACTCCTCCCTGGGGTTATGGGTCCCGGCGTTCGCCGGGACGACGGGCGGGGGTGGTACACCATATGAGAGTCTCACCAACGCTCGTGCTTTGGCAATGATCGTCGAGAGTGCCTCACCTCTCTCATCCGTCATTACAAACGCAGCGAAGCAGTCCAGGATTCCTCCACGATTCTTATTCGCCCCGGCCGCCGAACAGCGACACGAAGCGATCAATATTGTGCTCGCGCAGACCGAACAGCCAGTAGCGCACGGGGATTTCGAGCGTCCCGATCCGCACGAGCCGGCCGGACGAGATCCACGGCTGCGCGGCGCGGTCGGAGACGAAGCCGATATGGCGGCCGCCGAGCAGCGCTGAGATCACCGCCGTGCTGGACGAGAGCTTCAACACGGGATGCGCGACGCGCTCCGGCTCGAGCCGATGCGACACCAGCGTCGCGACCAGCATCTGGGTCAATTCGCCATGCTCCCACAGCAATGGCGCCTGCTCGCCGAGTGCCTTCCAGCCGAGATCGTCGGGCACCCGTTGCGCGCGGTCCGGATGAGCGCAGAGCACCAGCCGGTCAGCAAACACGGCGACCTGCTGGAACTGCGGGTGACTCGGCATCGCACTGGTGACACCGGCATCTGCGGTGCCACGCATCACATAGGCCGCGACCTCGTTGACGCCGCCACGCACGAGATCGACGCCGTGCGCGCCGGAGCCGCCTCGGGCCAGCATCTGCGGCATCCAGAAATCATAGGCGCTCGCCGTGCAGGCGACCAGCGCCGACTGCGCCAGCGGCCGGCGGCCTTCGACGCGACGCATCGTCAATTCGACGTCGCGCAGGATCCGCTCGGCCTCGTTCAACAGCACCTGGCCGGCATCCGTCAGCATCAGCCGGCGGCCCGAACGGTCGAACAAGGGAACGTCGAGCTTCTCCTCGAGCTTCTTGATCGAGACGCTGACCGCGGACTGCGTGAGGCCGAGACGCTCGGCGGCGTGGGTGAAGCTGCCAAAATGAGCGGCTTCGAGGAAGATCCTCATCTGCTCGAAGGTCATGGAATCTCCTCGGCCTCAGCGACATCAGGCCGGCGGGCGAGTGCGCAGCCCGAACAAATTCCAACCAGTTCCCGGGCATGCCTGCCATCAAACCAGTCAATCTCCTGGCTTTCGATGAATTCGTTTCATCCTCGCGGAGACCAGCATCGAAAGCGGCGCCTGGTCATTCATACACTTCAGTGCCCATGAACTGAATGAATATGTACTGATGAGTTGCTCCGAGAGCGGGCATTTTCGGGCGCATTTCCGATCAGACGCGCTGTTATTTTCGGCACGCAGCCGCGACAGCCGGTGCGCGCCCGGTCTTGGCAAGACGCTTGCTAATTACTTCGCAGTTGGTTTTCGAGCGAGGACAGCAACGACATGCCGTCTGCACCTTCTGCGACAACAGCCGATGAGTCACCGATCCACGATCGTGGTCCGCGCTTCCCCTTCACAGCATGCGGGGACGCGTGATGGAGTTCGGGATCTGGCTTCCGGTCTATGGCGGCTGGCTGCGTTCGCTGGACGCACCGACCGGACCCGACGTTGCCGCCTGCCTCGCCATCGCGCAGCAGGCCGAGGCGCTCGGCTTCGATTTTCTCTACGCCTCAGAGAACCTGCTCAACTGCATTCATGGTCCGAGCGAGAGCGTCGCAGACGCCTGGAGCATCCTCGCGGCGATCGCCGCCGTCACCAGCAAGGTCGGGCTGTGCGGCGCCATCAAGCCCGGCTTCCGCTCCCCTTTCCTCGTGGCCCGCATGCTCGACACGCTGTCGAAGATCGCCGAGCGCCGGCTCGGCATGAACATCGTGTGCGGCTGGTGGAAGGAGGAGTTCGATCTCTCCGGCGTCGATTGGCTGGATCATGACGGCCGCTACGATCGCGCCGCCGAGTTCCTGCGCTCGCTCTACGGACTGTTCCAGCCGCCTGCCGAGATCATCGGGGATGACGACGCCCCGATCGGGATTCAGCAGCCGCCGACCTTCGGGCTCGACAAGAGCGCAATGCCCGAGGTCTGGATTGCCGGCCATTCCGATCGCGCCATGCGGATGGCTGCCGAGTGGGGTCATTGCCTGTTCCTCAACGGCATGGGTGACGACGAGTTGAAGCGGCGTATCGAAGCGGTCCGACAGGAGGCCAACAGCTGGGGCCGCACGGTTCTGATTGCCGCCAACGCCTACGTCATCGCAACGGAAAGCTCCGAGCAGGCTCGCCAGCGCTGGAAGAGCGTGGTCGGGCGCCGCAATCCGCAAACGATCGACTTCTTCCGCAAGGTGATCGGCGGCTCAGGCGCCGCAGCGTGGGCCTCGCTCGGCGAAGAGCAGATGGTCGATTCCAACGCCGGCTTCGAGCTCGGCCTGATCGGATCGTTCGACGACATCCGTAGCCGCATTCCCAAGCTGCAGGCGATGGGTCTCGATCGCATCGTCTGCCAGTTCGACGACCCGATGCGCGATGCCGGGCCGTTCATGAAGCAGGTGATCCGGCCGCTGCGCGACAATCGCACACTTGCCGTCGAGGGCCAGATGTCATGAGCACGATCGAAGCTGCCACCACCGCCGCCGACAGCCTGCGACAAGGCTTCAAGGACGTGTTCAGCCAACTTGCCTCGGGAGTCTGCGTCGTAGCGTTCTGGCGCGACGGTCACCTGCACGGCTTCACGGCCACGTCGGTCACCTCGGTGTCGTTGCGGCCGCCACGCGTCCTGTTCTGTGTCGCGCAGAGCAGCCAGAGCTACGCCTGCCTCGGCGTCGGCTTGAGCGTGGGGATCGCCGTTCTCAGCGCCGGGCAACGGACGCTATCCGACCGCTTCGCCAGCAAGGGTGCCCCCGGATCCTATGACGACGTCGCCACCATCGAGGGCCCGGGCCGGGCGCCGCTGATCGCCGGCGCGCTCGGACAGCTCGGCGCCGAGATCGTCGAGCTGATCCCATCCGGCGACCACGCCGTCGTGCTCTGCGACGTCACCTCGGCGCTGGCCAGCGCCGACGGCGCGCCGCTGCTCTACCACGCCCGCAGCTACCACACGCTTCACCCGACTTCCTGAACCCCGGAGAAATCGCAATGGACAAGTCTATCTTTGCCGCGATGCCGAGCCTGACGCCGACCCTCGGGTTTGCGTCGATGATCGGACTAGGCCTGTTCTCACTGGCCCTGTCCTACGCCGTGAAGACCCTGCTCGTTCGCAACACCCACGACTTCATCATCGCTGATCGTCGCGTCGGTTTCGGCTTCGGCGTCGGCTCCGTCATCGCGGTGTGGACCTGGGCCATGGCGGTGATGATGAGCTCGGCCATGACCTATCAATGGGGACTGTCCGGCCTGTTCTGGTTCGTGGTGCCGAACGGCTTCGCCGTGATGGCGATGATTCCGTTCGCGCGCATCCTGCGCAAGAACATGCCGGAAGGCTACACGATCTCCGAGTTCATCGAGTACCGCTTCAGCCGGTCCAAGGTCGCGACCGCGATCGTGACCGTGACGATGATCTTCGGCATCATCCTGGAGATCCTGATCAACCTGAAGGGCACCTCGGTGGTGGTCTCGACGGTATTCGGGATCGACTGGAAGGTCGCGACCGTCGTCGGCATCATCTGCGTGCTGGTCTATTCCTATTTCGGCGGCTTGTGGACCAGCGTCATGACGGGAACGCTGAACACGCTGATGATCACCGTGCCCGCCGCGATCGTGGTCGCCGCAGTCTACGCCGTAATCCCCGGCGGATCGGAGGCCGTGTTCAAGGCAGCCGGCGCCGCCGATGCGCGCAATTTGTCGGTGCTGCGTCCCGACGCGGCCGCGGGCTTCGGCATCACGCTCGCCTTCGGTCTTCTTGCGGCGACGGTCTCGGACCAGACGTTCTGGCAGAAGGTGTGGGCGATCAAGAGCCGCGACGTCGGCCGCGTATTCCTGTGGTCGGGCGCGCTGTTCTATCCGATCCCGATCTGCCTCGGCATGCTCGGCCTGGTCGGCATCGCCTATGGTCTGAAGCCGGCGGATTTCGGCGGCGACATAGTCGCCGTCGGTCCCTACATCGTCTCGCATATCGGCCTCGGACTGACGCTGGTACTGCTCTACGTGCTGGTCATCCTCGCCGCCTGCTACTCGACGATCGACGGCGCCAGCGCCGCGCTGTCCTCGGTCGTCGCCGTCGACATCGTCAAGCGCTACTTCCCGCAGACCTCCGAGAGCAGCCTGTTCGTGATCACCAAGCTGTCGGTGCTGCTGGGCGGCATCATCGCCACTTTGATCGTGCTCTCCGGCCTCGATTTCACGACCCTGGTCCTGACGACCTATGCGCTGAAGACCTCGATCCTGCTGCCGCTGGTGCTGTCGATCCTGTGGCCGAAGACCAACATGGTCGGCTTCGTCGGCGGCATTGCGCTGGCGATCGCGGTGGGCATGCCGATCTACGCGACGGCCGGCGAGCTGATCGGGACGCTGTCGATCCTGGCGATCAGTGGCCTGACCGTCGTCATCGCCGGCCTGATCGGCGGCAAGGACTTCGATCTCGCGGGCCTGCGTCGCATCGGCGACGAAGTCTCGGCGCCGGCCGAATAGATGCGTCGGCGCGCGCCTGCGGCCGCGCGCCCGTTCCTCTCATCTTCCAAAGGAGCCAAACATGTACGTCCTGATCACCATCGTCGGCCTTCTCGTGACGCTGTTCTTCCTCGCGGGCTTCTGGCGCGGCCTGCAGAACGCCATCGCCGAATATCGCAGCGGCGCGCCGGAGCCGACCGACGTTCCCGACTATGGCTATGGCAGCCTCGCCGCGGTGTCGGTCATCGCCTCCGCCGTGATCATTGCCGGCGTCGGCTTCAGCCCCGCGATGATCTATGCCGGCCCGCTGCTCGCGCTGGTGACGGCGGCCGGATGCGGGCTCGCCTTCTTCGTCGAGCAGACGCGCGCCTGACCACCGCACACCGAATTTCACGACCGACGGGATGAGTTCCGGACGCAGGGAGAGCATTGCATGACGACGACCACCAAGAAGAAGGCGCATCTTCTGGGATTCATCCAGCACGGCGTCAACAGCCACGCCACCGGCATGTGGCGCCACGTCAAGGACAAGATCGGCTGGGATTTCGCCCGGCCCGAATATTGGCAGCACATGGCGCGGACCATGGAGCGCGGCCTCTTCGACGCCATGTTCATCGCCGACGAGCTCGCGCCCTACAACACCCACGAGGACAGCTCGGATGCGATCGTGAAATGGGCGGTGCAGTGCCCGACGCACGAGCCGTCGACGATCGTGCCGATCATCACCACGGCGACGAAGCATCTCGGCGTCGGCGTCACCCTGTCGACGGCGTTCGAGCATCCCTATTCGATGTGCCGCCGACTCTCCAGCCTCGACCATCTCTCGAACGGACGCATCGCCTGGAATATCGTGTCGTCCTACTCCAAAAGCGAATGGGACGCCTATGGCCACACCATGACCGAGCGCAGCGGCCGCTACGACCGGCTCGAGGAGTACATGGAGGTCTGCTACCAGCTGTGGGATTCCTGGGAGCCGGATGCGATCATTGCCGACAAGGCCTCGGGCGTCTATGCCGATCCGGCCAAGATCAAGGTCGTGAACCACGAGGGCAAATACTACAAGTGCCACGGCCGGCACTTCTGCGCGCCGTCGCCGCAGGGGCGTCCGGTGCTGTGGCAGGCCGGCTCCTCGAACCAGGGGCGCGACTTCGCCGCCAAGCACGCCGAGGCGATCTTCGCCGTGCATCCGAACGTCGCGCGCATGAAGCAATATGCGACCGACCTCAACGAGCGGCTCGCCGGCAAGTTCGACCGCAAGCCGGGCTCGGTGAAACTGATCTACGGCCTGCAGACGGTGGTCGCAGAGACGCGCTCGGAGGCGCAGGAGAAATATGCGCGGATCAAGGAGTGCATTCCGCCCGAGGGCGCGCTGGCCTGGATGTCCGGTCATTTCGGGCTCGACTTCTCGAAATTCGACGGCGACGCGATCGTGCAGAATATCGAGGTGCCGGGCATCCAGGGCCTGTTCGAGTCCATCATCTACGCCAAGGGTGGCGCGCCGGTGACGGTCAAGGAGGCGGCGATGATCTATGCGCAGGGCATGGGCATGCCGGTCGCGGTCGGCACCGCCAAGGACATCGCCGACCAGATGGAGCAGTACATGGACGAAGGCGGCGCCGACGGCTTCATGCTGGCGGCGACCTACACGCCCGGCTGCTTCGAGGAGTTCGCCGACCTCGTCGTGCCTGAGCTGCAGCGCCGCGGCCGGTTTCGGACGCGATACACCGGCACGACGTTACGGGACAATCTGCTGGAGGACTGAGCCGCACGTAAAACCTGCCTTCATCTCACGCGCTCAAGGCACGCATCTCCGCGTACAGATCCGACTTGCCCTCGAAGCCGATGCCCGGGAGGTCGGGCATCGTGATGTGGCCGTCCACCACCTTCACGCCGTCGGGAAAGCCGCCATAGGGCTGGAAAAGATCCGGATAGCTCTCATTGCCGCCGAGGCCGAGGCCGGCGGCGATGTTCAGCGACATCTGGTGGCCGCCATGCGGGATGCAGCGGGACGGCGACCAGCCGTACGCGTCGAGCACGTCGAGCGTGCGCAGATATTCGCACAGGCCGTAGGACAGCGCGCAGTCGAATTGCAGCCAGTCGCGGTCCGGGCGCATGCCGCCGTAGCGGATCAGATTGCGCGCGTCCTGGTGGCTGAACAGGTTCTCGCCGGTGGCCATCGGTCCGGGATAGAAACCGGCCAGCGTCGCCTGCAGATGATAGTCGAGCGGATCGCCCGCTTCCTCGTACCAGAACAGCGGATAGTCGCGCAGCATCTTGGCGTAGGCGATCGCGGTCTCCAGGTCGAAGCGGCCATTGGCGTCGACGGCGAGCTGATTGTTCGGGCCGATCTCGTCGAGCACGGCCTCGATGCGCTGGCGGTCCTCGTCGATCGGCGCGCCGCCGATCTTCATCTTCACGACAGTGTAGCCGCGCTCGAGATAGCCGCGCATCTCGCGGCGCAGCGCCGAGAGATCCTTGCCCGGATAGTAATAGCCGCCGGCGGCGTAGACGAACACGCGCGGATCGGCCTTGCGGTCGTGACGTTCGGCGAGCAGGCGGAACAGCGGCTTGTCGGCGATCTTCGCCACCGCGTCCCAGATCGCCATGTCGAGCGTGCCGACCGCGACCGAGCGCTCGCCGTGACCGCCGGGCTTCTCGTTCGTCATCATCGCCGCCCAGGCCTTGTCGGGATCGATGTTGTCCTTGGTCGCATCGAGCAGCGCGACCGGATCGGCCTCCAACAGGCGCGCGCGAAAGCGCTCTCGGATCAGGCCGCCCTGGCCGTAGCGGCCGTTGGAATTGAAGCCGTAGCCGACGACCGGACGCCCGTTGCGCTCCACATTGGTGACGACGGCGACCAGGCTCGACGTCATCTTTGTGAAGTCGATATAGGCGTTGCGGATCGGCGACGAGATCGGCTTGGTCACCTCGCGGACGTCGACGATGCGGATGGTCATCGGTGTGCTCCTGATCGTGCCGGCGCGGGCCGTGCCGACAGCCTCCGGCGGCTGCAGACCCCGATTCGCCGCGCGGCTGGCGCATTGCGACGGGGCCGGGAGGCCGAAGCGACCCACTTGAAATCCTGATGGCCGGCATGATCTCTGTTCGACGGCGGCAGCACCCACGGCCGCAGGAGACCCGCCGCGTGAGCGTTGCATTCACCAAGGAAGAGAGCGCCGAGACCGCGGCGGAGACGATGCTGCCGGACCGCCCGGTGTCGCCGCATCCGAATCTCGTCACCGACGCCGGCCTGAAGGCGCTGCAGGATCAGCTGCGCGAGGCGCAGGCGGCCTACGAGGCCGCGCAGGCGATCGCCGACGTCAACGAGCGCCGCCGCGAAGCGGCGCTGCCGCTGCGCGACGCGCGCTATTTCGCGGCCCGGCTGCGCACCGCCCAGCTGATGCCGCAGCCCGCCTCGACCGAGGCGATCGCGTTCGGCAGCACGGTGACGTTCCGGCGCGGCGACGGCCGCACCCAGACCTATCGGATCGTCGGCGAGGACGAGGCCGATCCGAAGCGCGGCACGATCTCGCACGTCTCGCCGGTGGCGCAGCGGCTGATCGGCAAGGCGGTCGGCGATGTCGTCGAGGTGACCGGACAGGAGCTGGAGATCCTTCAGATTGCCTGAGCCGCGCGCCATGCCGGCGACATGTGGCGGCGGCAACGCCCGTCGGGGCAGGCTGACATGCTGAGGCTTGGGATCATCTCCGACACGCACGGCCTGTTGCGGCCGGAGGCGGAGCGGCGGCTGGCCGGGGTCGATCACATCATTCATGCCGGCGACATCGGCCGGCCCGAGATCATCGAGCGGCTGCGCCGGATCGCGCCGGTCACCGCGATCCGCGGCAATATCGATACGGCGGATTGGGCCAAGGCTTACGCCGAGACCGAGACGATCGGCCTCGGCGGCCGCACCTTTTACGTCGTGCACGATGTTCACAATCTGGGGATCGATCCGGCCGCTGAAGGCATCGACGCCGTCATCTCCGGCCATTCGCATCGCGCCCGGATCGAGACCGTGGGCGGCGTGCTCTATCTCAATCCGGGCAGCGCCGGGCCGCGCCGCTTCAAGCTGCCGATCACGCTGGCGAGGCTCGATATCTCCTCGAGAACTCTGGCGCCCGTCATCCACGATCTCGGCACACCTGATCAATAATCCTTCAGCAGCCGCTCGATGTAGTCGAGCTCGATCTGCGGCCGCGACGGATCGGCGGAGCGGCGGCGCAGCTCCTCGAGGATGCGGCGGACGCGCTGCACGTCGATTTCGCCGGGGATCTTCTGCGAGAAATCGTCGACGTCGCGGCCGTGCAGCGGCCGGCCGAGCGGATCGGTCGGCGGCGACCCGGCCTGCCGCCCGGGCGCCTGGCCCGGACCGTCGCCCGGCTGGTCGCCATCGCCCTGCTGCATCGCCTCGGCGAGGCTCTGCGCGCCCTTGCGCAGCGCGTCCAGCGCCTTGCCCTGCGACTCCACCGCGCCATCGGCATTGTTCTCGCCGAGCTGACTGCCGGCGTCGCCCATCGCGCCATCGGCCTCGTCGAGACCGTCGCCGCCGTCGCCCTGATCGCCGTCGTCACCGGGATCGCCCTGCTGCCCCTGCTGGCCCGGTTGTCCCTTCTGTCCCTGCTGGCCCTTCTGACCTTTCTCGCCCTTCTGGCCCTTTTCGGCCTTCGGGTTCATGCCGCGCTTGGCGAGCTGCTCCTGCAGCTGCTTCAGCCGGTCGCGCAGCGCCTGCTGCTCCTGCTGCAGGTCGCCGGTCAGATAGCGTTCGAGCTCGCGGATGGCCGACGACTGATGGTTGGCGCTCTCGCTGGTGCTCTTGTTCTTGAGGCTGTCGATCGAGTCCTGCATGGCCTGCTCGGCCTTGTCGAGATACTCGTCCAGCGCCTCGGCGAAGGCGGGCGCCGCGATCAGGCAGCACCCGGCAAGCACGCTCGCCTGCAGCAGCGCGCGGGCGCGGCGGCGGCGAAAGCTCCGCGCCGGCGCCGCCGGCGATCCCTGTCGATCAATCCTGCGGTTCATCATGCGTCACCGCGCTCCCTGCGAGTCGCGCCAATTGCGGAGCTGGGTCTTGAGGCTTTCCTGCTGCTTCAGGATGCTCTCCAGCTCCTCGGGGGAGGCGCTGAGCGTCTTCTCGCGCAGCTCCTTCGACTTCTTCAGGATCAGCTCGACCTCCTTGGGCAGCGGCACCTGGCCCTGGTCGCGCTGATTGCGGCCGCGCTCGCGCCGGGAATCCTGGCCCTTCTTGAAGGTCTTGTTGCGCAGCTGATCCTGCTTGCGGATGATGTCGTTGAGCTCGTTGAGCGCCTGCTCCATCTCGTTGTCGCCGCCCTGCTGGGGCCGCGCCGTCTGCAGGTTCTCCAGCATCTGCTGCAGCTGCTCGAGCAGCTCGCGCGCGCCGTCCTTGTCGCCGGAGCGCGCCATGCGCTCCATGCGGTCGATCATGTTCTGCAGGTCCTGCGGCCGCACGAACTTGGTGTTGGGATCGGGCGCCCGCTGCGACATCTGCGGATTGTTGCGCAACTGCTCGGCGAGCTGGCGCATGTAGTTGTCCATCGCCTTTCGCAGATCATCGGCGAGCTTCTTGATCTCGTCGTCGCTGGCGCCGCGGTCCAGCGCCTGCTTGAGCGCGTCCTGCGCCGCGCGCAGCGCCTTCTCGACGTCGGAGATGTTGCCGTCCTCGATGGTGACGGCGAGCGACCACAGGCTCGCGACCACCTCGCGCAGCGCATCGTCGGTGCGCGCGGCTTCGAGCTGGCGGGTCACCGAATGCAGGCCGAGATACTGGCCGGGGTCGGGCGTGAACATTTCGGGCGCGATCGCCAGCGCGTCCAGCGCGGTGAACACGTCGCCATTGCGGTTGGCGTCGAGCGCGAGAATGCGGCGCTGCTCGATCAGGGCCCGCGCCAGCGGCTTCGTGAACAGCCGCTCCGGCAGGCGGGTGTCGAACGGCTCGCTCCTGCCCTCGTTGCCGGCCTCGTCCTTGGCGGTCAGCGTGATCGTGACCTCGGCGCCGGCGTAAGGGTCTTCGCTGAGATCCTTGACGGTCTGGCCGACGCCGTTGCGGGTCCGCGCATTCGGCAGCACCAGGGCAAACTCCGGCGGCTGGAACAGCGGCCGCGCGGCCGGCGCGTCGGCAGGCTTGTCGGCGGCGCGCGCGGTGATCCTGGCCTTGGCTTCGGTGACGCCGTAATCATCCTCGAGCTTGTAGGACAGTTTCAGCGAGCCGCGCGCCTGGCGCTCGGGGTCCTTGGCCATGCTGATGACCGGCGGCTTGTCCGGCGTCGCGGTGAAGGCCCATTGCGGCTGGCCGGAGGGCGCGCGCACATGGGCGGTGCCGTCGGTCTTGATCAGGAAATGCTTCTCGGTCGTGCCCTTGGGCGCGGCCTCGCCGGCGGCGACCTCGCTTGGCGCGGCCTCGGCGACGCCGCCCGAGGTGATCACGTCGAGCGTGGCGCCGCTGGAGCGCACGATCAGGGTGGAGCCCGCGGGCACCACGATCGGACCGCTCGCCGGCACCGCGCCTTCCTTGTTGGCGGAGGAGAGGATGATCGGCGGCTTCGCGGTGTAGAGCGGCGGCTTGACCCAGGCATCGACCCGGATCGGCACCGTCGTCAGCACGCCGTTCCAGTCGAACGCCGCGGCGATGCGCAGCCTCCGCTCGTCGCCGGCGGCAAACCAGGTCGCGACCAGCAGCACGATGACCAGCGCGCGCACCGCCCAGGGATCATGCAGCGACAGCCGCGGCCGCGGCGTGCCGGCGCGGATGCGCTTGATCGAGGCGAGCGTGCGCTCGCGCTGCGCCTGCCACAGCGCCCGCGCAATCGGATCCTGGGTGGACAGCGTGTCGGTCAGCGCGGTGGCGGGACGATGGGCGATGCCCGAACCGCGGTCGAGCCGCGCCAGGCCCTCCTCGCGCGTCGGCCAGCGGAAGCGCAGCGCCGGGACCGCGGCGCCAAGAAACAACAGAACGAACAGCACGACGCCGACCGCCCGCGCCAGCAGTGGCAGGCCGAGCCACAGCCCGGCCCAGGAGACGATCAGAAACAGGCCGATGACCGTGAGCAACCGCGCCAGATGCGGCCAGCCCTGCTCCCAGGCGATGGCGAGCCGCGCCCGCTGCAGCGCCTGCGCCAGCTTGAGCCGCGCGAGGGCATCGCTGGAAAGCCGATCGGGAGTGCTGCTTGCCGGCGAGGCCGGCTCGTTCGTGAGGCCGCTCAACAGTCTCTCCAGGTTGCCCGGATGTTCACCCTACCACAAAGGCATCCATGAGGCACGCACCGTGCCAAGACTTTCCCGCCTGCGCAGGCCGTCCACACGGGAGTGTGACCGGGGCGGTTCCCCGGGGAGTTACGGTAGGACACCTGCGCCCTCGCCAACCTGCGTCATCCCCAACGACAGCGCGGCCCAACCCACGCCGCCCACCCCAAACTCCGTCATTGCGAGCGCAGCGAAGCAATCCAGGGGCTGCGCGCGCGACTCTGGATTGCTTCGCTCCGCTCGCAATGACGCCCGTGGCGAACATCACGCGACACAAGACCAACCGTATCGTGGAGACACCTTGCGCAAGACGCGCCCCATCGCTCCCGCCACGCGATCCGCGCCCGAGTGATGCCCGACATCTCGCCCTCCTCGAACAGAGGGCGCAGGGAAGGCCAGGTGCCGACTGGCACCTGCGGTCCGCGTGCAACAAATAAGCACGCGGCAGAACCACAGGCTCAGCCGGGATCACCCGGCCTTCCCTGCGCGATGGTGTTACGATTTATACGCGCTCTTCCCGGGGACCGGCTTGTTGGCCCCGTCGCGGACGACACGTCATCGCCCACTTGGCATCAGCACCGGGATGCCAGAACCACGCGACTTCCTCGTCGCATCGGGATCGTTCGTCCGCGCGAGCAAGCCCGCGCTGCGTCCCCATGCGCCCACCGCATCCCGCACCCGACGTCCGTGACGATCGCGAAGCGCCCCCTCAGCGGGACGGGATGCGGGGAGTAGAGCACGATTTCGGATAAAGCGCAAGAAAAATCTTTTGCAGGAATGCCCGCTAAGGAGGCGCGACCAGACGCCTTGAGTATCATGGCGTTCAAGTCAGAACGCCATGCGCACCATGGCCCCGCTTGCCGTCCCATCGAAAGTGCTTCGGTCTCACGACACAACTCCGACCTTCATCTATATACATTTGCACTTCCATTTTTCGTTCAACTGTAGTTTTCTCAACAAGATCGTGAGGAACCAGTGCCAAAACCACCGCCGCCGATACTCCTGCCACAAGAAGATCTGAACGAAATCACGGACGCGGTCGAGAATGCTCGGCGAGATGTTCGTTACCAAGTCACCGACTACCCCGTCGAACTTCTTGTTGGAAAATTCAGACAAGAGCCGGAGGATGAAGGTGACATCTACATTCCGGACTACCAGCGCAAGCTTCGCTGGAGTGAAGAGGCTCAGTCGTACTTCATCGAAAGTGTGCTCTTAAGAATCCCTGTTCCGCCGATCTTTTTCTATGATGTAAAAGGTCAACTCGAAATCGTAGACGGATCTCAACGGGTCAGGACATTGGCCAACTTCGTCCATGATGAGCTAGAGTTGACCCCACTTGAAAAACTCGACGCACTTACTGGTCTGAAGTTTTCTCAGCTCCCGCCAGCGATCCAGAAGCGGCTGTTCAACACCCCTATCAGGTCGTTCGTACTGGACGAAGGAACTGACGAAAGCACTCGGATCGAACTGTTTCGACGCCTGAATACAAGCGGAAAGACACTTCACGATGCCGAAATCAGGAAGGGCGCGTTCAGAGGAAAATTCCTGGAACTAATTATCGAGTGCGCTTCTAGCGATTTATTTAAACGCCTATCTCCAAAAATAACAAAAGCATCTGACGCCGAGAGCGAACGACAAGAATTAGTCACGCGCTTCTTTGTGTACTCTGACTTATACAAAGAGTTCCGCCACGACGTACGTCGATTTCTTGACCAAGCAGTAATCAAATTTAACAAGTCGATGAATCCGAAAGAAATTGAACGCAAGCGCAATGAGTTCACGGAGGTTATGGCTTTTATTGAAAAACACTACCCGACTGGATTTTACCGCAACCCCAAATCGGCAACGTTACCACGTGTACGCTTTGAAGCTATTGCCGTCGGTACTTGTTTGGCATTGCGAGCCGAGCCGAATTTAGATCCTAAGGACACATCATGGATCCACTCGGAGGATCTCTATTCGCTTGTCCGAACGGATGCCAGCAACAGTGGGCCGCGGCTACGCGCTCGCATAGACTACGTTCGTGATCGCCTTCTGGCCGGTTGAACGATGTCACTTGAGAACGATTTTAAAAGACGCCTGAATGACGTTTCTTTTTATTTGAGATCGCTGTCGGACCTTGAAAAACAGCATAGAAACCTGGGCCGCGGCTTCTATAGATCGTCTGCCGCACTTGCGGCTTCGCGTGCCGCATCTTTTATCATGATCTACAACTGCGTCGAGTTCGCAGTTCGCGAGGCGGTGATCGATCTCAGACAACACATCAAACTGCAGAATCCCAAATTCGAGTTAATTTCCAAATACTGGCAAAGTGAGATTATCCGAGCTCATTTCAGGAAGAGGCTCCAAGAAGGAACTAATCACATCGATCTTCTAGAAGATTTCAGAGCGTTCGTGCCAGGACGCATCGATTGGCCAGGCAAGCAGGTCGACAACATGCCGTTCTCGGGGAACGTAGATCACGAGAGACTTATCAAATTCGCCAAGGGTATTGGCGAGACAAAATGGCGACCCCCAGCCAGAAGTCTAGGAGGGTCCGACTTGCTGATAGTTCGCGAGGCGCGGAACGACCTCGCCCATGGTGATGAGACCTTCGAAAACGTAGGAGCGAACTATTCAGTCACCGATATGTTCGAGAAGGTGAAACGAATACGGTTGTTTGTCTGCTCTTTTCTCAGAATGATGGAGCGCTATAAGTCGAAGGGCAGTTTCAAGCGATAACGTAGTCGCGAAGTTGAGGAATGAAGGCAGGGTGAGTCTTCAGGTTGCTCCGCTCGATCCTGCTCAGAAAACCCGATGCCGCTCGCATGGAGAGATCTTCAGAATCAGTCGACACGAACTCTGACAACCTTCCTATGTTCCCGTGAGATGGTCCTTCTGACGGGAACGCGTACCTAGTTTCACAACGATTTGGTCCTCCAGATGCAGCATTGTGGGACCGTTTCGATCCCACCCTGAACTCATCCAAAGCAGACAGCTCATCGAGGAATTGCACTTGCAGACGATCTGCGATCCATTTCACGACGGGTACACTTACCGCGTTCCCCACAAGCTTCCAGCGCTTGCGCGAAGCGACTCCACACTTAGTATCCGTCCAACCCAACGGAAATCCCTGCATGCGTTCCGCGTCGCCAATGCCCGGCTTCGTGAACTTAGAGCTTTTCATATGCCAGATCGCCGGCGGGGAGGGGATAGACAGAGATGAGCCGCCCTTGAGAGGCGGCACAGCGTCAATTGACCAGCCGAGGCCAGTGTTTCCTTCCGTCCAATAAAACCCAAACTTGTCTGCGTTCTCATCCGGCACGTTGGGACTAAAAGAAGCACCCTCGAACAGAATTGCTGAAGGGTCCGCCGACAAGCTGGCCAGAATGAAGACACGGCGGCGCCGTTGCGGCAACCCAAAATTCCGAGAATCGAGGACGCGGTATGCCCATCGATAGCCGAGCCGATTGAACTCCTGCGTTACCAATCTAATGGCGGCCCCTCCCGCCAACTGTAGAGCGAATGCAACGTTCTCAAGCAAAACGAATTCGGGCTTTCGCTTTCTTTCAAGCAAGCGAAAGACTTCGGTTACTAACCCAGATCGAGACCCGGCAATACCCGCTGTCCTCCCGGCTTGGCTAAGATCCTGACAAGGCCAACCAGCAGTGACGATGTCGCAGGATGGCAAAGCCTTCAGATGACGAATGTCGGACGTAAGCCGGGTCGTCGGAAAGCGAAGCTTGAGAATGGATTGAGCCAAGTCGTCGTTCTCACACATAAGAACGGTGTGCACGCCTGCTGCCGCGAGACCGACCTCGAACCCTCCGATACCACTAAATAAACTGCAGGCTTCCATCCAAATTCCTCGCACGCCTCCAAGAACATAGAACGTTTCCGCGAAAACTCGAGTGATTTATCGCGAACTGGCAACAAGATTCTTCTCTACCCAATCCTGTGCCGCTGCCATGTTCGGAAGCTCGCATTCCCATGCAGTTATGATTCGCCAGCCCTCTCTTCGCAGAGCTGCCACTGCACGCGCATCCCGCGCAAGATTCTGATCGAACTTTTTTGCCCAAAAATCAGCGTTAGATTTGGGTACAGTGGCTTTTTTGCATCCAGTGTGCCGGTGCCAAAAGCACCCGTGGACAAAGATCACCGTTTTATGTTTCGGCAGGACGACGTCTGGCCGGCCCGGCAGATCGCGGCGATGAAGCCTAAAACGATAGCCGCACGCATGAAGGGCCCGGCGAACCAGCAGTTCCGGTCCCGTGTTTTTGTCTCTCACGGCGGCCATCATGGCCGACCGCTTCTTTTTTGAAACGATATCCACCGCTGACTCGAGCCACATCCTCACAATATCGCCGTCGGCATATCATCAAAATTGGCGAAGCCGGCCATTGGCCACCAAAGCCCTCACGGCCAGACCGGCACCCCCTCCAGCCCCGCCGTTGCCTCCAGCCCGCACATCAAATTCGCATTCTGCACCGCCTGCCCCGCCGCGCCCTTGCCGAGATTGTCGACGACGCCGAGCGCGATCACCAGGTTGCGGTCGGGGTCGGCGGCGTAGCTGACGAAGGCGAGGTTGGAGCCGGTGGCCCATTTGGTCTGCGGCGGCGTGTCGGTGACGCGGACGAAGGCGCTGTTGGCGTAGAAGCGGCGGGCGGCGTCGAGGCATTGCGCCGTGGTGGCGCGACCGCGGGCGTAGATGGTGGCGAGGATGCCGCGGGTCATCGGCACCAGATGCGGCGTGAACACGAGGCCTGCGGCGCTGCCGCCGCTGAGGCGCGCGATGGTGCTTTCGATTTCGGGCATGTGGACGTGCCTGAGCAGGCCGTAAGGGATCAGGTTCTCGTTGCTCTCGGCGTAGCCGAATTTGCTGTCGCCGCCGCGGCCGGCGCCGGAGATGCCGGTCTTGGCGTCGATCACGATGTTCTCTGGCGAGATCAGCTTTTCGGCGAGCAGCGGCGCCAGCGGGGTCAGCGCCGCCGCCGGGAAGCAGCCGGGATTGGCGATGCGGGTCTGGCCCGCGATCTCGCTCGGCCAGACGTCGGCGAGGCCGTAGGTCCAGCCATCGGCGTAGCGGTGGTCGCCGCCGATGTCGACGATCTTCACGTGGCCTGGCACGCGCGCCAGCGCCTCGCGCGAGGCGCCGGTGGGCAGCGAGGCGAACAGCACGTCGAGCGGCGGCAGGCGCGCGGGGTCCCATTTCTCGATCACGAGATCGGCCAGTTTCGCGGGCACGCCGGGGAAGCGCGTCGCCAGACGCTGGCCGGCGCTGCCCTCGCCCGCGGCGTAGACCAGCTCGAACGCGGGATGCCCCGCGACCAGGCGCATCGCCTCGCCGCCGCCAAAACCGGAGATGCCGACGATGCCGACGCGAATGCTCATGGGTGGGGTCCTCGCAGAACAGTGTGACCGATCAGGTCGGGAATCGACCAGCGAAGCCGATCCCGCGGAGGCGCCTGATCCGGGCTAAACTAAATCACCATGGTCAATAAGCAAACCAGGCTGCTGCCGTCAGCCCTGCCCCCAAGCGAGACCGAACGCGCCGAATGGCAGCGCTTGAGCCAGGAGGAACAGATCGCGCGCTATCGCGAGGTGCTGGCGCATCCGGACAGTCTGAGGATCAGCGGCTCGACGATGAGCGATGTGCTGGCAAAGGCGAGGCGGAGGGCCGCAGGCCGTCGTGACTCGTAATGGCTCGGCGGGCGAGTCGTGGCAGTCGCAACGATCCAGGCCGATCCGGTGAGCGACGTGCCCATCAGTTACTCCGTCATGCCCGGGCTTGACCCGGCCATCCACGCCCCATCGCGGATGCCGAACGATGTGGATGGCCGGGTCAAGCCCGGCCATGACGATGTGGGGACAGGCGAGCGCAACAGCGCGTGTGATGTCGCGGGGCGAAAGTCGCCCTCACAACCACGGCGCCGGGGTGTCCATCGCGATCAGCTGCTCGACCTCGATGCGCGGGCGGATCACGGCGGACTGGTCGCCCTTGACCAGCACCTCGGGCACCAGCGCGCGGGTGTTGTAGGTGCAGGCCTGGACGGCGCCGTAGGCGCCGGCGGTCATGATGGCGAGGAGGTCGCCGGGCGCGGGCTCGGGCAGCGCGCGGTCGAGGGCGAGGTAGTCGCCGCTTTCGCAGACCGGGCCGACGACGTCGGCCGTGAAGGCGGGCGCGTTGGGCGCGGGCTGCTTGACGGGGAGGATGTCGTGATGCGCCTCGTAGAGCGTCGGGCGGATCAGGTCGTTCATCGCGGCGTCGATGATGACGAAGTTCTTGGCCTCGCCGTGCTTCACATAGATCACCTTGGCAACGAGGATGCCGGCATTGCCGACGATCATGCGGCCAGGCTCGAACATCAGCGTGCAGCCGAGATTGTGCGACACGCGCTTGACCATCGCGGCGTAGGCGGCGGGCTCCGGCGGCACGGCGCGGTCCATGTGATAGGGGATGCCGAGACCGCCGCCGAAATCGACATGGGAGATGTCGTGGCCGTCGGCGCGCAAGGTCTGCACGAACTCGGTGAGGATGCGGAACGCGGTCTCCATGGGGCCGAGATCGGTGATCTGGCTGCCGATATGGACGTCGACGCCGGTGACCTTGATGCCGGGCATCTTCGCCGCGCGGGCGTAGACGCGGCGCGCGTGGTCGAGCGGGATGCCGAACTTGTTCTCCGACTTGCCGGTCGAGATCTTGGCGTGCGTGCCGGCATCGACGTCCGGATTGACGCGCACCGAGATGCGGGCGGTGTGGCCGGTCTCGACGGCGAGACGCGCCAGCAAATCGAGCTCGGGCTCGGATTCGATGTTGAGGCAGTGGATGTCGGCCGCGAGCGCCGCGCGCAGCTCGGCCTCCGTCTTGCCGACGCCGGAGAACACGATCTTGCGCGACGGGATGCCGGCCGCAAGCGCGCGCTTCAATTCGCCGCCGGAGACGACGTCGGCGCCGGCGCCCAGCTTCGCCAGCGTGCGCAGCACCGACTGGTTGGAATTGGCCTTCATCGCGTAGCAGATCAGCACGTCCTGGCCGGCGAAGGCGTCCGCGAACACGCGGTAGTGCCGCTCCAGCGTGGCGGTGGAGTAGCAGTAGAACGGCGTGCCGACTGTCGCGGCGAGCTCGGCGAGATTGACGTCCTCGGCGTGCAGCACGCCGTCGCGGTAGTCGAAATGGTTCATGGGTCTAAGTCCGCGCGCGGGGCTGCGAGTGAGTGATTGTGGCGGCGAATTGCCGGGAAATGGGTGGGATTGTCAAACCCGCTGCCACCCTCCCCTGGAGGGGGAGGGTGAAGCAGCGCGCTTGGAGTTCGATTGTGCCCAGCTATCTCTCCGGCGTCATGCCCGGGCTTGACCCGGGCATCCACGTCCGTCCCAGGATGCCGCACGAAGTAGATGGCCGGGTCAAGCCCGGCCATGACGAGAGGAGAGACCCGGGACCAGATCGTTGGGCCCGGTGAGGATCAGATAGCGGCTTCCCGCCGCCGCAGCCCCTATTTGCTGTCCAGCAGCGGGTCCAGGAAGAACGGTTTCTTCTGGCCGCGCGAGGCGGCGGGGGAGCCGTCGGCGCCGTAGCCGGAGTTGAAGACGCCGGGCTTGTTGGCGTTGTCCGTCGCGGTATCGGTCGGGGCGGCGGAGAGCTGCGGGGCCGGCGGGGAGTTGGCCGGCAGGTCCAACGGGCCCTTGCGGCCGCAGGCGGCCAGCAGGAGCGCGGAAGCGCCCAGGACGAGCAGGACCCGGGCGACGGACGATGGACGGCGACTGCGATTCACGTGTGAAATCCCCATGCGGGCGGCACCATACAGAGATCGGCGGGCCATGACGAGTGCCGGAGTGCCACGCCAGTCCGATCAAATTTCGGCGCGGAGCCCTACTTCCGCTGCTTTTCCAGCCGCTTCAGCCAGGCCTTGGCCTGCGAAGCCACGTTCTTCGGCGCGGTGCCACCGAAGCTGGTTCGGCTCTTCACGGACGCCTCGACCGAGAGCACGCCGAGCACGTCGGCGGTGATCTTGGGCTCGACCTCCTGCATCGCCTTGAGCGGCAGCTCGTGCAGCGCCACACCCTGCTTCGACGCCAGCGCGACGATGCGCCCGGTGACGTGATGGGCCTCGCGGAACGGCATCTTCAGGGTGCGCACCAGCCAGTCGGCGAGATCGGTGGCGGTGGCATAGCCCTCGCCGGCGGCGGCCTTCATGCGGGCCTCATCCGGCACCAGGTCGAGCGCCATGCCGGTCATGGCGCGGATGGCGAGCGACAGCGCGG
>NZ_CAFI01000024.1 GCF_000239775.1 Bradyrhizobium sp. ORS 375
AGCGGCTCCTGCGCGCCCGGCGAGCGGCCGAACGCGGCCGCCGCGCGCGCCATCTCGGAGAGCGGCCGGATGATCGCCCGCGCCGCATAGATCGACAGCAGCACGCCGAGGATCAGAATGAGAAAGAGGAACACGGCGGTCGGCTTGACCACCATCGACCAGAATTCCAGCCGCGGCACGTCGTCGAACACCAGCGCGCGCTCGCCGTCGACCTGAACGATGATCTGGGTCGGCGGCGCCGCGCCATAGCTCACGCCGTGCAGCAAGTTGATGTCGCGCAGCACGGCGAGCTGACGGCGGGCGAGCTTCGAGGTCAAGGGCACGTGCGGCGCCGGCTTGGCGAGCAGCGTCAGCGCGGTCAGCGGCACCAGCTCGACGGGGATGCCGGAGCTGCGCAGGCTCGACAGGCTGCTCTCGACGGCGACGGGGTCGTTCGCGGCGCGGACGAAATGCACCGCCTCGGCGACGCGCGCCACGCCGTAGGCGGGCGATTCCTGCTCGTCGGGCGGATCGAGGAACAGCAGCGCCGCCGCGATCATCACGACCATGCCGAACAGCAGGGAGAGTGACGCCAAGGTCACGATCTGCGTGGTGAGGCCGAGCCGCGGGCACGTCTTGTTGTCAGGCTTCATCGAGAGTCTCGACCTTTGGCGTGAACACGTAGCCACCGAGGCGCACGGTCTTGATCATGCTCCAGCTCTTCGCGCCGGGCTCGATCTTCTGGCGGATGCGGCTGATGTGAACGTCGATGCTGCGCTCGACCGGGCCGGCCTGACCGCCATGCGCCAGCTCGATCAGCTGCTCGCGCGACAGCACGCGGCCGGCGTTGCGGCAGAACGCCAGCAGGATGTCGAACTCGGCGCTGGTCACGGTGATCTTGACGCGGTCGGGATCGAACAGCGTGCGCGTCGCCGGCTCGATGCGCCAGCCCTCGAAGATCATCGGCGCCTGGCGCGCGGCGATCACGGCGGGATGCAGTTGCGAGCGGCGCAGCAGCGCCCGGATGCGCGCCACCAGCTCGCGCGGATTGAACGGCTTGACCACATAGTCGTCGGCGCCGAGCTCGAGGCCGAGGATGCGGTCGATGTCCTCGCCCTTGGCGGTGACCATGATGATGGGCACGGTCGAGATCTGGCGGAGGCGGCGGCAGATGCTCATGCCGTCCTCGTCCGGCAGCATCAGGTCGAGCATGATGAGATCGACCTGCTCGCGCTGCAGGACGTCATTCATCGCCGCCGCCGAGGCGACAAAGCGCGGCGCGAAGCCGTGCTCCTGCAACAGCTCGGTGAGCAATGCTGCGATCTCGCGATCATCCTCGACGCAGAGAATGCGCGCGGCAGCCGGCAGGTTCGCGTCGATAGTCACGGCGGTATTGTGTGACGACATCATGCGCGGAACATGGTCGATTTTGGCCGAAAAGAACAGCCCGAAGCGGCGCCCGATCGTGGCGAAATCAAGCTGTATTGTTAAGGCGGAAACATTTCTTCACGCGACTTAACCCTGCGCGACGGCCATCGCGCCTAAGGCTTGGCGGATCAGACAAACATCAACAGGGAAGTCCTGCGGCGAGGCTGATGCGGCCGGCGCGGCCTCCTCCAACCCGCGATGCCCAGCCCCGTGAAGCCAGTCCTGCTCGCCCTCTGCCTGTCCACCCCGCTGCTCGCCGGCTGCGCCGTCGGGCCCGACTACATCAAGCCGGATTTCGGTACGCCTGCGCGCTGGAGCAGCGACCGCAACCAGCCTGCACAGGCGCTGAAGCTTGCGCAATGGTGGCGCAACCTCGGCGATTCCCTGCTCGATCAACTGATCAGCGACGCCGTCGCCGGCAATCTCGATGTCGCCGCCGCCAAGGCCCGCATCCGCGAGGCCCGCGCGACGCAGCGCCAGGCCGTCGGCGCATTGTTTCCGACCGTGAGCGGGACCGGCTCGGCCACCGAGACCCGCAGCGCGGGCACGGCCACGACCGGCATCGCCATCGCTCCGACCACCTATAGCCAATTCCAGGCCGGCTTCGATTCGAGCTGGGAGCTCGATCTGTTCGGCGCCAACCGGCGCGCCGTCGAGGCGGCCGGCTACGGCGTCGACGCCGCCGAGGATGATCTGCGCGCGACGCTGCTGACGCTGATCGGCGACGTCGCCTCCAACTACATCGATGCGCGGGCCTATCAGGCGCGGGTGGCGCTGGCGCGGCGCACCGCCGCCTCGCAGCGCGAGACCGCAGCGCTGACCGAGCGCAAGCAGAATGCCGGCTCGGCCTCGGCCGTCGACACGGCCAAAGCCTCGGCGCTCGCAGCCAGCACGGAGGCGACCATCCCGACATATGAGAGCAGCTATCAGCAGGCGGTGCACCGGCTCGGCGTGCTGCTCGGCCGCGATCCCAGCGCGCTCAGCCAGCGCCTGTCCCGCCCCCTGCCGATCCCCTCGCCGCGCCTGCCGCTGCCCAAGGGCATCCCGGCCGACGTCATGACGATGCGTCCCGACGTCCGCAAGGCCGAGCGGCAGCTCGCGCAGTTCACGGCCAAGATCGGACAGGCGGCGGCGGCGCTGTATCCGGATGTCAGCCTCACAGGCACGGTCTCGACGACGGCGCTCAAGCTCGGCGATCTCGGCAGGAGCTCGACGATCGGCTGGTCGATCGGGCCGAGCGTCTCGCTACCGATCTTCAATGGCGGCAAGCTGCAGGCCGCGGTCGAGATCGCCGAGGCGCAGCGCGACGAATACCACGTCGCCTGGCGCAACGCGGTGCTGAGCGCGCTGGAGGACGTCGAGAACGCGATCGTCAATCTCGGCCAGGAGCGGCTGCGCATCCGCAGCCTGACGGAATCCGCGCGCCGCTATGGCGACGCCGCGCGGCTGTCGCGCGCGCTCTACCAGACGGGATCCAGCACCTTCCTCGACGTGCTCGATGCCGAGCGCTCGCAATTCACCGCCGAGGACAGCCTGCTCGCGAGCCGCGCCAACGTGGCCAAGAACTATGTCGCACTCGCCAAGGCGCTGGGGGGCGGCTGGACCGGACCGATCGACAGCACGGTGCCGGAGGTCGTCGACAGCGGCACCGGCCCGCATCTCGCGCAAGCCGCTGCGCCCCGATGATCCCAGAGTGATCCATGAGCGTCTGCGAAGTAGCCCGATGAACGCACCCCTGCCCCACCTGCCCGGCCCGGTCGCGATCGACGACGGCACCGCGCCCTCGTCCAAGCCGAAGCGAGGCCGCCGCTGGCCCCTGTTCGTCACCGCGGCGCTCGTGCTTGCGGCGCTGGGCCTGATCGCCAGCCGCTATACGAGCAATCCCAGCGCCAATCTCGTGACCGCGCCAGTGACGATCGGTGACATCGAACAGACAGTGCTTGCCACCGGCACGCTGAAGCCGGTCAAGCTGGTCGCGGTCGGCGCCCAGGCCTCGGGCCGGCTGGTCGCCCTGAGCGTCACACTGGGCCAGAAGGTCAGAGCGGGCGATTTGATCGCGGAGATCGACTCGCTGACGCAGCAGAATACGCTGCGCACCAACGAGGCGAGCCTGCGCAGCGTCCGCGCCCAGCGCGACGAGAAGCTCGCGACGCTGGCGTTGGCCGAAGCGAACCTCGCGCGGCAGCAGACGACGCTGGCGCAAAAGGCCTCATCGCGCGCGGACTATGACAGCGCCGAAGCCACCGTGAAGCAGACCCAGGCGCAGATCGCCCAGCTTGAGGCGCAGATCGTCGAGGCCGAGGTCGCGATCGAGACCGCGCGCGTCAATCTCGGCTACACCAGGATCACCGCTCCGATCGACGGCACGGTGCTGTCGATCGCCACCCAGCAGGGCCAGACGGTGAATGCCGTGCAATCCGCGCCGACCATCGTCGTGCTCGGCCAGGTCGAGACCATGACCGTGCGCGTCGAGATCTCCGAGGCCGACGTCGTCAGGGTCAGGCCGGGCCAGAACGTCTACTTCACGATCCTGGGAGACCCGGATCGCCGCTACACGGCCACGCTCGGGACGATCGAGCCGGCGCCGGAATCGGTCAAGAGCGACTCCAGCTTCTCCTCGACCACGACGACGTCGTCGAGCAGCAGCAGCACGTCGTCTTCGTCCAGCTCTGCCGCGATCTACTACAACGGTGTCTTCAACGTCGCCAATCCTGACGGGCGGCTGATGACCTACATGACCGCCGAGGTCCACATTCTGCTCGGCGAGGCCCGCAACGTGCTGACCATCCCGTCATCGGCGCTCGGCAACGCCAATGCCGACGGCAGCTATCCCGTGCGCGTGATCGACGGCGCGGGCACGCTCCAGAAGCGCAGCGTCCGCATCGGCCTGAACAACAAGATCCGGGCCGAGGTGCAGTCCGGCCTGCGAGAGGGCGAGCGCGTGGTGATCTCGGCCGCCAGCGACGGACCAAAGCAAACGATCATGCCGCCGCCGCCCGGAGCCGGAGGTCCGTGATGCCTGAGCTTCTGATCGATCTGCAGAACGTCGGGCGGCGGTATGCCTCGGGCGAAGGCACCGTGCATGCGCTGCGCGGTGTCGACATCGCAATCGCGCGTGGCGAGATGGTCGCGATCATCGGCCAGTCCGGCTCCGGCAAGTCGACGCTGATGAACATTCTCGGCTGTCTCGACCGCCCGACCTCCGGCAGCTACCGGATCGCCGGGCGGGAAATGGGCTCGCTCGACCCCGACGAGCTGGCAGCGCTGCGCCGCGAGCATTTCGGCTTCATCTTCCAGCGCTACCACTTGCTTGGCGAGCTGACGTCGGCTGAGAATGCCGAGGTCCCCGCGGTCTATTCGGGGCTTTCGCCCGAGGCGAGGCGCCGCAAGACCGAGGCGCTGCTGCAGCGGCTCGGCATGGGCAGCCGGATCGGACACCGGCCGGGGCAGCTCTCGGGCGGCCAGCAGCAGCGGGTCTCGATCGCGCGTGCGCTGGTCAACGATCCCGACGTGATCCTGGCCGACGAGCCGACCGGCGCGCTCGACCGCGCCAGCGGCGAGGAGGTGCTGCGCATCCTCGACGAGATCAGCGCGACGGGACGCACCGTCATCATCGTCACGCACGACGCCGGCGTCGCACAGCGTGCCAGGCGCATCATCGAGCTGCAGGACGGCCGCGTCATCTCCGACCGGCCGAACCCGCGCAGTCCTGCCCCCGAGACGTCCCTGGCGAGCGAGGACCATCCGGCGCCGGTCGCCTCGTGGTGGCGTAGCGCGCTCGATCGCTTCCGCGAAGCCGCGCGCATGGCGCTGCTCGCGATGAACGCACATCGACTGCGTGCCTTTCTCACGATGCTCGGCATCATCATCGGCGTCGCCTCGGTTGTCCTGGTGCTCGCGCTCGGCCGCGGCTCGCAGGCGCGCGTACTGGAGAACATCAACCGGCTTGGCACCAACACGCTGGAGTTCTTCCCCGGCAAGGATTTCGGCGACACCAAGGCCAGCAAGATCAGGACGCTGGTGCTCGCGGACGCCAAGATGATGGCTCAGCAGCCCTATGTCGACGCGATCTCGCCGACGGTGTCGACGACGAGCACGCTGCGCTTCGGCGCGATCGAGGTGAGCGCGCAGGTCTCCGGCGTCGGCGAGCAGTATTTCCGGGTCAAGAACACCGAGCTCGCCGAGGGCAGCTATCTCGATGCCGATACGGTGCGATCCTATGCGCAGGATGCCGTCATCGACGACAATGCGCGCAAGGCGCTGTTCCCCGATGCCGATGTCAGCCCGCTCGGCAGCGTGGTCCTGATCGGCAAGGTGCCGTGCCGCGTCGTTGGGGTGACCAAGCAGCAGCAGGCCGGCTTCGGCTCCAGCTCGACGCCGATCGTCTATCTGCCCTACACCACCGTGCAGGCGCGCTTCATCGGCAACCAAGTGCTGCGCAGCATCAGCGTCCGCGTCGACGAGGCGACGCCGATGGCGGAGGCCGAGCGCGCGGCGACGGCGCTGCTGGTCTCGCGGCACAACACCAAGGACTTTTTCGTCCTCAACACCGACGACATCCGCAAGACCGTCGAGAGCACGACGCAGGTGCTGACCCTGCTGGTCGCGGCCATCGCCGTGATCTCACTTTTGGTCGGCGGCATCGGCGTCATGAACATCATGCTGGTGTCGGTGTCCGAGCGCGTCGGCGAGATCGGCGTGCGCATGGCGGTCGGCGCCCGGCGCAGCGACATCCTGACGCAGTTCCTGATCGAGGCGGTGCTGGTCTGCCTGCTCGGGGGCGCGCTGGGCCTTTTCCTTGCGGTCGGCTTCGGCACGGTCTTCAACGCGCTCGATGCCGGCTTCCAGCTGATCTACTCGCCGCTCGCGATGGTCGGCTCCGCCGTGATCTCCATGGCCATCGGCATCGGCTTCGGCTACATGCCCGCCCGCAGTGCGTCGCGGCTGGATCCGGCCACGGCGCTGGCGAGGGAGTAGCTGGCAGGAGATGAAGGCGTTGAGCTGATTAGGTCGAGCCCGCCGCGGCGACGGCAGTCTGCTCCCTCTCCCCGTTCTTACGGGGAGAGGGGCTGGGGTGAGGGGCAGCCACACGGGAAGTGTCCAATTACGGCGCCTACTTCACTCTTGCGAGAACGACATCGATTCATATCGTTCGATAGAATGAAGTCGAGTTTCACCAAGGGCACCGCCCGTGCGGCTGCCCCTCACCCCGACCCTCTCCCCGTAAGAACGGGGAGAGGGGGCGCAGCGTCGTTTGGGGTGAGTGCTCGATACTCTCCTACGGGCCTCTCACATCTACTTCCGCCCAGCCCCTACCGCTTCGCCGCCATCTGCGTGCTGGCCTGCGCGTCCTGCGCCACGGCCCCCTTGTCGGTCCATTCCGGCGGGGCACCGAGGCGGCTTGCGACCATGCCGATCAGGCCTGGATCTCTGCCGTAGGCCTCGCAGGCGGGGTTCTTCGGCTTGCCGCCGAGCGCGGCGCCGATGCGGTCGATCGAGGGGATCTTGGGCGGCTTGCCGAAGGGTGTCTCGCCGGTCACCAGCAGCTGGCCGAAATCGGCGCTGAACGAGCCCGCGAGATCGTAGGCATCGCCGGCCTGCGAGATCACCGGCGAGTTGGTGAAGGAGTTGGCGCCGCGCGCCCAGACCATGGCAGCCTGCTGCCGGCCTCTGCGATCCACGGCCTCCGCTTCGATGGTGAGACTGCCGAGCCCGATCGGCAGACGCGGCACCGGCACGGGAACGCCGAGTGCGCCGGGCACGGCCGAGACGACCTTTGAGGCACCCGCGGCCACCGGATCCGTCGCAGCCGCTTGCGTGATGAAGGTACGCGTCGTCAGGTCAGCCCGCTCGTTCGGCGCCACCACCGTGAAACGCTCACTCAAATTGAGGCACAGCGCGCGATCGACGGCATTCGTCACCAGCCTCTGCTGCGGCTCGCCGAGCACCGACCCGACATCGCCTGCGAAGGTCGTCGGCATGATGCGCACCGTCGTAGCAGCCAGCACATTGTCCTTGTTGATGTTGAGCACCGACTTGGCGAGCAGGCCGTTCGACTCTGCTAATGACTGATAGGACTTGAGCGCGCCGCTCTGGGTGATCGGCGCCGTCGCGCAGCCGGAAAGGCCGATGGCCGCGCCCAACGCGGCAATATGCTTAAGGGACACAGACGTGCTTGAGCGGACCAAATGCTCGATGTCGACCATGCCGGGATCGCCTCTCGCTGACCGATTTGCGCCGGCTCTGGCGCCCCATGCTTGTGCCCGGACAATCCGGACAGCATGCGGCGGAACGGTGGAGAGATGTTACCATAGGCCACCAACCAAGGAGAGAGTGCGGCAGGATTGGTCGCGGTACGATCGCGGGTTTCAAAATCCGCTGGTGATTGCGGCGATGCTTGAAATCACCAGGACAGCGCCTAGCCAGGCTGACCACGACCTGGAAGCGGTGCTCCGCCAAATCGAGCAGGATGTGCTTCAACGGAATCACATCTGGCAGCCTCGCGCACATTCCTGCTTCCCCGGCGCGTAGCCTTGAGAGATCAGCCCCGCTATCACCCACGGCTACCGAATTTGACGATCGCAGTTTTGCGCTCGTCTCTCTCCGCATCGTCATGGCCGGGCGTGTCCCGGCCATCCACGTGGTTCGGCATGCCTGGAAAGACGTGGATGCCCGGGACAGGCCCGGGCATGACGGAGTAAACCTCTCGCAGCCTTTCTGGCCGCGACAGCTCAGGATTTCAGTATTCGATATCTCTGCCATGGACGAGGTCGGATCGAGACCACGCCTCTCACCCCAATAGCTTGTCCAGCGTGATCGGCAGGTCGCGCACGCGCTTGCCGGTGGCATGATAGACAGCGTTGGCGATCGCGGCGGGAACGCCGACGATGCCGATCTCACCGACGCCCTTGATACCCATCTTGTTGATGATGCGATCCTCCTCCTCGACGAAGATCACCTTGATGTCGTGCACGTCGGCGTTCACCGGCATGTGATACTCGGCGATGTTGGCGTTCATGATGCGGCCGAAGCGGTGATCGATCTGCGCCTCCTCGTGCAGGGCCATGCCGATGCCCATGACCATGCCGCCCATGATCTGGCTCGATGCGGTCTTGGTGTTGAGGATGCGGCCGGCGGCGACGGCGCTGACGATTCGCGTCACCTTGACGACGCCGAGCTCCTCGTCGACTTTCACTTCAGCGAAAATCGCCGAGTGGGTGTTGTGGGCGTGCTTGTCGTCGTCCTCGAAGTCCGCACCGCGCTCCTTCTGGATACGGTCCTTGCCGCCGTGGCGCATGACGTCCGACATCGCCACCGAGCGGCCGCGATCGGCGATCGCGACGATGGCGCCATCGGCCAGCGTCACCTCATCGGCCGTCAGCCCCTTCAGCGGGGAATCCGGCATGGTCTGCGCAATCGTCAGCAGCTCGGCGCGGATGTCGTCGGCGGCATTGACGATGGCGTGAGAGATCGAGGCCGCCGTCCACGAACCGCCCTCGACCGGGGCTTTCGGCAGGGTCGAATCGCCGAGCTTCACGGTAATGCTGTCGAGCGGCACGCCGAGCATATCGGCGGCGACCTGCGCCATGATCGTATAGGTGCCGGTGCCGATGTCCGAGGTGGCGCTGGCCACTTCGACATGGCCGTTGGCGGTCATCACGATGCGCGAGGCGAACGGCATCTGCATCGCCTCCCAGGCGCCGCTCGCCATGCCCCAGCCGACCAGCTCGCGGCCGTCACGCATCGAGCGCGGCTCGGCGCTGCGCTTCGACCAGCCGAACGCGTCGGCGCCCTGCCGATAGCACTCCTTCAGCCGCTTGCTGGAGAACGGCAGGTTCTTGTCCTGGTCGCGATCGGAGTAGCAGCGCAGCCGCAGCTCCAGCGGATCCATCTTCAGCGCGACGGCGAGCTCGTCCATCGCGCATTCCAGGCCGTAGACACCGCTCGCCGCACCCGGCGCGCGCATGTCGCCGGGCGTCGGCACGTCGAGCTTGGCGAGCCGGTGCGTCGCGCGTGAATTCTCCGATGTGTAGAGCACCTCGCCCCAGCCGATGTCGTTGCGCGAGAAGGCCTCGTGCTGCGAGGTCATCGCGATCGCCTCGTGTGTCAGGGCGGCCAGCGCGCCGTCCCTGGCAGCGCCGAGCGCGAGCCGCTCGATCGTCGCCGGCCGATAGCACAGGCCGTACATCTGGGCGCGGCTGAGCACCACGCGCACGGCACGCTTGAGCTTGAGCGCAGCCATCGCCGCCAGTGCGACCTGGAACTGCGGCCGCAGGCCGGAGCCGAAGGCGCCGCCGACGAACGGCGACATGACCTGGACGTCGTCCTCCTTCAGCTCGAACACGCTGCAGACATAGCGCTGCACGTTCTGCACGCCCTGGGTCTTATCGTAGACGACGAGCTTGCCGCCGTCCTTCCAGAGCACGGTTGAGCCGTAGAGCTCCATCGGATTGTGATACTCGATCGGCACGCCATACTCGGCATCGTGACGCACGGGGGCGCCGGCGAGTGCTTTGGTCGCGTCACCGCGCGGCTTCACCGGCTTGTCGACCTTGAACGCCTGCTCGCGCTTCGCATACAGATCGGTCGCGAACTCCTCGGTGTGATACCGCAGGTCGACCAGCGTGGCGGCGAAGCGCGCCGTGTCCTCATCCTCCGCAACGACCAGCGCGACCGGCTGGAAGTTGAAATGCACACGGTCGTCGTAGAGCGGGCGGTAGGGCGAGCCGTCCTCGGGCGCGACCTCGTCGCGATAGCCGTCGTCCTTGTCGGCCATCCTGACCCGGTTGGTGTGAGTCAGCACGTCGATCACACCCTCGACCGCGCGGGCGCGGCTGGTGTCGATGCTGACGATCCGGCCTTTCGGAATGGTGGAGCTGACCACGACGCCGAAAGCGAGATCCGGCGCGTTGAACTCGGCGGCGTATTTGGCGGCGCCTGTGACCTTGGCGCGGCCGTCGACGCGGGAGGTGGCGGTGCCGATGTGAGCTGTCATGAGATCACCGGATGGACTTGATGGATTGAACCTGCGGCGTGCCATCAGCGGCTTGCGTCAATGTTCTGATGATCGCGCGGCGGGCGAGCGGAGGCTTGAAGGCGTTGTGCTGTTGCGGCCTGGCATCCTGGAGCAGGATGTCGGCCGCGCGCTCGAACGCCGCGCGCTCCGGCGCCTGGCCGCGCAGCGCGGCCTCCGCGGCATCGTTCCGCCACGGCTTGTGGGCGACACCGCCAAGCGCCAATCGTGCCTCGCGGATGCGACCGCCCTCGACATCGAGCGCCGCTGCGACCGAGACCAGCGCGAAGGCGTAGGACAGCCGGTCGCGGATCTTGAGATAGCTGTAGTTGGCGGCGAAGCCTTGCGCCGGCAGCTCGATGGCGGTGATGATCTCATCAGCACGGAGCGTGTTGTCGAGGTCGGGCCGGTCGCCGGGCAGCCGGTGGAAATCGGCAAACGCAATCACACGCTCGCCTTGGGCCCCCGCGACGTGCACCGTGGCGGCCAGCGCAGCCAGCGCCACGCACATGTCGGACGGATGGGTGGCGATGCAGTCGGCGCTCGCGCCGAGGATCGCATGGTTGCGGTTGAGGCCGTCTTTGGCCGAGCATCCGGCGCCCGGCGCGCGCTTGTTGCAGGGCGTGGCGACGTCGTAGAAATAGGCGCAGCGCGTCCGCTGCAGCAGGTTGCCGCCGGTCGAGGCCATGTTGCGCAGCTGCGCCGAGGCCCCGGCGAGGATCGCGCTCGACAGCAACGGATAGCGGCTCTCGATCACAGGGTGATAGGCCAGCGTGCTGTTCGGCACCAGCGCGCCGATCCTGACGCCGCCGCCGCTGGTCTCCTCCACCGCGTTCAGCGGCAGGCGGGTGATGTCGATCAGCCGGCGCGGCTGCTCGACGTCATATTTCATCAGGTCGATCAGGTTGGTGCCGCCGGCGATGAACTTCGCATCGGGGGTATCAGCCTTCAGCCTGACGGCCTCGGCGACGTCGCTGGCGCGCGCGTAGTCGAAATTGTTCATCGGCCGCCTCCCATCGCCTGCTCGATCGCGCCGACGATGTTCGGATAGGCGCCACAACGACAGATGTTGCCGCTCATCAGCTCGCGGATTTCGTCCTTGCTCTTCGCCTTGCCTTCCGCGATCAGGCCGACGCCTGAGCAGATCTGGCCCGGCGTGCAATAGCCGCATTGGAAGGCGTCATGATCGATGAAGGCCTGCTGCAGCGGATGCAACTCGTCGCCCTTGGCGAGGCCTTCGATCGTGGTGATCTCGGCACCGTCCTTCATCACGGCGAGGGTCAGGCAGGACAGTGAACGGCGACCGTCGATCAGAACGGTGCAGGCGCCGCACTGGCCGTGGTCGCAGCCCTTCTTGGTACCGGTGAGATCGAGATGGTTTCGCAGCAGGTCGAGCAGCGTCGTCCAGGGCGCCACCGACAGCGTGCGGCTTTCGCCGTTGATCCGCAGCGTGACGGACAGCGGGGCAGGTTTGGTGAGAGATGCGGCACTCTCGCGCGACGGGCTCATGCGGGGTCTCCGTTGACGGACCCGCATCAACCCGCAATGGCGCGAATGGTTCTCAGCAATTTTCGCGTGGCGGACAGCAGGGCTGGCCCCGGGGGCCAGCCGGACGGACCACGCTCTGCGTGATATGGCTCAGGCGGCGCGGCCGAGCCAGGCGCGCATCTTCTGCGCCAGGCTGCGCCGGGCGCTGCCATCCGGCGTTTGAACTGCCGCCGCGGCAGCGTCGGGCCGCGCCTCGGCTGCTGTGCCGGGGGGCGGCGTCTCCGAGGAGACGTCCTCGCTGTCGCGGCTGCCTTCCGGGGCGGGCTGCGCGGGGCTGGGAACGAGCGATTTGATCGCAGCCGCCACGGCCTCGACGCGCTCGAGATCAGCCGGCACGCGCTCCACGCCCGGCAGGTCAGCTGGAATCGCCACGGCGTCGTCCTGCGATGGCAACGCGGGCAGCTCGGCACTCGCCGGCTCCGCTGGATCGGGCAGTAGCGCCAGCTCGGGCGCAGGCGCGGCCGCGGTGACCTCCATCGGCGGGATCGTGAGAGGCGTCGAAAGCTCCGACGGCGCCGGCTGCGCCGCCACACGATTGCGACGCTTCTTGGCAGTCGCGGGCTTCTCCAACGCTGGCTTATCGACCGCAGCCGCCTGCTCGGTCCGCGCTTTGACAACGGCCGCTTTTTCGACCGAAGCCTTGGCCGGCTCCTGCGCCGGCTTCGCCTTCGCCTTGCGGATCAGGCCGGCGAGCGCATAGGGCCCCACCGTCTCCAAGAATGTCTTCTCGTGATCGCGTGACAGCCGCTCCACTGCAGCATCGAGCGGCAGCCAGTCCACGGCACGGACGTCATCCATCAGCGGCTGCGACGCCTCGCCTGCCGCCTCCATGCGCCAGTAGTGCACGACCTTGGAGCGCGTGCCGGTGTCATGCACCAGCGTGCCGAGGAATTCATGCACGGTCACCTTGTGACCGGTCTCCTCCAGCACCTCGCGCTTGGCCGCGTCGCGCGGCGTCTCGCCGTCGTCGAGCTTGCCCTTCGGCAACACCCATTCGTCGCGCTTGCGCAGGCGCACGACCGCGATCCGCGGGGGTTGCTCCCGCCGCAGCACGATGCCACCTGCCGCCATGATCGGCGCTCTCGCCATCGCCTCTCCCACGCCTCGCGGGTTGCAGCCCGCCGATTCGCCAGTTCAACGCCAGGATATGGCGACGCGCAACGGCGAAATCGAGATTGCCGTCGTGGACGTGTCACATTCAATCGACGGCGACGCGCCTGCGCCACAGTGGCTGCCCGGCCCTGACACGCGCGCCCTCGGCGATGTCAGGCGCAAACGCGAAGTCGCCGGGCGCGAGCAGGATGATGGTCGAGCCGTGCTCGAACCAGCCGAGCTCATCGCCCTTCTTCACCTCTTTGTTGCAGGCATGGCTCAGCGGCCGTTCGGTCTGCGCATTCAGCACGCGGTCGAGCGCGTGCAGGCGGATGCTCGCGACCAGGATCGCGGCGACCGGCACGATCGTGAACGGCTCGCCCGTGGCGAGATGGGTGCGGATCACGGCGCGCTCGTTCTTGCAGAACAGCCGCTCGACGCGCTTCAGCGCGATCGGATTGACGTTCCAGACGTCGCCATGGATCAGGCTGACATGCTCGAGCGTCATGTCCGCCGGCGCGTGGAAGCGGTGATACATGCTCGACGTCAGCCGGATCGTGACGAAGCTGCCGTTGCGATGGGTCTCGACCACGCCGGGATCGGCGACGAGCTCCTTCAGCGAATAAGGCGCGCCCTTGATCTGGTAGAGCTCGCCGTCCTTGATCGTGCCGTGCGCGCCGATGATGCCGTCGGACGGCGTCGTCACGATGGAGGGATCCGGATCGAACGGCCTCAAACCCGGCTTCAGCTCGCGGGTGAAGCAGGCGTGCAGACTCTTGAACTCGCTCTCCCTGGCCTCGGAGAGGTCGAGATCGGAGAACAGCTTCCACAGCGCGATGGACGTGTCCTTCACCAGCGGGTTCTCGATCTTCGAGAACCAGCCCATGAAGCGGGTCAGCGCGGCCCGCGGCACGCGGTTGGTGAGCAGGAAGTTGAGATCTTCCTGTTGGGTGAAGGAGGCGATCAGGCTTTTGACTGTCATGAATCTGTCAGCAGGAGTGGTTAGCGCTTTTGGACATGATGGAAAACTCGATTCCTTATGTATCGCTCGCCGTTGGCGCTGCCGTGACGGCCGCCGTCGCCCCAAAGGTCAAGGCCCGCATCGAACTGTCGCGCGCCAAGCACCGCTCGCTGGCCGGCCATTCCAAGATGTCCCGCCGGATCTCCAAGCTGATCCCGCGCTATGAGTTCGACATCGACGACTTCTTCCGCTCCGACGGCGCGCCCCAGGCGGTCGCCACGCAGCGGCAGGACGCCTTCTTTCGGCTCGGCGCACTGTTCCAGGAGAAGTTCGCCAAGAGCCGCGCGCTCACCGCCGAAGCGGCGAGCCGCATCTCGGATCTGCAGTTCACCCAGTCCTACCGCGTGCCGTTCCAGTACAGCCGGCTGGTCAAGGAGCAGCTCGGCGCCGGCTCGTTCATGCAGTCGTCGTCGGGCGTGACGGTGACCGATCTCGACGGCAATCAGTTCTACGATCTCACCGGCTCCTACGGCGTCAACATCTTCGGCTACGACTTCTACAAGGAATGCATCGCCGCCGCCGAGCGGCGCGCGCAGGCGCTCGGGCCCGTGCTCGGGCTGTATCATCCCGTCGTCGCCGAGAATGTGAAGCGGCTGACCGAACTGTCCGGGATGGACGAGGTCTCGTTCCACATGTCCGGCACCGAGGCGGTGATGCAGGCGGTGCGGCTCGCCCGCTACCACACCGGCCGGTCTCATCTGGTGCGCTTCGCCGGCGCCTATCACGGCTGGTGGGGCGACGTGCAGCCCGGCGTCGGCAACCCGATCGCACCGCACGAGACCTACACGCTCGCCGAGATGTCCGAGCGCACCCTGCACGTCCTGCGCACGCGGCGCGACATCGCCTGCGTTCTGGTCAACCCGCTGCAGGCGCTGCATCCGAACAGCAACGCGCCCGGCGATTCGGCGCTGGTGGATTCCTCGCGCAAGGGGCGTTACGACCGCGAGGCCTACACGGCCTGGCTGAAGCAGCTGCGCGAGGTGTGCGCTGAGCGCGGCATCGTGCTGCTGTTCGACGAGGTCTTCCTCGGCTTCCGGCTCGCGCCGGGCGGCGCCCAGGAGTAT
This sequence comes from Bradyrhizobium sp. ORS 375, assembly GCF_000239775.1. GTDB lineage: Bacteria > Pseudomonadota > Alphaproteobacteria > Rhizobiales > Xanthobacteraceae > Bradyrhizobium. Next base: position 15,146 of record NZ_CAFI01000024.1, read on the forward strand.
TTCGGCATCAAGGCCGACATGGTGACCTACGGCAAGAGTCTCGGCGGCGGGCTGCCGATCGGCGTGGTCTGCGGCAAGAAGGAGTACATGCGCCGCTTCCGCGACGACCGTCCCGCCGACATCTGCTTCGCCCGTGGCACCTTCAACTCGCATCCGTATGTGATGACGGCGATGGACGAGTTCCTGAGCCGGCTCGACAGCCCCAACTTCCGCGCCATCTATGACGGCCTCGACGACACCTGGAACGGCCGCGCCTCCAAGCTCAATGCGGAGCTCACCGCCAAGGATCTGCCGGTGCGCGTCTCCAACATGCAGTCGATCTGGCTGGTCGAGTACACCGTGCCGTCGCGCTACAATTGGATGCTGCAATATTACCTGCGCGCCGAGGGCCTGGCGCTGAGCTGGGTCGGCACCGGCCGCTTCATCTTCAGCCTGAACTACACCGACGCCGATTTCGCCGAAGTGACCAAGCGCGTCGTCGCGGCCGCGGAGAAGATGAAGCAGGACGGCTGGTGGTGGAACGACGGCACCCTCACCAACAAGGGCATCAAGCGCCAGATCCTGAAAGAGATGCTCGGCGCCGCCTTCGGACGCTGAGTTCGCTGCTACCCTCCCCTGGAGGGGGAGGGTCGCCTTACGGGGCGCGCAGCGGCACGTAAGGCGGGGTGGGGTGATCTCTCCACGCAGGCCAGTGCCCGTGGAGAGATCACCCCACCCCGACGCCCGCTGCGCGCGCGTCGACCCTCCCCCTCCAGGGGAGGGTGGCACTGCCGCCTTGGCTGCGTGCGCGATTGATCTCACTTTCGCTTCCTGAAAGACACTGACGCTTCCCCACAAACACCGATGCCCGGGCCAGTCCCGGGCATCGCACATGTCCGATCGAGCATCAGGCTCAGGCGTGCTGCTCCTCGAGGCCTTCGCTCATCAGGTGCAAGCCCGGATCGATCAGCTCGCCGCGCAGCAGAGCCAAGGGCGCGGAGCGGTACTGCATGAAGTCGTTGAACGGGTCGGTGATGATCTTGGTCATCCAGACGAGGCCGGTTTCGACGTCGCGAATGAAGAACAACTGGATGGTGCGGAACATCAGGCCGCCGATGCCGATCACCAGCCACAGCTTGGCGGTCTCGCGCACGAAATCCATCGCCGATGTCCAGGGCGACAGCAGGCCGAACAGGGTCGGCTGCAGATAGAGTACCACGGGAGCAGCGGCCCAGATCGACATCAGCACGACCTTGCGCTGCAGATTGTAGCCGACCTTGATCTCTTCCTTGTGCTCGTGCGTCGCCTGGTTGACGTGGTCATAGCCCTTCGGCTCGAAGAAGAAATGCCCCGCCTGGCGCGAGGTCATCGACACCAGCCAGCCGATCAGCGCCGAGACCAGCGGATCGAACACCATCATGACATAGGCGATCAGGAAGCTGAGCGCGCTGACGAAGTGCAGGCTCTGATTGATTCGGCTGTGGTGATAGTAGCGATGGTCGTCCCAGCGCTGGATCCGCAGCTGCTCCAGGAAGTGCTTGATCATGGTTGCTCCGAAGAATGAGTTGCAGGTCATGTACAGGGATTCGATGTAGTTCGTGTGACATCATCAAGATGTCACACGACAGGACGAGGAACACGTCGGACACTACGGGTCGGACGGAGGCTGCGGCCGTCAGGCGGCGGCGGCGCGGTCCATCTTGCGGAAGCGAACCAGCGAGAAGTGTCCGAGCGGCGGAATCAGGCGGCGCTCGACCAGCTCCATGCGCTGGGCACCGGCGAGCCAGCGCATGTAGCGCGACCAGCCGAACTCTGCGGTACGGAAACCGAGCCGGCGGACCACCGGCTGCAGCGCCTGCTCGATGACGCGGCGCACGCCGACGTCGGCGCTGACGCGTGTCAGGATGATCAGCTCGCCGCCGGGACGCAGCACGCGGGCGAATTCGTCGAGCGCGACCTCCGGATTCGGCACGGCAGTGACGACATATTGCGCCATCACGACGTCGAAGGAATCATCGGGGAAGTCGAGATTCTCGGCGTCCATCACCGCAAGGCCCTCGACGTTCTTCAGCCGCTGCTCGGCGACACGGCGCATCGCCTTGCCAAGCATCGCCTCCGAAATGTCGGTGCCGAACACGCGGACATGCGGCGCGTAGAGCGGCAGCGAGATGCCGGTGCCGACGCCGACCTCGAGCACGCGGCCGCTCATCTTGTTTGTGGCCGAGATCGCGGCCTTGCGGCCCTTGGCGAACACGCCCCCGAACACGAGGTCGTAGATCGGCGCCCAACGGTCATAGGCCTGCTCGACCTGCTCTCGGTCGAAGTCAAGCTCGCGCGCGCCGCCGAGCTTCATGGTTTCTGCCATCGTTACATCTCACTTGGTTTTGGAATGAATGACGTCACGCGCCGTTTGCGATCAGCCGCGCACCACGCTTTGCCCGGCCAGCACCGGCGTCGGACGAGCCGCGCGCGAGGGCTGGAGAATCGCGAGGTTGCCGATGAACTGGCGCGCGCTGTTCTCCCAGGAGCGATCGAGCGCGAAGGAGCGGCAGGTGTCGCGCGACATGGTCAGCGCCTTCAGGCAGGCGGCGCGCAGATCCCAGTCGATCGCTCCGATCGGATGATCGGCGATGACGTCGAGCGGACCGGTGACGGGAAGCGCCGCCACCGGCGTGCCGCAAGCGAGCGACTCGAGCTGCACGACACCGAAGGTGTCAGTCAGGCTGGGAAACACGAAAACATCGGCGGCAGCCATGTGCGCCGTCAGGTCCTTGCCTGTCTTCTCGCCGAGGAAATGCGCCGTCGGAAAGCGGCGCTCCAGCTCCGCCTTCTGCGGGCCGTCCCCGATCACCACCTTCGAGCCGGGCAGATCGAGCGACAGGAACGCATCGAGGTTCTTCTCGACGGCGACGCGACCGACCGACATGAACACCGGGCGCGGCAGATCCAGCGCCGCCGGCGCATCAGGATTGAACAGCTTGGTGTCGACGCCGCGCGTCCAGAAGCCAAGCTTCTTGAAGCCGCGCGCTGCGAGCTCCTGCCGCAGCGAATTGGTCGCGACCATGGTCATCGCGGCAGCATCGTGGAAGCGGCGCATCACCCAATAGCCGACCGCGTCGGGGATGCCGGTGCGCACCGAGACATATTCCGGAAAGCGCGTCGTGTAGGACGTCGTGAACGGCAGGCCATGGCGCAAGCAGTAGCGGCGCACCGCCCAGCCGATCGTGCCTTCGGTCGCGATGTGGATCGCATCCGGCGCGGCAGCCTCGATGCGCCGGGCGATCTCGCCGCCGCGGGTGATCGCGAGCCGCAGCCCCGGATAGGTCGGCACCGCGAAGGACGGAAATCCTTCTGGCGTGAGGAAGGTGATGTCGGCGCCAAGGCCGGCGGCGGCGCGCGACAGCGATGTCAGCGTGCGCACCACGCCGTTGACCTGCGGGTGCCAGGCGTCGGTTGCGATTAAGATCCGCATAAGGCGATCCGGAAAGTTGCAGCGATTCTGAACAGCCGCAAATTCCGACATTGTTATTTCAGGCGTGTGACGTCATCGAACTGTCGAAGGCTCTTTTTAACCGCCTGCGTCGCGCCGATCGCCTCGGCGCGCGCACCCTTGTCGTGAAACCGTCATGAAACAAACGGTTAAGCCGACGAAACCGTTTTGGCGGCACGGCGCAAACGCAACGAAACTTTTCTCCCTTATGAGTTGCAGCATCAGGCGCAGGTCAAGAGCGCCACAAGCAATGATGACAGGCAACTGATTTCAACGAGCCGACCGAGACAACGGCGGCGCGCTTCAAGCAACAAGCAAGGGGACGTCCATGATTACCTCGGGCCCAATCCGTTCACCTTCCCGTCTTCTGTTCGGCGCGCTGATCGCCGCTGTCTGCGTGGCCACCGCGCCGACCCACGCCGCCTCCCCTGCACCGCTCCCCTTCCCGTTCCTGCTGCCGCCGCCGGTTGCGACCTACGAGCCGCCCGCAGCAGCGCCGCAGATCATCAATCCGCAAGAGGACGAGGCGACGCCTTATGAGTTGCCAGGGCGGCTCCGCCGCCAGGTCGTGAGCTACATGACCCGCGAGGCGCCCGGCACGATCGTGATCGATACGCCGAACAAGTACTTGTACTACGTGCTCGGCAATGGCCAGGCGATGCGCTACGGCATCGGCGTCGGCCGCGACGGCTTCACCTGGTCGGGCGTGCAGTCGGTGACCAGGAAGGCGGAATGGCCGGACTGGACGCCGCCGCCGGAGATGATCGCGCGCCAGCCCTATCTGCCGCGCCATATGGCCGGCGGCCCGGGCAATCCGCTCGGCGCCCGCGCGATGTATCTCGGCGGCACGGTGTACCGCATCCACGGCACCAACGCGCCGGAGACGATCGGCACGCATGTGTCGTCGGGCTGCATCCGCCTGACCAACCAGGACGTCATCGACCTCTATTCCCGCGTCAATGTCGGCGCCAAGGTGATCGTGCTGCCGATGGAGCGCCGCGCCGATCTCGGCCGCGTGACGCGCTGACCGCCACCGGCTTTCGGCCCTCCTCTCTGATCCTCCCTGACTGGACCGCCGTGGCCTCGTGCCCCGGCGGTCATTTCTTTGCGCGGGTCCGGGCGTTCACCATCACGGCCGATTGAAGGCCCGCAGCTTTGCGGCCTGCTCTGGCGCGCCCCGGTCCGGCCCTGTAAGCTCGGCAATCTTTTATTAACCGCGATCTCGCCGCGTCCGCCTTCCCGAGCGCCGCGGCACCTGGAGTCCGTGGATCCGACATGAATCTTCCGATGCCGCGACCGGATTGGCAGAGCAGGCCTCACCCGCTCGCTCCGAAATCGCAACGGCCGCCGCGACGCTCACCGCCGCGGCTGCGGCTGATCCTGATCGGCGCCGCGGCGCTCGCTGCCCTCGTGCTGATCGGCATCATCGTCGCGGAAGTGGTCCTGTTCTCGGGCAGCACGCCGGCGCCCCAGGTGACGCAGCTGCCGCCCTTGCCGCCGGCGACGCGCAATTCCATCATCATGGCTCCGGTGTCGATTTCGCTCGGCGCGATCCGTGACGCCGCCGAAAAGGCGACACCGCGCAACTTCACCGGCAAGGCCGACAATCCCGTCAGCCAGATCCTGCAGAACGCCGACATCGGCTGGACCGTCAACCGCGGGGCGATTGCCGCGACCGGCACTCAGGACACGCTGTCGCTGGCGACGCCGCTGTCCGGGCGGCTCAACGTCACCGGCGCGCTGTCGTCGAAGGCGACCGGCGCGATCGGAGACGCGCTGGGCGGCCTGCTCGGCTCCGACGCGGCCAAGCAGATCGGCGGCATCAACATCAAGAACCTGAACGCCACCGCCGACATCAAGGGCAACGTCCTGATCGCCATGCGGCCCCGTGTTGCCGCGTCCTGGTATGTCGAGCCGAACTTCTCGGCCCAGGTCAATCTCGGCGACACTGCGCTCACCGTCGCCGGCGCCCGGGTCAACGTGCCGGCACAGATGAAGCCGGTGATCGACAAGACCGTCAACGACCAGCTCGCCGCGCTCAGCGACCGGCTGCGCAAGGACCCGACGCTGAAGCGCAATGCACAGGCGCAGTGGGCCCGCGCCTGCCGCTCAGTGCCGCTACAGGGCACGGCGCCGGGGCTGCCGGCGGTCTGGCTCGAGATCAAGCCGACGCGCGCTCTTGCCGCGCAGCCGGTGATTGATTCGACCACCGCCAGCATCACGATGGGCATCGAGGCGGAAACCAAGGTGACCGCGGCGGAGACCAAGCCGGTCTGTCCCTTCCCCGAGAAGATCACGATCGTTCCGCCGACCACGGGCGGCATCAATGTCGCGGTTCCCATCGACGTGCCTTTCACCGAGCTCACCAAGCTGGTCGATTCGCAGCTCGCGGGCCGGACGTTCCCCGAGGACGGGTCGGGTCCGGTCGCGGTGACGGTGAAGCATGCGACCGTCGTGCCGTCCGGCAATCGGCTGCTGATCTCGCTGCAGGTGAAGGGCAAGGAGAAAGAGAGCTTCTTCGGCTTCGGCGCCGACGCCACCGTGCACATCTGGGGCCGCCCGATGGTCGACCAGGCGCAGCAGATCCTGCGTCTCTCCGACCTGCAGCTTGCCGTCGAATCCGAGGCCGCCTTCGGCCTGCTCGGCGCGGCGGCGCGCGCCGCCGTTCCGCACCTGCAGCGCGCTCTGCTGGAACGATCGGTGATCGATCTCAAACCGTTCGCCGACAATGTCCGGGAGAAGATCGCGACCGCGATCGCCGAGCTGCAGAAGAACGAGAACGGCATCCGCGTCGACACCGACGTCAATAATCTGGCGCTCACCGACATCGCCTTCGACGCCACCACGCTGCGCGTGATTGCCACCGCCGAGGGCACCATGACCGTGCGGGTCAATTCGCTGCCCGGCCTGTGATTCGCGTTCGTTTCGCAACCGTCCCATGCGCGCAGCCGCTTTGCGCCGCGCGACGCCGGCCGTTATGACTCTCCCGCCAACAACAACAATCTCGGGAGAGAAACATGAGACCTTCGGCGCAAACCTTGTCCGCACAAGCCTTGGCCGCCGCCCTCGCACTCGCGGCGTTGTGCGGAACCGCCCAGGCGCAAACCATCTCCGACGACATCGTCAAGATCGGCGTGCTCACGGACATGTCGAGCCTCTATGCGGATGCCACCGGCAAGGGCTCGCTGGTCGCGGTGCAGATGGCGGTCGAGGATTACGGCGGCAAGGTCAAGGGCAAGAAGGTCGAGGTGGTCTCGGCCGACCACCAGAACAAGCCGGACGTCGGCGTCAACATCGCCCGCAACTGGTACGACAATGAGAAGGTGGATGCGATCTTCGACGTGCCGACGTCTTCCGTGGCGCTGCCGATCTCGGCGCTGACGCGCGAGAAGAACAAGATCCACATCAATTCCGGCGGCGGTTCCTCCGACATCACCGGCACGCAGTGCTCGCCGAACACGGTGCACTGGACCTACGACACCTATGCGCTGTCCAACGTCGCCGGCAAGGCGATGGTCAAGCGCGGCGAGGACACCTGGTTCTTCATCACCGCGGACTATGCGTTCGGCCAGGCACTCGAGCGCGATGCCGCCAATGTGGTGAAGGAGGCCGGCGGCAAGGTGCTCGGCGACGTGCGGCATCCGTTGAACTCATCGGACTTCTCGTCGTTCGTGCTGCAGGCGCAGGCCTCCAAGGCGAAGGTCGTGGGCCTGGCGAATGCCGGCGGCGACACCCAGAACGCGCTGAAGCAGGCCGCCGAGTTCGGCCTGGCGCAGAGCGGCCAGAAGATGATCGCCCTGCTGATGGAGATCACCGACGTGCATTCGCTCGGCATCAAGTCGACCTCCGGCCTGATCGTCACCGACGCGTTCTACTGGGACATGAACGACGAGACCCGCGCCTTCTCCAAGCGCTTCAATGAGAAGGTCGGTCACATGCCGACCATGATCCAGGCCGGGCTCTATTCCGCGACCATGCATTACCTGAAAGCCATCGAGGCGATCGGCACCGACGAGGCGCCGAAGGTGATGGAGCAGATGCGCGCCATGCCGGTGAACGACTTCTTCGCCAAGAATGGCAAGATCCGCATCGACGGCCGCATGGTCCACGACATGTATCTGTTCGAGGTCAAGAAGCCAGAGGAATCGAAAGGCGACTGGGACCTCTACAAGCTGATCGCGACCGTGCCGGGCGACGAAGCCTTCCGCCCGCTCGACAAGGGCGGCTGCCCGCTGGTGAAGTAGGACTGATCGACGCGCGATTGTCCTGTGCAGTACCACTGTGCGATCCAGCGCCCTCTCCCCTTGCGGGAGAGGGCATCGCCGGCCCATCCTCTGACTCGCTCCGGTGAGGGGTATCTCTCCGCGGGCTCGCTCGCGGAAAGATACCCCTCACCCAAGTGAGTACGCCGCTCTGTCCTACATGCCCCCTCCCGCAAGGGGAGAGGGCACATTCACGCACAGCGGCTTTTTGCGACTGAACCTGCAAGGCTTCGGTAGTCTGCTGCCGCCGCCCGCACCTTGGCACCTCTCCGTTCGCGTCCGGCTTGACGCCCCCACACGAAAGCCGCAACACGGCGCTACACGGTGTCCTGGCCTTGCCGGACGCTGCCGCCAGGAAACATTCCGTAACAAAAAACTTCGCAAAACGCCGCGATTCTAGGTCAATTGACGGTATGGCCCAGACACAACCCCACATCCTTGTCGTCGAGGACGACCGCGAGACGCGGACGCTGATCGCGAAATATCTGCGCAACAACGCCTGCAACGTGACCACCGCGACCGACGGCCGCGAGATGACCCGGATCATGGGCGATCACCGCATCGACCTGTTGATCCTCGACGTGATGCTGCCCGGCGAGGACGGCCTGACCCTGTGCCGCAAGCTGCGCGCGGAATCGCAGGTGCCGATCATCATGCTGACCGCGCGCGGCGAGGACGTCGACCGCATCCTCGGACTCGAGATGGGCGCCGACGACTATCTGCCGAAGCCGTTCAATCCGCGTGAGCTGCTCGCCCGCATCAATGCGGTGCTGCGCCGCCAGGCGGCGGCAATGACCGCAAGCGCCACCGAAGGCGCGACCGCGCTGAGCTTCCTCGGTTGGAAGATCGACTTCCGCCTGCGCGAATTGCGCAATCCCGAGGGCGCGCGCGTCGCCATGACCAGCGCCGAGTTCGATCTGCTGCGCACCTTCTGCGAGCGGCCGGGCCGCGTGCTGTCGCGGGACAGCCTGCTCGATCTGACGCAGGGCCGCAGCGCCGGCTCGTTCGAGCGCTCGATCGACGTGCTGGTCAGCCGCATCCGCCGCAAGATCGAGCCCGATCCGCAGGAGGCGACGATGATCAAGACCGTGCGGTCCGGCGGCTACATGTTCACGCCCGTCGTCGAGGTGGTGACCGCGCCGCAGAGCCATTGACGGAGCTGATCGGGTGGCGCTGTCATGACGTCGTTCGGCTTTCTCAACCTGAAGGGAATCCGCGGCCAGATCACGGCGCTGGTGGCCATCTCGATCGTGGCGCTCCACGCCATCATCACGGCGACGTTCCTGATCTATCGCGCCGAACAGCCACCGGGTGAGAACGAGGCCGGCCCGTTTCAGCTCGCGACCGTGATCCATGTCCTCGGGCGCGCCCCCGCGGATGAGCGGGCACGGCTGCTCATCGACATCGCCCGCGCCTATCCCGAGTTCGACATCAAGGCGCAGTCCGGGCCACTGCCGCCGGAGTTGGCGCAATCGCCCGGCGGGACGGAGAAAGACGGCGCTCCGCGCGGCGGCGAGCCGGATGTCGGCCCCCGCAGCCCGCCCGAGGGCGGGCACGGACCCGGCGGCTTTCGCGGCCTCGGCCCGGGCTACCGCGTCTTCATGCCGCCGCCGGGGTCGCTCGCACGCCGGGTGGTCTTCGCACTGCCCGACGGTGACCTGATCTCGGCCAAGGCGCCGGACCGGCCGCGCCGGCCGCCATTCTGGGGCGCGCCGTGGCTGACGACGATCCTGTTCGCGCTGATCAGCACGACGCTGCTCGGCCTATGGGCCGCGCGCGCGCTGACGTCGCCGCTGTCGAGCTTTGCCAAGGCGGCGGAGAATTTCAGCCTCGATGGCGAGGGCCCTGCCCTGCCCGAGCGGGGACCGGAGGAAATCCGCTCGCTGGCGCGGGCGTTGAACCGGATGCGCCAGCGCATCACCGCGCTGATCAACGACCGGACCAAGATGCTCGCGGCGATCAGCCACGACCTTCGCACGCCGCTGACCCGCATGCGGCTGCGCTGCGAGTTCGTCGAGGACGAGCTGCAGCGCAGCCGCATGCTGGCCGATCTCGATCAGATGCACGCGATGCTGGGCTCGGTGCTGTCGTTCCTGCGCAATGGCCGCAAGCTCGAGCCGATGACGCTGGTCGATATCGCGAGCATCCTGCAGCTCGTCGCCGACCAGTTTGCCGATGTCGGTCATCATGTGAGCTATGTCGGCCCGGCGCGCGCGATGGCCACGGTGCGCCCGGACGATCTGATGCGCTCCGTCACCAACCTGGTGGACAATGCGGCGAAGTACGGCAAGGAGATCGTGGTCAGGCTGACGGTTGCCGGCCAGGGTCTGACCATCGAAGTCGAGGATGACGGCCCGGGAATCGCGGATGCCCGGAAGTCCGACATGCTGGAGCCGTTCGTTCGTGGCGACGAAGCCCGCAACATGGACGAGGCCACCGGCTTCGGGCTCGGATTGTCGATCGCCAAGGCGATCGTTCAGGCGCATGGCGGCGAGCTGTCGCTGCACGACCGCAAGCCGCACGGACTGATCGCCCGCATCGAATTGCCGCTCAGCCGGACCACGCTGCGTCCCGCCGCCTGACGCGCGAACGCGCCCGGGAGATCCCGGGCGCGCCGCGTCGATGCGATCCGCCGATCGGTTGCGGTGTCGTTACTCCGAGTACTTGAACTCGGGCATCGACTTCAGCTGATCCTTGGTCGCGTTGATCATCGCGTGGTCCGGATACCAGCGGCTCTTCGACGAGCTCATCGAGGAGGACGACGACGTGCCGGTGGCGGCCCCCGTCGTGGTGGTCGAGGCCGGCGGCGCGGTCGTGGAGCTGGTGCCCGTGGCCGGAGCGGTCGAGGCGGTGTTGGACTGCACCGGCTGATCCGAGAACTTCACCTGGTCGAACGAGACGGCGACGAGGTGCTCGCCCATGCCGAGGAAGCCGCCGACGCCGATCACGACGCCCTTGATGTTGCCGCTCTTGTCGACGAGCATGTCGTCGATCGAGCCGACGTTCTCGTTGTTGTTGTTGTAGACCTTGACGCCGACGAGCTTCGAGGTCCGCCAGTCGCCCTGATAGGACGCCGCGGTGGTGTCGCTCTTGATCGTGGTGTTGGTGGTCGTGGTGGTGCTCTCCGCGGCAAAGGCAGCGGTCGCGAGCAGCAGGGAACCGGCGAGGCCGGCCGCAACAGTCTTCATCACCATGTGGTGTCTCCTCTCAGTGAATGGTGACGAGAGAACTGCACCGGGCAGTCGGCGTTCCCCAGGAACCGCGATTTCGCCATGTTGCGCGACAACCGGTCCCACCGCAGCGCGGAAGTGTTACTGAGTGACGGTTCTGGCGGACGTCGCTCAACTCGGCGAATGGAAATGACGACCGTTGTCAAAGGATTCGAAGCAGCTCGCTGCGACGAC
>NZ_CAFI01000023.1 GCF_000239775.1 Bradyrhizobium sp. ORS 375
GAAACGTGGGCCGGTGATGCGATGGCCGCATTGGATCGCAGCGCGTGTATAGCGCCGACGAACGAGGCCGATGCGGACGTGAAAGTGCGTGGTCCCGGCATCGCGATGCGGATGCCAAGCCGGCGGGTGACGATGATCCTGCCGGTGACGGTGGCTAGACAGCCGGACACCGAGGAGAGCGCGCCATAAGCGTTAAACCCATCGCGCAGGGAAGGCCGGGTCGTTCCGGCTGAGCCTGTGGTTCCTGCCGCCTGCATTTTTTTTCGCAGGCGGGCCGCAGGTGCCAGTCGGCACCTGGCCTTCCCTGCGCCCTCGACTTTCAAGAGGGCGAGAAAGTCGCTGAGCTCGAACGCGGGATGCGTCGCGAGAAGCTTTCACCATGCTCCGTCATTGCGAGCGAAGCGAAGCAATCCAGAGCGTCTCCGACAACCCTGGATCGCTTCGTCGCGTTGCTCCTCGCGATGACGGCGACACTGTGTCGAGACGCCTACCTGATCGGCGGCGCGTACTGAATTCCGCCCGCGTTCCACAGCTGGTTCATGCCGCGCGGAATCTTCAGCTTGGACTCGCCGCCGACGTTGCGCTCATAGACCTCGCCGTAATTGCCGACGTGGCGGATGACGCGCGCGGCCCAGTCCTTCGACAGGCCGAGATCCTGGCCGTAGGTGCCCTCGTTGCCGACCAGCCGCATGACGTCCGGCTTCTTCGACTTCAGCGCCTCGTCGATGTTCTTGGAGGTGACGCCGAGCTCCTCGGCATTGATCATCGCATACAGCGTCCACTTCACGATCATCATCCAGTCGTCGTCGCGCTGGCGCACGACGGGCGCGAGCGGCTCCTTGGAGATCAGATCGGGCAGGATGTCGTGATCGCCCGGCTTGGTCAGCACCAGCCGCAGCGCGTAGAGCTGCGAGACGTCGGCGGTGAAGGTGTCGCACTTGCCGCTGTCATAGGCCTTCAGCACGTCGTCGAGCTTCGGAAGCTTCACCTCCTCATACTTCATGTTGTTGGCGCGGAAGTAGTCGGAGAGGTTGAGCGCGTTGGTCGTCGCGTCCTGCACGCAGACCTTGCTGCCGTTGAGGTCGAGCGCGGTCTCCAGCTTGCGCGAGCGCGGCACCATGAAGCCCTGACCGTCGTAATAGGCGACCGCCGGGAAATACAGGTCATAGTTCTGCTCGCGCGCCATCGACCAGGTGGTGTTGCGCGAGAGAATGTCGACCTTGCGGCTCTGCAGCTCCTTGAAACGCTCGCTGGCGTCGAGCGGCACGAACTTCGCCTTCTTCGGGTCGTCGAAGATCGCCGCCGCGACCGCGCGGCAGAAATCGACGTCGAAGCCGGTCCAGTTGCCCTTGTCGTCGGGGATCGAGAAGCCGGGCAGGCCGGCATTGACGCCGCACAACACCTCGCCGCGGCGGACGGTGCGCTTCAGGGTGCGGGTGTCGTACATCTCATAGGTGACGGCGAGCGCCGCGACCAGCACGGCAACGGCGAGCCCGATCAGCAGGCCGCCTCGGAAAGTGCGCATGATGAATCTCTTTCGGAAAATGTCAGAACAAAGCGATGGCTGAATGTCCGGCGGCAGACGCCGCCGTCACAGTTCCGGCTTCTGTCGCACCACGACCTTGGTGCCCACGGGCACGCGGTCGTAGAGATCGGCGACATCGGCATTCACCAGGCGGAAGCAGCCGGACGAAATCTTGCTGCCGATGGTCCAGGGCTGATTGGTGCCGTGGATGCGGTACACGGTGGTGCCCAGATACATCGCGCGCGCGCCCAGGGGATTGCCGGGGCCGCCGGCCATGAAGCGCGGCAGATAGGGCTGGCGCTGGATCATCTCCGGCGGCGGGGTCCAGTCCGGCCACTCCGCCTTCTTGGTGATCGACAGCAACCCCTGCCACTGGAAGCCGTCACGGCCGACGCCGATGCCGTAGCGAATCGCCCGGCCGCCCGGTTGCACCAGATAGAGGTGACGCTCGGCCGTCGAGACGATGATGGTGCCCGGCGGCTCGTTGGTGCGGAAATAGACCACCTGCTTGCGCCATTCCGGATCGAGCTCGTAGCCGTCATCGGCGACGAGGCCGGGCTGGTCGCCGGGGTCCTCGGACTGGGCAAAGCTGTGCGATGTGGACAGCGCCAGCGCGATGATGGCGCTGGCGGCACACAGCAGGCGATGGAAACTCGGCATTCAAAGCTCTCCTCGACGGACCCCTGCGAAGCTTGCCCGATCAAAACCACCCGCCAAATTTCAGGGGCATATTCGTCGCAAAGTCAAGGTGAGCGCGAGGTGCCCGCCGTTATCCAAGCTTCATCCAGAGCCGCAGCAGGAAAGCGACGCTCCCGACCATCGCGACCCCGGCAAGCCACAGCGCAACGAACCAGGCGAGGCGCTTCGCGAGCGGGGCAGGTGGCTCGGTGGGCATCAATGATAGCCGGCGTCGTGGCCCACCTTGCCGCGAAACACCCAATAGGCCCAGGCGGTGTAGCCGAGGATCAGCGGCACCAGCACCAGCACGCCGGGCAGCATGATCAGCTGGCTGCGCTCGGGTGCGGCCGCCTGCCAGATCGTGATGCTCTGCGGCACGATGTAGGGATACATGCTGATGCCAAGGCCTGCGTAAGAGAGGAAGAACAGCGCCAGCGCCAGGACAAACGGCCAGACATCGTGCTTCTGGGCGAGATTCTTCATCATCAGCACGGTGACGCCAATAACGGCGAGCGGCACCGGCGCAGTGAGGACGATCGCCGGCCACCTGAACCAGCGGTCCGAATATTGAATCGTGAGCAGGGGCGTCCACAGGCTCACGGCGGCAATGGCGAGCAGCATCAAGAACAGCAGAACCCAGCTGATGCGGTAGGCCTTGTCGCGCAGGTCGCCTTCTGTCTTCAGGATCAGCCAGGTCGCGCCGAGCAGCGCATAGCCGGCGACCAGCGAGACGCCGGTGAGGATCGAAAATGGTGTCAGCCAGTCCCACCAGCCACCGGCATAATGCCGGCCCTCGACACGCACGCCCTGCAGGATGGCGCCGAGCGCGATTCCCTGCGCCAATGCCGCGACCCAGGAGCCACCGGCGAAGGCGATGTCCCAGAGATTGCGGGTGGCGCGCGTGCGCCAGCGGAATTCGAAGGCGACGCCGCGGAAGATCAGCCCGACCAGCATCGCGATCAGCGGCGCATACAGCGCCGGCAGCAGGATGGAGTAGGCCAGCGGAAACGCCGCCATCAGCCCGCCGCCGCCGAGCACCAGCCAGGTCTCGTTGCCGTCCCACACCGGCGCGACGGTGTTGGTGATGACGTCGCGATCATGCTTGGCCGGAAACAGCGGGAAGAGGATGCCGAGTCCGAGATCGAAGCCGTCCATCACGACATAGATGAACACGGCGAGCGCGATGATGAAGGCCCAGAGCGTGGCGAGATCGATGGCGACGTTCATGATCCCGCTCCCTGCACGACGCCGGCGGCCGGCGTGATGCCGGCGGTGCGCACCGGCTGCTCGGTGCTCGGGCCGGGCTCACCGGGATGCGGCGGCTCGGCCATCAGGCGCAGGATGTACAGCACGCCGGCGGCGAAGATGATGAAATACACGATGATGAAGGCGAGCAGCGAGGTGCCGACCGCCGGCGCCGCCAGCGGCGAGACGGAATCGGCGGTGCGCAGCAGGCCGTATACGGTGAAGGGCTGGCGGCCGGTCTCGGTCGTGACCCAGCCGGCGATCACGGCGATGAACCCGGCGGGACCCATCGCGATCGCGAATCGATGCAGCCCGCGATTGATGTACAGCCGGCCGCGCCAGCGCTCCCACAGGCTGAACAGGCCGAGCGCCAGCATCAGCAGCCCTAAGCCGACCATGATGCGGAACGACCAGAAGGTGATCGGCACCGGCGGCCAGTCCTGCCGCGGCACGGTGTCGAGCCCGGCCATCGGCGCGTCGATCTGGTGCTTGAGGATCAGCGAGCCGAATTTGGGAATGCCGAGCGCCCATTTCAGCTCGCCCTTCTCCTGGTCGGGCCAGCCGAACAGATACAGAGGCGCGCCATCCTTGTGGCTCTCGAAATGGCCCTCCATGGCCATGATCTTCACCGGCTGGTGCTCGAGCGTGTTGAGGCCATGCTGATCGCCGACGAAGATCTGGATCGGCGCGACCAGCGCGGCCATCCACATCGCCATCGAGAACATCACGCGCGGGCCCGGCAGATGCGGATTGCGCAGCAGATGCCAGGCGCCGACCGCGCCGACCACCAGCGACGTCGTGAGATACGCCGCCAGCACCATGTGAACGAGGCGGTAGGGGAAGGACGGGTTGAAGATCACCTTGAGCCAGTCGACCGAGACGAACTGGCCGTCGGCGTTGACCGCGTAGCCCGCGGGCGTCTGCATCCAGGAATTGGCGGAGAGGATCCAGAACGCCGAGATCAAGGTGCCGATCGCAACCATCAGCGTGGCGAGGAAATGCAGCTTCGGGCCGACGCGCTTGAGGCCGAACAGCATGACGCCGAGGAAGCCGGCTTCGAGGAAGAAGGCGGTCAGCACCTCATAGGCCATCAAGGGCCCGATCACCGGGCCGACCTTGTCGGAATAGACCGACCAGTTGGTGCCGAACTGGTAGGACATCACGATGCCGGAGACGACGCCCATCGCGAACGCGATGGCGAAGATCTTGAGCCAGTAGTTGAAGACGTTGAGGTAGACGTCGCGGCCGGTCCACAGCCACAGCGCCTCAAGCACCGCGAGGTAGGAGGCAAGCCCGATCGAGAAGGCGGGGAAGATGATGTGGAAGGTGACCGTGAAGGCGAACTGCGCGCGCGCCAGCTCCACCGCATCCAAACCGAACATCCTTCACCGTCCGTCATTGCGAGGCGCGAGACCTCTCTTGCGCGGACAATCGCACCGGCAAGGAGGGATATCAAATGGTCAAATCGCCCTACGGCGGCGCGGCGGGATCCCCAAACGACGAAGACCCGGCGGGGGCATCCGCCGGGTCTTCGGAGCAACAGGGAGGTGGAGGTATCCTTGAATTTGCTCGCTCAAAACCGAGATCAGCTGGGGGACTGAGGCCCGGTTGATGGGTAACGTTCTAATGGCGAAAATTTTCCAGGTGATTTCGCCGATTGTTTCAATTGTTTCATTCGGCGATTTTCGTGCGTCGTCATTTTTTTGGAACCGCCGGGGACATCGGCCCCGACGTGGATGAACGAAGATCAGGCGGCGAGGCTGTGGACGCCGGCGCCGCGCAGCAGCTCCGCGAGGTGCTTGCGGGCATAGAACATGCGGGTCTTCACCGTCGACTGCGGGATGCCGATGATCTGGCCGACCTCCTCCACGGACTTCTCGTGGTAGTAGATCAGGGTGATGATCTCGCGATGCGCCGGCGACAGCTTTGCGACGCAGGCGCGCAGGATGGCGCTGGTGGTGGCGCGCTCGAGCGAGGTTTCCGGCGTGTCGCTATCGTCGGCGATCTCGCGCACCTCGTCCTGATCGATGTCCTCGAAGCGGCGCTGGCGCAGCGCGGTCAGCGCCTTGAAGCGGGCGATCGAGAGCAGCCAGGTCGAGACCTGCGAGCGGCCTTCGAACTGCTTGGCGGTGCGCCAGACGTCCAGGAACACCTGGCTGACGAGGTCCTCGGCGACGGTGGTGTCGCGGACGATGCGCAGGATGAAGCGATAGACCCGCACATTGTGACGCGCATAAAGCGTGTGCATCGCGGTGCGATCGCCATCGGCAATGCTCTCCAGGAGCATGTCGTCCGTGGTCGCCTGGGCCGCGATGATGCCCTGGCTGGCGGCGGAATTGATGGCAACGACGTTCTGCATGGCACTCTCCCGTTCCGCCGCCCCCTTGCGGCGTTTCGACGGGATGGATTGTTAATGAGCGCCCGTTTCGGGACGTCTGCACCAAAACAGGAAAATGGTTTCGTCGCCCCGCAGAAATGTTTCGTCGCACCGCACATCGCGAAACAGACGTGGCGGAATTGTGCCTTATTCCACAATGAGGAAGTCGATGTTCCAGAATATGGAAATGCTGCGCGGGCGGAGGGCAGGCGTGGACCGGCTTTCCGGCCGTCGTCAGGCCTTCTCGCCGGACGGCGAGAACAGGTAGCCGCCACCACGAATCGTCCGGATTACCGCGGGCTTGGTCGGATCCGGCTCGATCTTGCGACGAATCCGCATGATTCGGAGGTCCACGGCGCGGTCGAACGCCTCGGCGTCGCGGGCGTTGGCGAGCTCCAGCAGCCGCTCGCGCGACAGCACCCGCTTCGGGTTGGCGGCGAACACCTTGAGCAGGCCGAACTCGGACGCCGTCAGCGGGTGCTCGTTGCCTTCGTCGTCGCGCAGCGCCTGAGCATCGAGATCGAGCCATTTGGTGCCGAAACGGACCAGCTGCGGATCAGGGGCCTTGGCCGGCGCAGGCTCCGGGGCAGTCGCGGCAGCAGAGGCAGCGGCCTTGGCCGGGACGCTGCGGCGCAACACGGAGCGGATGCGGGCCATCAGCTCGCGCAGCTCGCACGGCTTGGCGACGTAATCGTCGGCGCCGAGCTCGAGCCCGACCACACGATCGATCGGGCTCGCCGTCGCTGTCAGCATGATGACGGGAATGTTGGTGCGGCCCTTGAGGTCGCGAATGATCGACAGGCCGTCCTCTTCAGGCATGTTGAGGTCGAGCACGACCAGATCGGCCGGGCCGGTCTCGATGGCGCTGCGCAGGCTCTTGCCGCCGTCGCACAACGTCACCGTGAAACCGTGCATCTTGAGGTAATCGCCCACCATCTCGCGGGCGGGGGCCTCGTCGTCGACGATGATGATGTGCTGGCTCTGACTCATGACAACTCGGCCGCAGGCAGTGTGATGGTGAAGGTTGACCCCGATCCCGGCCCATCGCTCTTGGCCGTCACCTCGCCACCATGCATGTCGACGATGCGTTTGACAATCGACAGGCCGAGGCCGGTCGAGCTCTCGCCGGCGGTCGGTTTGGCCGACAGCCGCTGGAACCGGCCGAACAGGCGGCCGAGATCCTCCGGCGACAGCCCGGCGCCCTGGTCGGTGATGCCGATGATCGTGTTGTCGCCGTCGCCACTGACGTCGACGCTGATCCGGCCGCCGATCGGGCTGTATTTGATGGCGTTGCTGAGCAGATTGTCGATCGCCTCGCGGATTCGGTCGATGTCGCACATGGTCGAAAGCTGCGGCGGCGCCGATACCGCGATGACCTGCCGCTTGTTCAGCGCCAGCGGCTGGTTGGCCTCCACGACCTCATGGATCAAGGCCGCGACGTCGACCGGCTCGCGGCGGATGGTGATGTCGAAGGCGTCAGCCATCGCGTCCGAGATCAGATGGTCGACCATCGAGGTCAGCCGCTTGGCGGCGTCGCGGATGTGGCCGATCTGGCTGGTGATGCCCTCGGAAGATGCGCCGGTCGCGATCAATTCGGTCAGCATCTCGGTCCGGCCCAGGATGACGCCGAGCGGGTTTTTCAGGTCGTGGGCAACGGTGCCGAGAATCTCGTTCTTGAAGCCGTTGGCGCGCTGCAGCCGCAGCCATTGCGCGGATAGCCGCCGGTTGGCCTGCATCAGCGCGCGGGTACGCTGGGCGACGCGGTCCTCGAGCTGGGTGTTGGCCTCGTGCAGCTGCTGATACAGGATGACGTTGTCGAAGGCGATCGACAGGCGGCTCGAGAAGATCTCGACCAGCGAACGGTCGGTCTCGGACAGCGGCCGCTCCGCCTGCAGGAGCACCACGACCTCGCGGCCGGAGCCGGTCCGCAGATACAGCACCGTCTTGTGGTCGGCAAACTCGTTGCTGCGCTGCCTGAAGGCGGCTTCGACCATGTCGCGCAGATCGGGGTCGAGCGAGCGCGAGCTCGCGGCACCGGAGAAGCGGCTGTAGCAGCCGGAGCCGGCCAGCACGGAAAAATCCTCGCTCGGGCTGCCGTCGTCGCGCAGCACCAGAATGCCGGCGCAATCGACGTTGAGCAGCGAGGCGATCTGCGTCAGCACGCCCTCGGCGAGGCGCTGCATCGACTTGAAGTCATACAGCGTCGAGGCGGCGTCGATGATGATCTCGAGACCGCGCCTCGTCTGCACCATGCGCTCGAGCTGCTGATAGCTGCGCAGCGCCGCAGTGAGCGAGGTGAACAGCTTGTCGGCGGTGAGCTCGGTCTTGGCCTTGTAGTCGTTGATGTCGTACTGGACGATGACCCGCCGCTCCGGCGCCTGGCCGGGCTGGCCGGTGCGCAGGATGATGCGGACGGTCTCGTTGCGGATCTCGTTGCGGATGTATTCGACCAGCTCGAGGCCGGCGACATCGGTTTCCATGATGACGTCGAGCAGCACCGCGGCGATGTCGCCGTGCTCGCGCATCAGCGTGCGGCCCTCGGCGGCCGAATAGGCCGAGAGGATCTCGAGCCCCTGGCCGTTCAGGCTGTAGTCCGACAGCGCAAAGCGCGTGCCCTCGTGCACGGCATGGTCATCGTCGATGACGGCGATCTTCCATTTCCGGGCCGGATGGGCGTCCTCGTCGAAGCCGGTGTCGTCGATCAGGTGGAGGACATCGTCCTGTTCGGCCATTGCGTCGTTCCGTCACCCAGTGCTGTCTCGGTGTCGCCCTTGGCGACCCGCGGCATGATTATCCGAAAAGTCGTGCCTTGTCCCTCGCGGGATTCCAGCATCATGCGGCCGCCGAGCTGCTGCGTCACGAGATTGTAGACGATATGCAGCCCCAATCCCGTGCCGCCTTCGTTGCGGCGCGTCGTGAAGAACGGGTCGAAGGCCTGACGCTGGACGTCCGGGGTCATGCCGGCGCCGTTATCGGCGAAAATGATCTCGATGTCATCCGCGCCGCGCGCGCGCGCCGTGATCGAGATGGTCCCGGCGCGGCCGTCGGCAAAGGCATGGTTGACGGCGTTCAGGAACAAATTGGTCAGGATCTGGCCGTAGAAGCCGGGATAGCCGTCGATGAACAGTCCCTCGGGCACGTCGACGGAGAGCGTGATCGGGGCGCGCTTGAGCACCGGCTTGAGGCTGGTGATGATCTGATCCGTCGCCTCTCCCAAAAGGAAGGTCCGCCGCTCCGCATGCGAGCGGTCGACGGCGACCTGTTTGAACGACTGGATCAGCTCGCCCGCGCGCTGCAGATTGGCCACCAGCTGTTCGGAGGCATCGCGCGACGTGCGCACGAACTCCTCCAGCTGCGAGCGCCGCAGGCCGCCTTCGGGCGAGCGCAGCGCCGCTTCGAACATTTCCACGCGACGCGCAAAGCTCGAGGCCACGGTCAGGCTGATGCCGATCGGATTGTTCACCTCGTGGGCGACGCCGGCGACCAGGCCGCCGAGCGCTGCCAGCCGCTCGGCGTCGATGAGATTCCGCTGCGCGGCATTCAGCTCGAGCAGCGCGCTCTCGGCCTTCTCCTTGGCGGTGCGCAGCTCGTCCTCGGTCTTGCGCTTGGCGATGGCGTTCTCGCGGAAGATTTCAACCGCGCGGGCCATCGCGCCGACCTCGTCGCGGGCCTCTGTGCCCTGGACCTGGCGATCGTAGTCGCCGAGGGTGATCGCGCGCATCGACGCCATGATCTGCTGCAGCGGCAACCGGATCGACAGCGCGATCAGCACGCCGGCGGACAGGATGATGCCGAGGAAGATCACCGCAATCGACAGCACGCGGCGGGAGATGTCGCGCAGCGTCTTGTCGAAGGTCGCCTGCGCCTTCTGCTCGTGCTGGCGCATCTTCACCGACAGCCCGTCGATGGCGGCGATGGTCTCGGCCTGGCTCGCATCGATGGTGTTGCGCAAGAGCTCGGTGCGATTGGTGAGCTGATCGGTCAGCTTGGAAAACCCGGCGCGCAGCGCCGCGGTCCGCGCCGACAGCCGCTGCAATGCGAGGCGCTGCAGGTCGTTGTCGGCGAGGCCCGACATGACCGGGATGGTCTTCTCGATCGTCTCGATGTTGCGGCGGGCGTCATCGGCGGAGGCGGGCGCCAGCGACAGATAATAGGAATTGGCGGCCACCAGCATCGCCGTGAAAGACTCGCGCGACTTGCCGAGCGACGGCCAGATCTCCGCGTCGCGGTGGCCGGTCGCGCCCTCGATCACCGAATAGAGGCCGGCGATGTCGCGGGCGGGGCCGAGCACCTCCTCTTCGTAGGTCTTGGAGATCGTCGCCTGCAGGCCGCGCAGTTCGCCGAACCCGTCGAGGAAGCGCACGGTCACGCGCTCCAGCTCCTCGACCGATCCGGACAGCATCGGATCGGTCGACGCGCGTGTCGTCAGCGTGCCGAGCACGGCTTCGCGCAGCAGCAGGATCTCGGCGAACAGCTCCGGGCTCGGCTGGTTGATGTAGCGGTGGATGAGGTTCTGCAGCCGGCTGGTCTCGCTCTCCAAAAGCGCCAGCACCTTGTCGGACTCGCGCACCTGGCGAACGTCGTCCCAGGCGGTTCCCAGCACTTGAGCGCCGTTCCAGATCAGTGCGGCGAGCACGATCACCACGGCGGAGTTGAGCGCGGCAATGGACAGGATGCGCCAGCGGATGGGCACCGCTCGAAGCACGCGGACGATCCGCGCGCGGCCGAACATCGTCAGGCTGAGCGGCCGTTTCAGGGATCCCCGTTGCTTGGCCCTTGCCACGATGGCTACCTCGCGCCGCGCACAAGGAACCCGGTTGCCCGGACTCTGTTCCGCCCAGCGAAGCCCCGCCCAGCGAAGCTCCCGTGTTGCGGCGCAAACAGAGGGAATTGCGCGGCAGGGCAGCGAAAGCATGGTGCAGGCGAACGCCGTCGCGCGCCCACAGCAGCCTGCGTCAACACCGGCGAGGCGTCCACTCTCGACAATGACGAAAGACGGGCGCGGTACACAGGCAACACTTTCCCCCTGGAGATGAGGTCGGCCGGGAGGCGAAAAGGTTCAATGTCGGTCCTTGGCCGGTGCTATAAGGCCATTCTGACGTCAAAGCGCTACGCGTCAATGGTTTGCCGCAAAGTTGTTGCAGCCGCCGGTTGTCAAACTTTAAACTTCGTCCGATTGCGATTTTTTCACCCCGAGCAAAGTTCATTCAGCGCATTTGGAGTAGCCCCTGGTGTCGGTTTTCGTGCGGTCGGTTTCGATCGGAATCCTGTTGGTCACGGCTCTCGGCGCCACGACCGCCCACGCCGCAACCGATATCCAGTGGTGGCACGCGATGTCCGGTGAGCTTGGCCGGCAGGTCGACCGCCTTGCGGCCGACTTCAACGCCTCGCAATCCGACTATCGCATCGTGCCGAGCTACAAGGGCAGCTACACGGAGACGGTGACCGCGGCGATCTTCGCGTTCCGCTCGCGCAGCCAGCCGGCCATCGTGCAGGTCAACGAGATCGCAACCGCCACCATGACGGCGGCCAAGGGGGCGATCTATCCGGTGTTCGAGCTCATGCGCGACGAGCAGGAGAGCTTCTCGCCATCAGCCTATCTGCCGGCTGTCGCCGGCTACTATTCGGACGCCGAGGGCAACATGCTCTCCTTCCCGTTCAATGCGTCGACGCCGATCCTCTACTACAACAAGGATCAGTTTCGTGCGGCAGGACTCGATCCGGCGATCGCGCCCAGGACGTGGCCCGAGCTCGGGCAGGCCGCCAAGCGACTGCGCGACCATGGGATGGCGTGCGGCTTCACCACGTCCTGGCCGTCCTGGATCAACATCGAGAATTTCTCTGCCTTCCACAATCTGCCGATCGCGACGCGTGCCAACGGCTTCGCCGGGCTCGATGCCGTGCTGACCTTCAACAATCCGGTGGTGACGCGTCACGTCGCCCAGATCGCGGAATGGCAGAGGACCAGGATCTTCGACTACGGCGGTCGTGGCCAGGCAGCCGAGCCGCGCTTCCAGAAGGGCGAGTGCGGCATCTTCATCGGCTCTTCGGCGACGCGCGCCGACATCAAGGCGAATTCCAGGTTCGAGGTCGGATACGGCATGATGCCCTACTGGCCGGATGTTGCGGGCGCCCCGCAGAACGCGATCATCGGCGGCGCGACGCTGTGGGTGCTGCGCGATCGTCCTGCCGCGGAATACAAGGGCGTCGCGAAATTCTTCGCTTATCTGTCGCGGCCTGATATCCAGGCGGCCTGGCACCAGAACACCGGGTATCTGCCGATCACCCAGGCCGCCTTCGATCTGACCCGCGCGCAGGGCTTCTATGACCGCAATCCCGGGACGGCGATCTCGATCGAGCAGGTGACCTTGCATCCGCCGACGGAGAATTCGCGGGGCCTGCGGCTCGGCTCCTTCGTGCTGATCCGCGATGCGATCGAGGACGAGATGGAGCAGGCGTTCAGCGGCCGCAAGCCGGCGCGGGCGGCGCTCGATGCCGCCGTCGAGCGCGGCAACCGCCTGCTGCGGCAGTTCGAGCGCGCGAGCCCGGATCGTTGATGGCGGTGTTGCCTGATGTCGCTGACGCCGTGGCGTTGCGGCGCCTGCGTGCGGATGCGGCAGGCTGGCTGCCGACGGCGCACGACATCGTTCGAAGCCGTGGCTATGGCGTGGCCCGCCTCACGCCCTTCGCCGCAGGCACCAATCTGGTCGCGGCGCTTGGCGATGGCGCGATCCTGAAGATCTTCCCTCCTTTCCTTCGCGCCCAGTTCTTGTCCGAGCGGGCGACGCTGGGCGTGGTTTTCCGGCGCCTTCCGGACGTCGCCACGCCCGAATTGCTGCACGAAGGCGAGCGCGATGGCTGGTTCTATCTGATCATGACGCGGCTCGACGGCGTGCCCGCATCCGACATCTGGCCGCGGCTGGCGGAGCCGGAGAAGCAGCACCTGCTCCGGCAGGTCGGCCGGGTGATCGCCGACGTGCAGCGCGTGCCACCGGGGGAGTTGCTCATGCTTGGTCCGAGCTGGTCCGACTTCCTGCAGGCGCAGGTTCGGGGGTGCCATGATCGTCATGAGCGGCTCGGTCTGCCGCCGCCGCTGCTGGCTGGGCTGGATGATCTTCTGCAGGAGGCGGGCGGCCTGCTTCCGCGCGATCCCGATCCGGTCATCCTGACCGGTGAGTACATTCCGGAGAACTTCCTCGTGACACGCGGCAGCGACGGCTGGCGCGTGAGCGGGCTGTTCGACTTCGGCGATGTCATGACCGGGTTCGGCGCCTACGACCTGCTCGGACCGAGCGCGTTCATGGCTGCCGGCCATCGCGGACGCGTGCGCGCACTGTTCGAGGGCTATGGCCTCACGCCGACGGACGTCACCTGGCAGCTGAAGCGCCGGCTGCTTGCGCTGATGCTGTTGCACCGGGCTAGCGATCCCGTGCGGCACATCTGCATTCCGGACTGGCCGTCCAAGGTCCGCAGCTTCGATGAGCTGCAGACGCTGGTCTGG
Organism: Bradyrhizobium sp. ORS 375; assembly: GCF_000239775.1. Classification (GTDB taxonomy): domain Bacteria; phylum Pseudomonadota; class Alphaproteobacteria; order Rhizobiales; family Xanthobacteraceae; genus Bradyrhizobium. The sequence goes on from NZ_CAFI01000023.1 coordinate 13,327, forward strand.
CCGGACTGAGCTCGGCGAGCGGGCGATCCAGTCTTGCGCAAATCTGTCGCATGCCCTGTGGTCGGTCTAAATTTTGGGCAAAATCGCATTCCTGTATGCAATCCATTGAAGCTCTGCTGCCCGCTTCTCCGTAGGCCTTTCAACCAAATCAATGGCTTAGCTGGCCCGAAGGATTGGCACGAAGCTTGCGAACTCTGCTCTCGCCGGTCGTAGTCCTCGGGAGCATTTGATGAAGCGTCGCGATTTTCTGAAATCCGTCTCCGGTCTTGCTGCAGGTGCCGCGCTGCCCATGGCGCCGGCGGTGATGTCCTCCGCCAAGGCCGATGCGCGGTCGGAGACGCTGCTCATCGTGTCGGAAGGCGGACCGAACAATCTCGACATCCACGGCGTCGGCACCAACGTGCCGGGCTACGAGGTGTCCTGGAATTGCTACGACCGTCTCATCAGTCACGAGATGAAAAGCGGTCCGGGCGGCATCCCGTATTATGACCGCGACAAGTTCAAGCCCGAACTCGCCGAGGACATGACCATCGGCGACATGTCGGCGACCTTCAAGCTGCGCAAGAACGCCAAGTTTCATGACGGCACGCCGGTGACGGCCAAGGACGTGAAGTGGTCGCTCGACCGCGCCGTCAGCGTCGGCGGCTTCCCGACGTTCCAGATGAGCGCGGGCTCGCTGACCAAGCCGGAGCAGTTCGTCATCGTCGATGACTACACGGTCCGCGTCGACTTCCTGAAGAAGGACCGGCTGACGATCCCGGATCTCGCAGTCATCGTGCCCTGCGTCGTCAATTCCGAGCTGGTCAAGAAGAACGCCACGGACAAGGACCCGTGGGGCCTCGAATACACCAAGCAGCAGACGGCCGGCTCCGGCGCCTACAAGGTGACGAAATGGACCGCCGGCACCGAAGTCATCATGGAGCGCAATGACGACTGGGTGTGCGGCCCGCTGCCCAAGATCAAGCGCGTGATCTGGCGCATGGTGCCGCAGGCCGGCAACCGCCGGGCGCTGCTCGAGCGCGGCGACGCCGACATCTCCTATGAGCTGCCGAACAAGGACTTCCAGGAGATGAAGTCGAACGGCAAGCACACAGTGATCTCGCTGCCGATCTCGAACGGCATCCAGTACATCGGCATGAACGTCACCAAGCCGCCGTTCGACAATCCCAAGGTGCGCCAGGCCCTGGCCTATGCCATGCCCTACCAGAAGATCATCGATGCCGTGATGTTCGGTCTCGCCAATCCGATGTTCGGCGCACCGGCCGACAAGGCCACCGAGGTGGCCTGGCCGCAGCCGACGAAGTACTTCACCGACATGGAAAAGGCGAAGGCGCTGCTGGCCGAGGCTGGCTATCCCAACGGCTTCGAGACCACGATCTCCTTCGATCTCAACTTCGCGCAGGTCAACGAGCCCTTGTGCGTGCTGGTGCAGGAGAGCCTGGCGCAGCTCGGCATCAAGACCACGATCAACAAAGTGCCCGGCGCCAACTGGCGCACCGAGCTGAACAAGAAGGAGATGCCGCTGTTCACCAACATCTTCTCGGGCTGGCTCGATTATCCCGAGTACTTCTTCTATTGGTGCTATCACGGCAACAATTCCGTATTCAACACGATGAGCTACAAGTCGCCGGAGATGGACAAGCTCATCAACGGCGCGCGCGACGCCGCCGCGACCGGCGACAAGGCGACCTACGATGCCGACGTGAAGGGCTTTGTCGACCTCGCCTTCGCCGAGGTGCCGCGCATCCCGCTGTATCAGCCGTTCGTCAACGTCGCGATGCAGAAGAACATCTCCGGCTATCAGTACTGGTTCCACCGCCGCCTGGATTATCGTGCCCTGGTGAAGGGGTGATGGTCGTGATCGGAACGAGTGAGGTGGGCCGAGCTCTCTCG
>NZ_CAFI01000022.1 GCF_000239775.1 Bradyrhizobium sp. ORS 375
GCCACACGAGCGGTGCGTGTGGTGTGACCTTCTGGATTGGGCTGCTGATGCGATCCGCATCATGTGATCGCTCCATGAGGCAACTTCCCGTGTGGCTGCCCTCACCCCAGCCGTCTCCCCGTGAAGAACGGGGAGAGGGAGCGCACTGCCGGCTCGGCGGCAGTCGTGCTATGACTTGAAGTGAATAGGGCAACACTGGCCTATTGATTGCATCAGCAGGACGGAATGAGCTTGATCCGATGACCCCGATCATATCAGCTGATCGCATCGGCTCAGTCCCGAGCTAACCCTTTCTGGACACCCCCGTGAACTACACCTGGAACTGGCACATCTTCCTGGAGCCGAACCCGACCGGGGCCGGTACCTATTTCGACATGCTGCTGGCGGGGCTGAAGGTCACGATCGTGACCTCGCTGTCGGCCTGGGTGATCGCGCTGATCTTCGGCACGATCGTCGGCATCCTGCGCTCGCTGCCCTCCAAGCTCGCGACCTGGATCGGCTTTCTCTACGTCGAATTCTTCCGCAACATGCCGCTGCTCGTGCAGCTGTTCCTGTGGTTCTTCGTGCTGCCGGAGCTGCTGCCGCGCGCCGCAGGCCTGTGGCTGAAGCAGATGCCGAATGCGCCGTTCTATACGGCCGCCGTCGGCATCGGCCTGTTCATGTCGGCGCGCGTCGCGGTGCAACTCGCGGCCGGCATCGGCTCGCTGCCGCGGGGACAGAAGATGGCGGCCACGGCTCTTGGCCTGACCACGCTTCAAGTCTATCGCTACGTGCTGCTGCCGATGGCGTTCCGCATCATCCTGCCGCCGCTGACGTCGGAGTTTCTCAACACGGTCAAGAACAGCGCGGTCGCGATCACCATCGGCCTGATCGAGCTGACCGGTGCTGCGCGCGCGATGCAGGAATTCTCCTTCCAGGTGTTCGAGGCCTTTAGCGCCGCGACCCTGATGTATCTCGTCATCAACATCATCGTCGTGATCGGCATGCGGCTCCTGGAGCGCGCGGTGGCGATCCCTGGCTACATCACGGGCAAATGAGATGCTGGCCAATTTCGATTTCGACGTCATCCGCCGCTCGCTGAGCTACCTCTTCATCGACGGCATGACCTTCACCCTGACGCTGACCGCGCTGTCGGCGACGGGCGGCCTGATCTTCGGCACGCTGATCGCGCTGATGCGCCTTTCCGGCTATCGCGTGATGGGCTGGATCGCCGGCCTCTACGTCGACTTCATGCGCTCGCTGCCGCTGGTGCTGGTGATCTTCTGGTTCTATTTCCTGGTGCCGTATATCGGGCAGTGGATCACCGGCTCGTCGCGCCCGATCAAGGTCGGCGCCTTCGCCTCCTCGCTGATCACCTTCATCATGTTCGAGGCGGCATACTTCTCCGAGATCATGCGCGCCGGCATCCAGTCGATCTCGCGCGGGCAGCCGGCCGCGGCCTCTGCGCTCGGCCTGACCTATGCGCAGACCATGCGCTACGTCGTGCTGCCGCAGGCGTTCCGCAACATGCTGCCGGTGCTGCTGACCCAGACCATCGTGCTGTTCCAGGACACCTCGCTGGTCTACGTGCTCTCGATCCCGGACTTCCTCGGCGCCGCGTCGAAGGTCGCGCAGCGCGACGGTCGCCTGGTCGAGATGTACCTGTTCGCAGCCCTGGTCTACTTCACCATCTCCTGCATCGCGTCCTACGGCGTCCGCCGCCTGCAGTCGCGCATCGCCATCATCAGGTAGTCGTCAGGATGAGCAAGCTGCAACATGTGCGATCCTTCACCTCTCCCATAGGGAGAGGTCGGATCGCGGCTGGCGATGCGTCGCATCGTCCAGCGGCGATCCGGGTGAGGGGCTATGCTCCCTCGATGGACCGGA
>NZ_CAFI01000021.1 GCF_000239775.1 Bradyrhizobium sp. ORS 375
TCCTGCTGCGTCAGGGGCAGGAGGGACGCCGAGCGTGACCGGACAGGCTGGCGGTGCGATGTCGCGCTTGATCGACTGGTTCTTCCGCAATCGCGAAACCGGCGAGATCACCATCGCGCAGATGCCGAACCCGGCGCTGTGGCTCGCGCTGCTGGGGAGCCTCGTGGGTTGGGTCTGGCATCCGCAGGGCCCGACCGGCGACAAGCTGGATTGCCTCGTCAAGGCCAGCCTCGTCGTCTGGGCCGTCGATGAGCTCGCGCGCGGCGTCAATCCCTGGCGGCGCTGCCTCGGGGCGGCTGTGCTGATCTATGAGATCGCGACCGCGATGTGACGAATCCTGGCAGGTGCTGTGCGCGGCGATCGGCCTTCCGACGCGTCATGGCGATAAGGCCGCAGCCGACGGACGATCGCGAGTTGTTCGTTGGTCGTCGCTTAGGGTTGGCAAAGCGCCGCCATCACGCGGCGTGTGCCCACCATCGGGCGGCACGCGCGGCGGTGAGAGGGTGGGCACGACCCATGACGAGCCGGGTGTGACGCGGCGCTCGGTCTGACCGCGCCCAGCGCGTCAGTCCTCGTCGTGCTCGGCTTCGTCGAGCTCCTCCAGCTCCTCGCTCGCGTGGTCGATCACGTCGATGGCTTGCTGGACCTCGATGAGGCTCTTGACCGCAGTTTCCGTTTCGCCCTTCGTGTAGCCGGCCGAAACGGCTTTGGCCAGATTCAGGCGCATGTCGACCAGCACGTTGCGCGCGGTCAGGAAGATTTCGAGGTCGTTGTCGGCCATGGTGCTCCTCATGAAGGCTGTGTCCACCAATTGGTAGCCCGGGCGTATGGCGGGCATATGTCGGATCGGGTGGGCATCGGCATGACGGTTGTCGTGTCGTAGCGTGGGGCAGGGCGGCTCGTGTCCACGCTTCCGCTGCAACCTCTCCCCGGTCCAGGTGGCCGAGCCGCAGCGGTGTAGGTTTGGCTAAGCCCCGCCGTTAGGCGGCGCGTGCCCACCGCCGAACGGCGCGCGCGGCGGCGAGATGGTGGGTACGGTGCCATGGCGAGCCGCACGCGTGACCCGATGGGCCGGCCGCGCCTTTGCCCACCCTGCGGACTGCGTCTTGTGTGCTATTATTCTGATCAATACAGCCCGGATGCCTTGCAGTGCGTGGGGTACGGGTCCGGTCCAGCTGCCGCCCAAAAGACCGGCAAAGCGAAGGCGAAACCATCGCACGGTGCAGCACCCCAGAATTGCGCGATCCTTGATTCATATCAAGCCATGCGTGCATTTTGACCGCAAGTCTATGTCGCCACGTCCAATCATTGGGAGTGCGTCATGAACTCGGGAAAGCTCAGCATCGGTTTGGCTGGCGCATTCGGTGGTGTGATTGCAGTCCTCGGCGATCTCATTCAGAAGCAAGATGCCTCAGCTGTTCTTGTGTTCGCGTCGACATTGAATCGGATTCTTCAATTGGCGATCGCGACTTGGGGGTGGGCGTTAGTCCTGGTGGCCCTCGCCGTCGCCTTGTGCGTTATATTCGAGCCGGATAGTAAGCCGAGAGCCTTTTATATAGGCGCTAGTATACTCGCGCTGCTCATGACGGCAGTTCCATTTAAGTTACCTGAACCACCCCCAAAATCTGCATCTGCTACGGTGGCGAATCTTGTTTACCCAATACAACTCGTGAGTGACCAACAACCAGGGGAATCATCAACAACGCCCATAGCCGCGGTTCACATTCAAATCCGGTTGCCGATTGAAGCGCGTGCAAAAGTGCCTTTTCCGATGTATCTGACATTCTACGATCCAGCCAACGACAAGAAATGGCGAGAGGAAGATTACGCCCTTCTGCTGACGCGTTCTTCCGGAGTGTTTACCGCAGCGCTGACATATCACTTTGATCCAGCTCCTGACTCCCTTTATCTCCGTGTCGAAGCCGCTCCATTGCAGACAATAGAGCTTCAGGCGAGAAAGAGGATAGACGGTTCGTCGGTCTCCTATCTTTTCGATGGAGCGCCTTCCTATTCCGAAGCTCCTGCCTGGCAGAAGAACTTGTTTGGCGTACATACCTTTTAGAGCCAAACGCGGTGTCGCCCGTGAATCTGTTGAGGGCGCTGACGTCCGTGGCTCGCGTCAGCAAAGCGCCCGAGTTCCGGAGGTTGATGTATCTCAACGGGCGGTGATCTTGGCTGATCGATGATCAAAGTTAATCGCTCTGCGGGACAATCGGACGGCGCTCGGGACTAGAACGCGGTCGGCTGACCGCATTCGGACGTGCAGCCTGATGGATCCAAGCAGTCCCAAAGAACAGGTCGCCGTGACGCCCAGAGGGGAGGGCGCCGCGCCGGTGTTCCGCGCCCGCAAGCTCTGCAAGACCTATCGCATGGGCGAGGTCGAGGTGCATGCGTTGCGCGACGTCGATCTCGACATTTACGAGAGCGAGTTCGTGGTGCTGCTCGGGCCCTCGGGCTCCGGCAAGTCGACCTTGCTCAACATCCTCGGCGGGCTCGACAGTCCGACCTCGGGCGACGCGCAGTGGCGCGATCATCAACTGGTCGGCGCTGACGATGCCGAGCTGACGCGCTACCGGCGCGAGCATGTCGGCTTCGTGTTCCAATTCTACAATCTGATCCCGAGCCTGACCGTGCTCGAGAACGTCCAGCTGGTCACCGAGATCGCCGACCGGCCGCTCGATCCGCTGGAGGTGCTCAAGCTCGTCGGCCTCGAGAAGAGGATCGACCATTTTCCGTCGCAACTGTCCGGCGGCGAGCAGCAGCGGGTCGCGGTGGCACGCGCCATCGTCAAGGCGCCCGACGTGCTGCTGTGCGACGAGCCGACCGGCGCGCTCGACTACGAGACGGGCAAGGTGGTGCTGGCCGCCATCGCGCGCGCCAATGAGCGGCTCGGCACCACCACCATCGTCATCACCCACAATGCGGCGATCGCCGGCATGGCCGACCGCGTGCTGCGGCTCGGCGGCGGCCGCATCGTCGGCGAGACGCGCAACTCGCGGCGGCTCTCGGCCGAGGAGGTGACGTGGTGAGCCTGCTCAACCGCAAGCTCTGGCGCGACATCGGCGCCATGCGCGGGCAGGTGATCACCATCGCGTTGCTGGTCGCCGCCGGTGTCGCGGTGTTCGTCGGCTCAGTCTCGACCTATCAGTCGCTCCGCGCTGGCTGCGAGCAGTTCTATGCGCAGGCGCGGTTTCCGCAGGTCTTCGTCACCCTGAAGCGCGCGCCGCTGGCGCTGGTCGCCCGGCTCAACGCCATCGCCGGCATCCTGGCGGTCGAGCCGCGCATCGTGCGCGAGGTCATCGTCGACGCGCCGGCCGCGTCGCAGCCGGTCTCGGCGCGCCTCGTCTCGCTCAGCCGCGGCGGCGACGAGCCGCTGGCCCGGCTGCATCTGCGCCGCGGTACCGCGCCGGCGCCGGGTGATGCGCGCAGCGCCGCCGTCAACGAGGCGTTTGCCGAGGCCAACCACGTCACGCCGGGCGATGAGATCCGCGTGCTGCTCAACGGCCGGCTGCAGGCGTTCCGGGTCTCCGGCATCGCGCTGTCACCGGAATATGTCTACGCGGTGAGGCCGGGATTGCCGATCCCGGACGATCGCCTCTACGCCATCCTGTGGGTCGACCGCAGCGCAGCCGAGGCCGCCTTCGACATGAAGGGCGCGTTCAACGATGCGGTGGTCGCGCTCGCGCCGGGGGCCGAGGCGCAGTCCGTCATCGAGGAGCTGGATCGGCTGCTCGAACCTTACGGGTCGATCGGCGCGATCGCGCGGCGCGACCAGCCGTCAAACCGGTTTCTCGAGGACGAGCTGAACCAGCAGAAGGTGATGTCGATCACCATCCCCATCATCTTCTTCGGCGTTGCCGCCTTCCTGCTCAACAGCGCGCTCGGGCGGCTCGTCGCCGCGCAGCGCGAGCAGATCGCCGCGCTCAAGGCGCTGGGGTTTCCGACCTCGGCTCTGACCCTGCATTATCTGGCGCTGATGCTGGTCATCGTGCTGATCGGCTCTCTGCTCGGCATCGCCGGCGGCTTCGGCTTCGGCGAGGCGATGATCACGAGCTATCACGGCTTCTTCCGCCTGCCGGAGCTGCCGTTCCGGCTGGCGCCCTGGGCGATGCTGGCGGGCATCGCGATCAGCGCCGCGGCCGGCTCGCTCGGCGTCGTCACGGCGCTGCGGGCGGTCGTCGGCCTCGCGCCAGCGGAGGCGATGCGGCCGGCGATGCCGCTCGGCTTCCGCCGCTCGTGGATCGAGCTGATGATGCCCGGCGGCGCGCGCCGCGCGCGACGCATGATGATGCTGCGCAATGTCGCGGGGCGCCCGTTCCGTTCGCTGTTCACCGTCGTCGGCATCGCCTTTGCCGTGCCGATGATGGTGCTCGGGATCTTCTGGCGCGATGCGATCGGCGAGATGATCGAGCTGCAGTTCAATCTCGTCGAGCGCGGCAATGCCAGCATCACCTTTCCGCATCCGGTTGACCGCGCGGTGCTGCGTGATCTGGCGCGCGAGCCCGGCGTGCTGCTGGCCGAAGGCCAGCGCATCGTGCCGGTGCGGCTGCGCGCCGGCCACCGCAGCTATCTGACCTCGGTGGTCGGGCTGGCGCCCACCGACGAGTTGCGCCGGCCGCGCGATGCTGCGCGTCGTCCGATCGTGGCGGTGCCGGACGGCATCACGCTGACGCGGCGGCTTGCCGAGCGGCTGGCGCTGAACGCAGGCGATCTCGTCACGGTGGAGGCCACGGAGGGCCGGCGGCGGCGCGGCGACGTGCCGGTCAGCGCCATCGTCGACGAGGCGATCGGCATGGCGTCCTACATGGATATCGACACGCTCAACCGCTTCACCGGCGAAGGCACGGTGATCTCGGCCGCCAGCCTGCATGTCGACCCCACGGCATTGGCTGCGCTCGGCACGCGCTTCAAGAGCCTGCCAAGGATCGAATCCGTCTCGATGAAGGCCTATGCCGTCGCATCCTTCATGGACAAGATCGCGGGCCTCGTGTTCGTCACCGCGGGCATCCTCACCGGCTTCGCTGCGATCATCACCGTCGGCGTGGTCTACAACAGCGCCCGCATCAGCCTGCAGGAGCGGGCCTGGGAGCTCGCCAGCCTGCGCGTGCTCGGCTTCACGCGGGCAGAGGTCGCGGGCATCCTGTTCGGCGAGTTCGCGCTGGAGATCGCGGTCGGGATCCCGCTCGGCCTGCTGCTGTCGCGCGGCATCATCGCGCTGATCGCGCGGCTGCATTCGAACGAGAGCTTCCAGATCCCCGGCGTCATCGCGCCGCGCACCTACCTGATCGCGACCGCGGTGGTCTTGGCCAGCGCCGCGATCAGCGCCATCATCGTCCGCAGGCGGGTCGACCGGCTCGATCTGGTCGCGGCCCTCAAGACCAGGGAATGAGCATGCCTCCCGTGTTGCGCCGTCTCGTCATTGTGTCAGCAGGGCTCGCGGTCGCGGCCGGCATCGGCTGGATGGTGATGCCGAGCCCGGTTGCGGTCGAGACGGCTGTCGTGACCAAAGGACGGTTCGTTGCGACCGTCGAGGATGACGGCAAGACGCGCGTGCGCCAGCGTTACGTCGTCGCCGCGCCGCTCGCCGGCCGGCTCGGACGCATCCGCTTCAAGGCCGGCGACACGGTCAAGGCCGACGATGTCGTCGCCACCATCACGCCGGCGCCGGCACCGCTGCTCGATCCGCGCGCGCGCCGCGAGGTCGAGGAGCGTCTCGGCGCGGCCGAAGCGAATGTCGAGCGCGCGAAAGCAGTGGTGGCGCGGGCGCAGGCGCAGAGCGCTCAGGCGGGCGCTGATCTCGCG
>NZ_CAFI01000020.1 GCF_000239775.1 Bradyrhizobium sp. ORS 375
TGAAGAGCGCCCCGCCGCCTCGAACTTTATGTCCAAAACTCATCAGGATCATCATCATGTCCCTGCAAACCGAACTTGACGCCTTCAAAGCCGCCTGGACCTCCCGTGTCGGCGCCGACATCGCCGGCCTGGTCGAGACCGACAACGCAGCACTCCAAGCCCTTGCGGATCGCGCAGTGAAGCAAGGCGACCCCTTCCCCGCCCTCGCCCTGCCCAATCACAAAGGTGACGTCACCGACCTCGCGGCATTGATGGCGGACCGCCCGCTGATCGTGACGTTCTATCGCGGCGGCTGGTGCCCCTACTGCAATCTCGAGCTGCGCGCCTATCAGGCGCTGCTGCCGGAGATCGCGGCGCTAGGCGCGCGTCTGGTCGCGGTATCGCCGGAGACGCCGGACAACACGCTGTCGACGGCGGAGAAGAACGCCCTCGGCTTCGAGGTGCTGTCGGACACCGAGGGCCGCCTCGCCGACGCACTTTGGATCCGCTAGGAGCTGACCGCGCCGATCAAGGCGCTGTACCAGAAGTTCGGTCACGACCTGCCGGTGCACAATGGCGACGGCCGCTGGTCGCTGCCGATGCCCGCGACCTATGTCGTCGCCAAGGGCGGCGGCATCCTGCTTGCGCATGTCAGTCCGGACTATCGGACGCGGCTGGAGCCCCAGGCGGCGCTGGCCGCGCTCACCTCGTCGGCCGCGGCAGCCGCCTGATCGGCGCCCAAGAGGAGACAGACCCATGACACCCGACGGCAAGCTCGCTCTGATCACCGGCGCCGGCAGCGGCATCGGCCGCGCCACCGCTCTCGCGCTGGCGAGGCGCGGCGTCCACCTCGTGCTGTTCGGCCGCACGCCGGCCAAGCTGGCGGAGACGGCGGACATCGCCGTCAGCTTTGGCGTGAGGATCGAGACGCTCAGCGGCGATGTCGCCGACGAAGCCGCCTGCGCCAGCACACTGGCTCTGGCGCGCGCGCGCTTCGGCCGCCTCGATATCCTCGTCAACAATGCCGGAAATGTTCGCGCCGGCCGGCTGGAGGCGACCGAAATCGCCGACATCCGCGCCATGATCGAGGTCGACCTGCTCGCCCCGATCCTGTGGACCCGCGCGGCGCTGCCGCTGCTGCGCGCCAGCGGTGACGCCGCGATCGTCAACGTCGCCTCCGGCATCGCGCTCGTCGGCGCGCCGTTCTACGCCACCTATGCCGCGGCCAAAGCCGGCCTCGCGCGGTTCGGCGAGGCGCTTCATCGCGAGCTGCTCGACGAGGGCGTGCGGGTGCTGACCGTCTATCCCGGCGCGACCGAGACGCCGATGATGGCGAGCAACAAGGCTGGGCCCGATCTCGGCTTTGCGCGGGAAACGCCGGAGATGGTCGCCGATGCACTGGTCGAGGGTCTCGTCTCCGGTGCCCGAGAGGTCATCCGCGCCAACGAGACCAGGCGCGCGATGATCGCGCTCAACCGCGATCATCCGGAACAGATCGACGAGCGCTTCCGCATGCTGAAGCCCCGGCTCGAACTGGCCGTTGCGGACCATCACGCGCCGTGATGATCGCGACGCGCGATCGCCGCGTTATCGTCCGACGCCCCGCTTGCGCCGTCCCCGGCGCCATTCCGGTGCGGTACGCGAGATCGGGCAACACCGAGCAGCTCGGCCGCAGCACGGTTCCTGTTGCACCACGTGTGGGAACGTTCGCGATCCGCGGCTGTTGGTCGGTCCCGTCAGCCACTCCTCACAACGCCGAGCCCTCGCGCATGACCGTCGATCACAAGCAGACCTGCCTGGTGTTCGCTGGCGGTCTCGGCCTCGGCGCCTATCATGGCGGCGTGTTCGAGGCTTTCGTCGCACGAGGCTGGTCGCCCGATTGGGTGACCGGCGCCTCCGCCGGCGCGATTACGGCAGCATTGATCGCAGGCAGCGAGCCGCAGGCCCGCGTCGACAGTCTCCGCAGCTATTGGCAGGCGCGAACCGGCAACCAGATCTGGATTGGCGACCCCAACCGTCACCTGTCGGCGTGGCTGAGTTCGATCGGCACCCGCCTGTTCGGCAACTCCGGATTCTTTCATCCCCGCCTGCCGACAGCCGGTCCCCGTTTCACCGCCTTCTACGATCTCGCCCCGACTCGCGAGCGCCTGCGCAGCCTGATCGATTTCGGCCGGCTCAATGCCGGCGAGCCGCGCGTCGCGATCGTCGCCACCGACCTGGCGAGCGGCGATCCCGTGATCTTCGACAGCAGCACCGAACGGATCGAGATGGATCACATCCTGGCGAGCTGCGGCCTGATTCCGGAGTTCGCTCCGGTGTGCATCGGCGGGCGCTGGCTCGGCGATGGCGGGCTCTCGCTCAACGCGCCATTCGAGCCGGTGCTCGACAGCGAGCGGCCGCTGCGCCTCATCATTGTCGATCCGTTCGCCCGTGACGGCGACGTCCCAGACGGTCTGGAGGCGGCGGTCGAGCGCAAGAACGACCTGATGTTCGGCAACCAGACCTTCCAGCGGCTGCGGCATGCACTCGACGCCCGACGGCTGCGGGCGCAGCTGCAAGGCCGCGGCGCGGCCGACGAAATTCTTCTCCTGAGCTACCGGCCCGGTCCCGAGGAGGCCGGACCGGAGAAAACCTTCGACCTCTCGCGTACGGCCATGGCCCAGCGCTGGCGTGCCGGCCATCTCGACCTGCAGCAGGCGGAAGAGGCGGCAACGACCAGGGATGGCATCCAGCTGGTGAGGCGTTTACCGGCGCCCGGGCCGGCTGCGATGCGGGCGATGGCGCCGAGCTGACCTCGCCTGGCAGCCCGCCGATGGCGGGCGGGGAAAGTTCCAGGCTTGACGGAACAGCCACAAACCGGACAAAGATTGCGCCAAAATGTCGCGGCGGAGGTTTGGGCCATGCGATATCTCGACGGCGCGGTGATGTTCTTCAGCCTATGGCTGCTGGCGTCCATGCTTCTCGACGCCCTGACGCCGCCCGAGCTGACCTTCTACATGATCGGCCCGGCGATTGCGCCGGCGGTCCTGGTGGCCGGCTTCCTGTACTGGCTGCGCATTCCCCCTGTCGATTTCGCGGTGGTTTTCGGCACGCTCTGGATGGTGTCCGAGATGGTGCTGGAGATGATCTCGCCGAAGGCGCTGTCGCCTTTGATGGCCGTCCTCGCCGTCGCCCCGCTGTTGCTGGCTGGGATCCTCGTCCATGTCCGGCAGTGGCGGCAGTCCGACCGGCGCGTCCGGCCGGTCGCTTCGGCGTCGATCAAGAGCCTCCCCAACTCACCCGGCTCGATCGCGACGCGGCGGCCGCTCTGATCGGTCGCAGGCGCATCCTGTATTTCGGCGCAGCGGCATCATCGCGTGCGCCCAGGTTGGCCAGAGCGGTCTACGACGATCGTGCTACACCACCTGCGACCCGAGCGCATGCGTGATCATCGCCGCGACCGACCCGTCATGGGCGAAGCCCAGCGCCATTTCGGCTTGCGCATCCAGCGGAGGATAGCGCCCGAACACGGCCTCGATCCGCTGATCCGGCGCGAAGCTCACCAGCCGCGCCCGCTCGGCACCGAACAGCTGGACCAGGCCCTCCACCACCTCGGCGACGGAGAGATGCAGCGCCGGCAGCTGGAGCGGTCCGCAGATGTCGGTTGTGCCGGCCAGGACAAGATGATCGACGACCGCTTTCTGCGAAAGCCACCAGCAGGTCGCCGCCGCAGAGACCGGGCAGTTATAGCGCTCGCCGGCGGCCAGCGCGTGCAGCAGCTCGCTCATGAAGGCCGAGCCGAAGCCGCTCACCGGCCGCGGCCGCGCGACGATCCCCGGCAGCCGCAACGAGACGCCTGACAGCTCGCCCCGCCTGGTGTGATCGGCCACTGCGATCTCCACCATCCGCTTGTGCGCGCCATAGGTGGTGGCCGGCCGCGGCTCGGTTCGCGGGCTGAGCACTGTGTCCGCGACCGGGCCATACACCGCGATGCTGCTTGCATAAACGACGCGCGGGCGCTGCCGCGCCACCGCGAGCCATTGCAGCAGATCGAGCGAGGCATCCAGGTTGACGCGGCGGCCGAGCGCGGGCTCGGCTTCGGCACGCGCGCCAGGAATGCTGGCGAGATGAAACACCAGGTCGAATGCGGACCCG
>NZ_CAFI01000019.1 GCF_000239775.1 Bradyrhizobium sp. ORS 375
CGATCCGTTCAACTCGTTCATGAGCCTGCCCACGGAAGCGATTTCGCAGCTGTATCTGACCGGCGTCGGCAGCCGGAGCGTCTTCGACGTCAGGGCGATGCACTATCTGAGCTTCTCGGGCAACCAGCAGACGGTTCCGATCGTCTATCCGGTGCTCGATTACTCGAACGTGCTCAACTACCCGGTGTTCGGCGGCGAGCTCAGCTACAAGACCAATTTCGTCAATCTGACCCGCCAGCAGGCGGTGTTCGATCCGATCACGACCACGGCCAACACCAATGGCCTGTGCACGACGACGTCGGCCGACCCGCTCGCCCGCCTGCCGACGCAGTGCCTGCTGCGCGCCATGCCCGGCACCTATACCCGCCTGACGGCGCAGGCGCAGTGGCGGCGCTCGTACACCGACCCCTTCGGCCAGATCTGGACGCCGTTCGCGATCCTGCGCGCCGACGCGATCAATGCCAACGTCACGGCGCAGCCGGGCGTCGGCAACTTCCTGCCGACCGGCGACACCCAGGCGCTGCGCCTGATGCCGACCGTCGGCCTGGAATACCGCTATCCGTTCATCAACGTGCAGCCGTGGGGAACCACGACGATCGAGCCGATCGCGCAGGTCATCGTCCGGCCGAACGAAACCTATGCCGGCCGGCTGCCGAACGAGGACGCCCAGAGCATGGTGTTCGACGCGAGCAACCTGTTCAGCGTCGACAAATTCTCCGGCTACGATCGCATCGAAGGCGGCGGCCGCGCCAATGTCGGCGTCCAGGCGACCACGCAGTTCGACCGCGGCGGCACCATCAACGTGCTGTTCGGCCAGTCCTATCATTTGTTCGGGCTGAACTCCTTCGCCGTTCAGGACATGAACAACACCGGCATCGGTTCCGGCCTGGACAAGCGAGCCTCCGATTACGTGGCCCGGCTCGATTATTCGCCGAACCGCACCTACACGTTCAGCATGCGCAGCCGGTTCGACCAGCAGACGCTGAACGTCCAGCGCTTCGAGGCGGAAGCCAAGGCGAACTTCGACCGGTGGTCGGTGGCCCTGACCTACGGCAATTATGCCGCCGATCCGGCGATCGGCTACATCAACCGCCGCGAGGGCATCCTGGGCAGCGGCTCGGTGAAGGTCGCGCCGAACTGGGTGGTGACCGGTGCAGCGCGATGGGATCTCGCCGCCAACAAGATCAACCAGTATGTGATCGGCGCTGGCTATGTGGACGATTGTTTCGTGCTGGCCGCCAACTATGTAACGTCGTATAATTACACGACAGGCGTCACCACGCCCGTTCTGAGCCATGCCTACATGCTCCAGATCGGACTCCGGACTCTCGCCAATTCCTCGTCGACGGGAACCGGGGCCGGAGGCCTTCAGTAAGGCGCGCCGGGCTCGGTCGGCGCGGATCCGACCGCCCCGTCTCGAGAGTCAGGCGTTGCAGCCGATGCGGTTCTGGCCTATGGGCGGCTAGCCATGGTTTGGGGACCGTGGCTTTGGGACAGTCAGTTCTGAGCCGTGCACTGAGAGCCGTGGCGCCGCTCCCAATTGGATTGATTGCGAACAGCGAAGCTTCATCATGACGACTCCGTTCCTTCCCCGCCTTCGGACCCTGACCTTCTGCGCGGTCGCCGCGCTGGCGTGGGGCCCTGGAATGACCTCGGCCCGCGCCCAGAGCATCGTTGTGATGGTGAACGGTGATCCGATCACCGACTACGACATCGAGCAGCGCACCAAGCTGAACTTCCTGAGCACCCGCAAGCAGCAGAGCCGCCAGGAGATCATCAACGAGCTGATCGACGACAAGGTGAAGATCAAGGAAGGCAAGAAGTTCGGCGTCGAGCCGAGCGCCTCCGACATCGACCAGTCCTACGCCGGCATGGGCTCGCGCATGCGTCTCAACGCCGATCAGCTGACCAGATCGCTCGAGAGCCAGGGCGTGCGGCCGGAGACGCTCAAGTCGCGCATCAAGGCGGAGATCGTCTGGACCAGCCTCGTCCGCGGTCGCTACAAGGAACGCCTGATCGTGTCCGACAAGGACGTGGCCGCGGCCGTTGCCGCTGCCGGCGGCGATTCCGACCAGCAGGGCCAGGCGTTCGAATACAAGATGCAGCCGATCGTGCTGATCGTCTCCAATACGTCGAACCAGGGCGCCATGGAGATCCGGCAAAAGGAAGCGGAAGCGCTGCGCGGGCGGGTGCAGAGCTGCGCCGACGCCAACAACATCTTCAGAACGACGGCCAATGCCGTGATCAAGGAGATCGTGGTCAAGACCTCCGCGGACATTCCGCCCAACCTCCGCAAGCTGCTCGACGACACCCCGATCGGTCATCTGACGCCGCCGGAAGCCACCAAGCAGGGCATCCAGATGGTCGCGCTCTGCGCACGCACGCCGACCACGATCGACACGCCGAAGAAGCGCGAGATCAAGGAACAGATGTACGCCAAGAAATATGAGGCGACGTCGAAGGCCTATCTGCAGGAAGTTCGCAAGTCGGCGATGATCGAATACCGCTGATGACGAAGCCCCTCGCGCTGACGCTGGGCGAGCCGGCAGGCATCGGACCCGACATCACCCTGCAAGCGTGGCTGCGCCGCGAAGCGCTCGGTCTTCCGGCGTTCTACGTGCTCGGCGATCCCGCCTTCCTGGCGCAGCGGGCGAAGCTGCTCGACCAGTCGATTCCCGTGGTCGAGGTGCGGCCCGAGCAGGCATCGCAGGCCTTCGCGCACGCGCTGCCGGTTGTCGCCACGGGACATCGCACCACCGCCCTGCCCGGCCGTCCCGATGCGACCAGCGCTGAAGCCGCCATCGGCTCGATCCGCCACGCGGTTGCCGATGTGCAGGCCGGACGGGCCGCGGCCGTGGTGACCAACCCGATCGCCAAGGCCGTGCTCTACCGCGCCGGCTTCGCGCATCCCGGCCATACCGAATTCCTCGCCGAGCTGGCTGCCGATGGCGGCGCTGTGCCGCAGCCCGTGATGATGCTGTGGTCGCCGATGCTAGCGGTAGTGCCCGTGACCATCCACGTGGCGCTGCGCGATGCGATCGAGCAGCTGACGAGCCCTCTGATCACCTCGACGACCCGTATCGTGGCCGCCGGCCTGCGGCGGTATTTCGGCGTGTCGCGGCCGCGCATCGCGATGTCCGGACTCAATCCGCATGCCGGCGAGGACGGCACGCTGGGCAGCGAGGAGGACACCATCATCGCGCCCGCGATCGCGACCTTGCGCAACGCCGGTCTCGACGTGCAGGGACCGCTGCCGGCCGACACGATGTTTCACGAGGCGGCGCGCAAGAGCTACGATTGCGCCGTCTGCATGTACCACGATCAGGCGCTGATCCCGATCAAGACCCTGGCGTTCGACGAGGGCGTCAACGTCACGCTCGGCCTGCCCTTCATCCGGACGTCGCCGGATCACGGCACGGCGTTCGGCATCGCCGGCAAGGGCACTGCCAATCCGGCGAGCCTGATCGCTGCTTTGCAGCTCGCGGCGCGCATGGCCGCCCGCGCGTCATGAGCGCCATCGACGACCTCCCGCCGCTGCGCGAGGTCATCCGCGAGCACCAGCTGTCGGCGCGCAAGGCGCTGGGCCAGAACTTCCTGCTCGATCTCAATCTCACCGCCCGGATCGCCCGCGCTGCGGGTCCGCTCGAAGATGCCACGGTCGTGGAAATCGGCCCAGGACCGGGCGGCCTGACGCGGGCGCTGCTTGCGCTCGGCGCCCGTCACGTCATCGCCGTGGAGCACGACGAGCGCGCCATTCCCGCGTTGCGGACAATCGCCGATCGCTATCCCGGGCGACTCGAAATCGTCTGCACGGATGCCCGCACCTTCGACGTTCGCCCCTATCTCGGCAGCACCAAAGCCAAGATCGTCGCCAACCTGCCCTACAATATCGCGACGCATCTGCTGATCGGCTGGCTCTCCGCCGAGCCCTGGCCGCCGTGGTACGAGATGATGGTGCTGATGTTCCAGCGCGAGGTCGCCGAGCGCATCGTCGCCACCGAAAATGAAGAGGCCTATGGCCGGCTGGGCGTGCTCGCCAATTGGCGTTGCGAGACCAGGATCCTGTTCGACATCTCGCCATCGGCCTTCGTGCCGCCGCCGAAGGTCACGTCGTCCGTAGTCCGGCTGGTGCCGCGCCCGGAGCCCGAGCCCTGCGATCGCCGCGCGCTCGAGCAGGTCGCCGCGGCCGCGTTCGGCCAGCGTCGCAAGATGCTGCGGCAGAGTCTGAAGTCGCTCCCTGCAGATCCCGCACGTCTGGCGGCCGCCGCCGGCATCGATCCGACCCGCCGCGCAGAGACCATCCCGGTCTCCGGCTTTGTTGCCATGGCGCGCGAATTGACCAATAGTCGCAACGACAACAACATCTAACAACAAGCATTTCAGGGAGATTCATCATGGCGTTGATGCGTCGTCAGTCGCTGGTCAAGTTCGATGCGCCGCTGTGCGAGACCATCGTCGAGACACCGAAGCCTGTCGGACGCGAGGTTCTCGTGCGCATCGAGCGCTGCGGCCTGTGCCACTCCGACCTTCACATCCAGGACGGCTATGCCGATCTCGGCGGCGGCAAGAAGCTCGACACCACGCGCGGCATGACGCTGCCCTTCACGCTGGGCCACGAGATCGCGGGTGTCGTCGACGAGGTCGGGCCCGATGTGCCGAAGGAGCTGATCGGGAAGAGGCGCGCGGTGTTTCCCTGGATCGGCTGCGGCCAGTGCCGCGACTGCGCCAATGGCGACGAGAATCTGTGCGCCAAGCAGCGCTTCCTCGGCGTCTCGATCGACGGCGGTTTTGCCACTCACGTGCTGGTGCCCGACGCGAAATACCTGCTCGAATATGACCCGCTGCCGGTCAACCAGGCGGCCACGCTGATGTGCTCAGGCGTCACGGCCTATGGCGCATTGAAGCGTCTCGTCGACCGCCCGCGCCAGCGCAATCTGCTGCTGATCGGGCTCGGCGGCGTCGGCATGATGGGGCTGTCGTTCGCACAGGCGATGTTCAAGCAGCCGATCTCGGTCGCCGATCTCTCTGCCGCTGCGCGCGACACGGCGCTGCAGAACGGCGCCGCCACCGCCTACGATCCGGCCGAGCCCGACGTGATCAAGCGCATCCTCAAGGAGACCGGCGGCGGCTTCGACGAGGTCGTCGACTTCGCCGGCAACGAGAAGTCGATGGCCTTCGCGGTTGCCGTCGTCGCCCGCGGCGGCAAGATCGTGGTGTCCGGACTGATGGGCGGCCAGTTCACCCTGCCGATGGTGCAATGGGTGTACAAGCGGATGACGATCGAAGGCTTCATGGTCGGCACGCTCGCCGAGGGCCATGAGCTGATGGCGCTGGCGCGCGCCGGCAAGATCAAGCCGCCGCCGATGCGCGAGGAGCCGATGGGCGACGTGCAGAAATGGATCGATGCGCTGCGTGCCGGCCAGGTGGTCGGACGCGTCGTGCTGACGAACTGACGAGCCCGATCCCTGAACATGGCAGGCGGCCGCGTGGATTACGCCGCGACCGCCTGCTGCTCATCAGCACGATCCCGCGGAGGGTCGCAGCGGCTGCGGCACAGCATCTGCGGCTCGTAGCGCCAAGCCGGCACCGAGCGACGGGGCCGCCGCGCGTCGCCCGATCAAAGAACCGCAACGCCTTGTTCTGAGGCTTTCGTCGCCGATCACTTGCCCACAAGCTCAGGGGTCGTCAGGCCGTACGCGCAATCATCGAGACTGAATCGCGCCATCGATCTTCACCGATGTGACCGATTTGCCGCGACATCGCGGCCAAATCCGTCAGGCCTGGACGCATTCTCTTGTGGGAAAAAAGCCGCACTCGGCGGCGAAAAGAGCGGGCCAGAATTAATCCGGAATTGCGGCTCATTGCCACCCAACTTGTCTCCGAGAACGCGCCGTTGCGTAAGCGTATCCGGAGTCGTCAATGGCAAGCCGAATGGCAGGAGTTGCATTTGCCATTGCCGTCGCTATCGCAGCGAGCGTCGCGATCGCGCTGCCGCGCGCCGCCATGACGGCGGAGGACTGCCTCACCGAGCCGACCGGCGACAAGTCTGACGCCCAGCATTGGTATTATCGCTTCGACCGCGGCACCAATCGACGCTGCTGGTATCTCAAGGATGCCAATGGCCGTGAAATCGCTGCGCCCGTTCGCGCCACCCAACAGCCGGCGGCCTGGGACTTCGCCCAGCCTTCGCCGCCCAAGCTCACGCCACGACGGACGGATGGGCCGGCGCAGCGCTCCAGCTCGGACGCGATGGCGGAGCTGCCGCAATCGCGCCTGCGAACCGGCGTGGACGCGAGGGGGACGCCGAAGCCGCAAAATCTGGCGATCACGCCGACGACCTTGACGGCGTCCGACGCCAGCCTGCCGCGCAGTCTCGATGCTTCGCCCTGGCCGTCGGCACCGCCGCAGCCGGTCGACACGACCACGGCCGATACGACGTCGACGACCACAGCCGATGACGGCAACGCCGATGCGGGGACCAATGCAGCCGGCGCGAACGACAATCAGGCGGCCGCCGCCTCGAAAGCAGCCAAGCCCGAAGCGCCGATCCACATCCTGATGCTCGTGGTGATCGGCGCGCTGGCCATCTCCGGCTTGCTCGCCAGCGCTCTTTACCGGCTCAGCCGCATGGGTCAGCGTCGCCGACGCAACGGCAGCTGGCACGAGGATGCGCGAGCGCGCCGCGGACGCATGAAGGCGCGCGGCAAATCCCCGCAATCCGGGATGCGTGCGGGCCGCGGCGGCATGTCGACCGCGTCCTACGATAACGGTCGGGGCGCACAGCCGGTGTCGGCGCTGGACTTGGCAAGCGCGCGGTTGCCGACGCCTCAACCCGAGCCTTCGGAGGCGCGCGCGTATCGGCAGTCTCCGCTTCAGCAGGGGGATCATCAGCCGGTTTCGGCCCGCCGGCGCGAGCTTGACGCCGCATCTGACACGCAGCGGCCGCAGAACACCGACGCCGTGTGGCAGGCCGCCGATCAGCTCGCGGACCGCGTCTCGGCGCAACGGGCGCCCGCGACCAATACGCCGATGGCTGCGCCGGCCGGACAGCCGGCTGTCGCCGCCATGATGCCGCCTGCATCGCCGCCACAGCAGGTGGCCGCTGCCCAGTTGGCCCATGCTCAGATGGCTGCTGCCCAAGCCGCCGCCGCCAACGCCGCGGCTGCCAAGGCCGCGGCTGCCAAGGCCAGCGCGGCCGCCGCCGCCCTGGCTGCGCAGGCTCCGGCCTACGGCGCACCGGCTGAGGCGCCGCCGCAATCCTGGTCCGACGCCCAACAGGCCGCGCCAGCAGCTGCCTTTGCACCGCCGCTGCCCGCCTCTCAACCGTCCCAGAATGCACTGGCAGCCGCGCCGCCCTCCCCGGTCGACGTCGGCGAGATCGTCTCGGCCCTGCGTAGGGCCCGCGCCGGCGATGGCGGGTCCGGATCGGCCGGCGCCGCGCCGGTCGACGCCGCCAAGGTGATCGCCGCGCTGCTGGTGTCGCGCGCGGCCAAGCGACGTGCGCCCCAGGCTGGCGATACGGGCGGGGCGCCGCCCGCGGCGGTCGCTGCCGGAACGTCGCCGACCGCGCCCGATGCGGTCGCGTCTCAGAGCACCCAGGCTGCGCAGCAATTGATGAATCGTCTTCGCACCGGCCAGTCGGCCGTTCAGCCCGTTGGCGCCATGGCCGATCAAGCTGCGCAGGCGTCTTCGACGGACACGGGCGATCCAGCAGCCGCGCTGATCGAGACGCTTCGCGCCCACGCGGCTCGGCAGCCGGCTCATCAGGCCGAGGATGAGAGCGTCGCGGCCGCCCCGGCCGCAACGGCAGACGATGATCTCGACGATCCCGCGGCGGCGCTGATCAATCTCCTGCAGTCGCGCTTCTCCCTCCCGGAAGACGAGCTGGAGCCGTCTCAGGAGGACGAGGAGGAATTTGCCGGAGACCAGGTCGAGGGGAACTTCACCCGCATGCAGGACGATCCTGCTGCGCAACTGATGAGCCTGCTGGAATCGCGGTCCTCGATTCCGGCGGCATCTCCGGCCATCGAGAGTCCGCAGCAGCCGCCACCGCAGCAGCATCGTCCGCAGTCGCAACCGCGGCACCATCAGCAATCGCGGCCATCGCGGCCCCCGCAGCAACAGCGGCCGCAGCAGCCGGGGCGTCCATTCGTCCCGACACCATTCGAGGATCCGGCAACGCCGCCGCTCGACTTCATCCCGCGGCCTCCGGCGCTCCGGCCGAGGCCGCGCAACATTCAGCAGGATGATGAGCTCGACGGCATCCAGGACATCCTGGCGCGGCTCGGCCGCCGGGCTTGATCGCGAAGCGCGTCAGCTCTCGAGCTGGCGCTGCAGCTCTCGCACGAAGGTCGTCAGCCCGGTGCGGCGCTCGCGCTTGAGCCGCTCGGCCTTGAGGATCGACTGCACCTCGGCAAAGGCGTCGTCGACGTTGCGGTTGATGACGATGTAGTCGTACTCGGCCCAGTGGCTCATCTCGTGGCTGGCGCGGCTCATGCGCCCGCGGATGACCTCGTGTGAATCCTGGGCACGCGTATGCAGGCGCTTCTCCAGATCGGCAGCCGACGGCGGCAGGATGAAGACGCTGACGACGTCCTGGCGCGCCTTCTCGCGCAGCTGCTGTGTGCCCTGCCAGTCGATATCGAACAGCACGTCCTGGCCGGCGGACAGCGCAGCCTCGACCGGACCGCGCGGCGTGCCGTAGCGGTTGTCGAACACCGTCGCCCATTCGAGCAGCTCGTTGCGCTTGACCATCTCTTCGAAGCGCGCGCGGTCGACGAAGTGATAGTCGCGCCCGTCGACCTCGCCGGGCCGCATCGGCCGGGTCGTCGCCGACACCGACATCTGCAGACCCGACATGCGCTCGATCAGCAGGCGCGATAGCGTCGTCTTGCCGGCGCCTGACGGCGACGACAGCACGAACATCAGGCCGCGCCGCTCAACTCCATCGAAGCTTCCGTCGTGAGCCGCCATGGATCACTCCAGATTCTGAACCTGTTCGCGAAACTGCTCGACCACCGTCTTCAGCTCGAGGCCGATATTGGTCAGCTCGATGTCGTTCGACTTCGAGCAGGTCGTGTTGACCTCGCGGTGGAATTCCTGGGCGAGAAAGTCGAGCCGGCGGCCGACCGGGCCGCCCTTCCCGAGCATCTCGCGCGCCTGCGCGATGTGCGAGGCGATGCGATCGAGCTCCTCGCGGACATCGGCCTTGGCCGCGATCAGCAGCGCCTCCTGCGCGAGGCGATCAGGATCGAAGCGATCGGACGTCTCGAGCAAGGCCGCGACCTGCTCGGCCAGCCGTGCCTTGATGGCTTCCGGCTTGCGGCCGGGCGAGGCCTCGGCCTTTCCGGCCAGCGCCTCGATCTCATCGACGCGCTGCTTGAGAATCTGGCCGAGGGAATCGCCCTCGCGGCGGCGCATCTCGACGAGATGCTTCAGCGCGGCCTCGAACGCCGCGATCGCCCCATCCTTGGCAGCCTTCTCCTCGGCCTCGTCGGTCTCCGGCTCGGCCACCTCGATCACGCCCTTGATCGACAATAGCCCGTCGATGCTCGGCGCGACCGCGTCGATGCGGCCGGACAGCGAGCTCGCCACCTTCACGACGGCCGCGAGCACGTCCTCGTTGATGCGCACCGTCGATCCCGTCTCGGTACGCTTGACCGTGAGATTGGCGTAGACGGTGCCGCGCGACAGCACCTCGGTGGCGCGCTTCTTGGCGAACGCCTCGACCTCGTCCCAGCCCTGCGGCAACCGCACCCGGACGTCCAATCCCTTGGCGTTGACCGACTTCAACTCCCACTCGAACGAGTAGGGACCGCTTGCCCCGTGACTTCGGGCAAAGCCGGTCATGCTCGACAGCGCCATTCAGCAATATCTCCGGCAGATCAGCGGCGGGCGACAGACTCGCCCGCCAAAAGTGCGCGAACCTTACGGCCTTTTGGCCAAATGTTAAGCCCGGTTCTGCGCGGCCGGCCTGCGTGGGAAATTATTGCTGAACGACCGGTGGGCTCGGCTGGGCCGCGCCCTGCCGGGCGCCCGTGCCGGGCACGGCGCCGCCCGTGGCGCGGTTGGCCGGCGGCTTCTTGGCGCCGACCGGCGCACGCGGCGCCCCGGTTCCGGCAGCCGGATCGACGGCTCCGCCGGCAACTGCAGGCGGGGCTTCCTCCGGCTCGATGGTGTCGTTCTGGGTCTGCCGCTCCATCGCCCGGAGCTTGGCGACGTTCTTCTGATGCAGGTCGTAGGTTTCGGTGAAGGCGTGACCACCCGTGCCGTCGGCGACGAAATACAGGTCGCGCGTGCGCGCCGGATTTGCTGTCGCCTCCAGCGAGGCGCGGCCGGGATTGGAGATCGGCCCCGGCGGCAGGCCTTCGATCACATAGGTGTTGTAAGGCGATGGCTGGGTGATCTCACTGCGCTTGATCGGACGGCCCAGCGTGCCCTTGCCGCCGACCAGCCCGTAGATGATGGTCGGGTCCGACTGCAGCTTGATCCGCTGCCTCAGCCGGTTCACGAACACGGCAGCGACGCGGCTGCGCTCGTCCGGCTTGCCCGTTTCCTTCTCGACGATCGAGGCCAACGTCACCAGTTGCTCCGGCGACTTCACCGGCAGATCCGGACTGCGGCGTTCCCAGATCTCGGCCAGCACGCGCTTCTGCGCCTGCTGCATGCGCTGGATGACCTGATCGCGGCTGGTGCCGCGCGGGAACTTGTAGGTCTCAGGCAGCAGCGTTCCCTCGCGTGGAATCTCGCGTACGCTGCCGGTGAAGATCTCGTTGTCCGACAGGCGCGCTACGATCTGCTCCGAGGTCAGGCCCTCCGGAATCGTGACGCCATGCTGCACGACCTTGCCCTCGACGATGACGCCGATCACTTCGCGCAGCGACGCATTCTTCTGGAACGCATACTCGCCCGGCTTGAGATCGGAACTGGCCTTCAACGCGTAGACGCCGCCGATGAAGATCCAGGGATTGACGTCGATGACGCCCTCGCGCGCCAGCACGTCGGCAATGTCGCGCTTGCCGGCGCGTTGCGGAATGTTGACGATCTTGTCGTCCTGCAGGGGTCCAGGCGCCTCGAGGATCTGCCGGCCATAGTAGTAGGCTGTCCCGGCACCGATCATGGCGAGGATGAGCAGCGTGATGATCGCGTTGCCGACCACCACGAAGGGATTGCGCGCCCGATCCGAGCGACGCGGCGGCGGCGGCACCCGTTCAGGCTCCAGCGCTGCGCGCGGACTACGGGGCGAGATGGGCGGCCGTTCACTCATCGATGCAACCTTCAGTCCTGTCGCTCTCGTCGTGGCCGTGCGCACCCCACGCAAGCGACCTGAACTCCACGCCCATCCTCACGAATCGTCATCGAATACGGCGAAAAGGTGTTTCCGCCCGTTGTCGCCGCCACGCGCATCCGCTGACCGCATCGGCGCTCGGCCGACCTGCGAAAGACACGCGAAGTGTTGGGTTCTAGTGTGGCTGCAGTCGGAATTCCGCGTGACAAAGTCGCAACAGGTCCACGCGGTGTTCCGCTCCTCCGCACTAGCTCACCACGCGCCGTAGAATCACCGACGCATTGGTGCCGCCGAAACCGAACGAGTTCGACAGCGCCACATTGATCTCGCGTTGGCGAGGCGTATGCGGGACGAGGTCGATCGCGGTCTCCACCGACGGGTTCTCCAGATTGATCGTCGGCGGCGCGATGTTATCCCGAATCGCGAGAATGCTGAAGATCGCTTCGACGGCGCCGGCAGCACCGAGCAGATGGCCGATCGACGATTTGGTCGAGGACATCGAGATCTTCGAGGCGGCATTGCCGAGCAGACGCTCCACGGCGCCAAGCTCGATCTCGTCGCCGACCTGCGTCGAGGTGCCGTGTGCGTTGATGTAGTCGAGGTCGGCGGCGGTGATGCCGGCGCGCTTCAACGCCGCGCTCATGCTGCGGAAGCCACCGTCGCCATCCGGCGACGGCGAGGTGATGTGATAGGCGTCGCCCGACAGGCCATAGCCGACCACCTCGGCATAGATCCGCGCGCCGCGCGCCTTGGCGTGCTCATACTCCTCGAGCACGACGACGCCGGCGCCCTCG
>NZ_CAFI01000018.1 GCF_000239775.1 Bradyrhizobium sp. ORS 375
CTGCAATGAATTTGAATTCTCCAGCGTTTCTGCCATGTTCGCGCCCAAAGCAGAATGCAAAGCGCCGGCGACCTGGCCGGCCTCAGAGCTGAAGGACTTTCCATGGCGAAACCGGCAGTGGTGGTGGTGGGCGCGGACAAGGGCGGGGTCGGCAAGACCACGGTGTCGCGGACGTTGCTCGATTATTTCAGCGCCAACAACGTCCCCACCCGGGCGTTCGACACCGAGCATCCGCGCGGCACGCTGAAGCGCTTCCACCCGGAAATCACCGAGATCGTCGACATGAACTCGACGCCGGACCAGATGAAGATCTTCGATACCCTGAGCGCGGTGGCCCCCTCCGTGACCGTCATCGACGTCCGCGCCGGTCTGATGTCCCCTACCCTGGCTGCGCTGCGCGACATCGGCTTCCTCGACGCCGCCCGCTCCGGCCAGATCACCTTCGCGGTGTTCCACATCCTGGGCTCCTCGATCGCCTCGCTGGACGAGATCGCCGAGACGGCGAGCTACATGATCGGGGCAAAGTATTTCCTGGTGAAGAACTTCATCAACAACACCAGCTTCTTCGAGTGGGACCAGTCGACCTACAATTCCTACTTCCACCGAATCAAGGATGCGACCGAGCTGACCATCCCGAAGCTGAACGAGATGGCGTTCGAGCAGGTCGAGGTCGCCTCGGTGCCGTTCCTCAAATTCGTCGCCAACAAGGGCCCGCGCGACGAGGCCGCCAACTACTCCTTCGTGCTGCGCGGCTATGTCCGGCATTGGCTGGCCAATGTCTGGAGCGAGTACGACCGCATCAAGCTGACCGACATCGTCGGCTCGACCAAGGCGGCGGCGCCACGGCCCGCCGGGGAAAAATAGCAGGTCCGTGAAGGATGGGGCTTTATCGCAAGCGCATTTGACCTGATATAGGTCGGATGCCCGCGACGCCCGTCTACATCGTCTGCTCGCCCCGGCCGCAGTCCGGGAAGACGCTGCTTGCGCGGGTCTTGAGCGAGTTCCTGCTGCTCCAGAACGGCCAGGTGCTCGCCTTCGACGTCACCCTGCGCGAGCCGTCGCTGCTGGATTTCCTGCCGCAGATCACCGAAACCGCGACCATCGAGGACACCTACGGCAAGATCCAGCTGATGGACCGGGTCATCCTCAACGACGGAATCCCCAAGGTGATCGACCTCGGCTACTACTCGTTCGACGAGTTCTTCAAAATGTCCGAACAGATCGGCTTTTTGAAGGAGGCCGCGCGGCGGAACGTGGTCCCGATCGTGCTGTACTGCGCCGAAGGCGACCGGGTGTCGATGCGCGCCTACGACGCCCTGCGGCGGCAGATCCCGAAGAACCAGCTGATCGTGGTCGAGAACGACCACGTGCTGCGCGAGGAGCTGCCCCAGCTGTACAGCCGCAGCAGACATCTCAAGATTGCCGCGCTGCCCGCGTTCCTGAAGACCTATATCGAGCGTTACTCGTTCTCCTTCACAGGCTATCTGCGCCAGGAACGCGATTCCTCGACCGAGCTCTATCAATGGATCCGGCGCAACTATTATGCGTTCCGTGAGATCGAGATGGAGCTGGTGATGCAGCGCTCCTGACGCCCCGCTCTAATGCCCTTCGAACGAGATCAGCGTGCGCACGGGCACGTCGAGGGCGCGCAGCTTGGCGGCGCCGCCGAGGTCCGGCAGGTCGATGATGAAGCAGGCGGCGACCACGCTGGCGCCGATCTGCCGCAGCAGCTTCACCGCGCCCTCGGCCGTGCCGCCGGTGGCGATGAGGTCGTCGACTAGGATCACGCGCTCGCCGGGCTGCACCGCGTCGACATGCATCTCCATCTCGTCGGTGCCGTATTCCAGCGCATAGGACATGCTGACGGTCTTGTGCGGCAGCTTGCCCTTCTTGCGGATCGGCACGAAGCCGGCCGAGAGCTGATGCGCCACGGCGCCGCCCAGGATGAAGCCGCGCGCCTCGATGCCCGCGACCTTGTCGATCTTGGACCCGGCCCAGGGATGCACCAGCTCGTCGACCGCGCGGCGGAACGCACGCGCGTCCGCTAGCAACGTCGTGATGTCCCGGAACAGGATGCCCGGCTTGGGGTAGTCCGGAATGGTGCGGACCGTGTTCTTGATGTCCAGATCGAACGTCATCGTGCTCTCATCCACTCTGTATGTTGCCGTCATTGCGAGCGAAGCGAAGCAATCCAGGGGCCGCGAGAGAAGAACTGGATTGCTTCGTCGCTGCGCTCCTCGCAATGACGGTGTTGATCAACTCCCCGGCTGATTGAGCCGGAACGCGTTCTCCACGATCCTCAACCCCACGGCATCGCCGAGCGACATCAGCGATTCCGGGTGGAACTGCACGCCGCCGACCGGCAGCGTCTTGTGCTCGATCGCCATCGCCACGCCGTCCTCGGTCGCCGCCGTCACCGTCAGCACCTCGGGCATGCTGTCGCGCTCGACGAACAGCGAATGATAGCGGCCGATCACGATCTCGTTCGGCAGGCCCTGCATCAGCCGGCCACCGCGCACCTGGACCCGCGAGGGCCTTCCATGCGCGGGCTGCGCGAGCTGGCCGAGCTGGCCGCCGAAATACTCGCCCATCGCCTGCACGCCGAGGCACACGCCGAAGATCGGCAGCTTCTTCGCGAGCGCCGCGTCGATGGTCGCGGAAATCTTGAAATCCTCAGGCCGCCCCGGCCCCGGCGACAGCACGATGAGATCCCAGCTGCGCTCGGCCAGCATCTTCTGCGCATGGACGTAACGCACCACGGTGACGTTGGCGCCGACCTGGCGGAAATAATCGGCCAGCATGTGCACGAAGGAGTCGTCGTGGTCGATCAGCAGCACGTTCTTGCCGGAGCCGGTCGCATCCGGCGCGGTCGAGGACAGCGGCTTCGGCGGATCGCCGCGCAGCGCCTGGAACAGCGCCGCCGCCTTGACCTGGCACTCCTTGTCCTCGGCCGCGGGATCGCTGTCGAACAGGCAGGTGGCGCCGACGCGGACCTCGGCGAGCCCGTCCTTCATGCGGATCGTACGGATGGTGAGACCGGTGTTGATCGAGCCGTCGAAATTCACCGCGCCGATTGCGCCGGCGTACCAGCGACGCGGCGAGCGCTCATTGTCCTCGACGAACTGCATTGCCCACAGCTTTGGCGCGCCGGTCACGGTGACGGCCCAGGCGTGGGTCAGAAACGCGTCAAGCGCATCGAAGCCCGGCCGCAGCATGCCCTCGACGTGATCGACGGTGTGGAACAGCTTCGAGTAGGTCTCGATCTGCCGGCGCGCCAGCACCTTGATGGTGCCGGGCACGCAGATGCGCGCCTTGTCGTTACGATCGACGTCGGTGCACATGTTGAGCTCGAACTCGTCCTTTTCCGAGTTCAGGAGCTGGCGGATCTGCTCGGCATCGCCGATCGCGTCGCGGCCGCGCGCGATGGTGCCGGAGATCGGGCAGGTCTCGACGCGGCGGCCATCGGAACGGACGAACATCTCCGGCGAGGCCGAGACGAGAAACTCGCCATCGCCGAGATTCATCAACGCGCCATAGGGCGACGGGTTGATGCGGCAAAGCCGCTGGAACACTTCGGCCGGCGAGCGCTCGCAGGGCTCCGCGAACAGCTGGCCGGGTACCGCCTCGAACAGGTCGCCGCGGGCGAACGCCGCGCGGGCCTTCTCGACCGTCGCCTGGTACTCGCCGGGCGCGTGGTCGGCAAAACCCTGGCGTGGCTCCTTGAGGTAGACGCTGGCATCGGTGTCGTGCGGCAAGCCGGAGGTCGACTGGCCGTTCCAGGAGAAATCGTAGGACAGCACCACGCCGCGGCCAGTGGCGCGGTCATAGGCCAGCAGACGATCGGGCACATAGAGCACGATATCGCGCTGGTCTTTCTCGCGTGGGCGCTTCTGCTCGAGGTCCTCGATCTGGAACACGAGGTCGTAGGCGAAGGCGCCGAACAGGCCGAGCAGCGGGTCGTCATTGGCGGAGAGCGCCGCGATCATCGCGCGCACCAGCGACATCACGCTGGCGCGCCGCGTCCGCTGGTCCTCCTCGACCGGCGCGGGGCCGCGCAGGATGTGGCCGGCGAGCCGCGCCGGCGAGGCCGCGGTGATGACCACGCAGGGCTCGCGCAGCGTGTCCTTGAGGAACGCGATCAGCACCTCGCCGCGCTTGTTCAGCGCCTGCAGGGTGAAATCGGTGCCCTTGGTCTCCAGCACCAGCGGCGGATCGGCGAAGCCGAGGTCGAAGCTCTCGTAGCGGCCGGGCACGGTCGTGCCGGAGGACAGCACCACGCCGCGGCGGCGGTCGAGCAGGTCGATCAGGTCGTCGAGCCGGCTGGCGCCGCCGGAAAACTGCTCGACGGCGCGCGTGATCGCGAGCCCGCTCGAGGTGCGGTAGTCACTGCGGGCCGGAAGGGCGAAAACGGTCCTGTTCATGGGGTCCTCTTGGGCGTCCTCTTACGAAACTTGCCGAGGAAACGCCACACAGGACCAACCGGAAGCCGCCGCTGCGTGGCGGCCCCTCTGCGATCGAATGTCAAATGAATCGCACCGGCCACCTTTTACAAGGTGCGCCACCAGAGACGGGCTGGGCGGACAACGGTGCTCATGGGGCCGAAATGACCACGGGGAACGGCCGGGGTCAAGGGCGGCGGGGACACAGGTGGGTTCGCCGCTGGTGCTTCCGCGGCCGTCACTCCGCTCATCAGGCCGTATCGAAGCCGAGAAGCAAAGCGCGGCTGATTTTCACCGCCGTCATGCCCGCGCAGGCGGGCATCCAGTATCCCACCAGCGCTGCGGCTCGGGTCGATGGGCCGCGGCGTACTGGATCCCCGCCTTCGCGGGGATGACAGTTGAGCATGGAGAAGAATTCCCGCGACACACTCTGCCCGAGTCATGATCATCAACACCGCGCTCCAAGTCGAGGGCGCAGGGACGGCCGGGCATCGGCCGATGCCCATGGCCCGCCTGCAGCAAAAAAAGCAGGCGGCAGTCGCCACAGGGACGCGCACATCAAAGCATGAACTCTGAAAAAGAGAGCAAGAATATTTTCGCGTCGAGGACTGGTCAGGCCAAATCAGCTTGAGCGCGCGGGAGAATTCGAATTCTTGGCACATGCGGCGAGGCAGATGGTCTGGCCGGCGTGTAGGAGCCGGCCGGCAACTCCGGCTGGCTCTCCCCGACGCGGGCGCGATATGCGCGCTGACGGAAAGGATGCTGAGGGGCGGCCGTCTCCGACCTCCCCCCCCACGCGCTACGCCGCAGCGCCGGCGGCCAAGGCTTGGGCTTCGGCGGCGGCACGGGCCATGCTGGACGACATTTCGTTTGTCACCGTGCTCTGCTCCTCGACCGCGGCTGCGGTCGAGGTGACGTATTCGCTGACGTTGGTGATCGCCTGCTTGATGGAGCCGAGCGCCGTCACGACATCGCCGGAGATACCATTGAGATTCTCGATTTCCTGGGCGATCTTGTCGGTGGCCTGCTTGGCCTGGTTGGCGAGGCTCTTGACCTCGGATGCCACGACCGCGAAGCCACGGCCGGCTTCGCCCGCTCGCGCGGATTCGATGGTGGCGTTCAGCGCCAGCAGATTGATCTGACCGGTGATGTTGTTGATCATCTCGACGATGCCGCTCATGGCCTGAGCTGCGTCCGACAGCCGCTGAGCCTGGCCGTCCGCGGCAGCGACCTGCCCCACAGCCCCCATCGCCGTCTCGCGCGACTTGGTCATCGCTTCCGAAATCTCGCGCACCGACGCGTTCAATTCCTCCGAGCCCGCCGCGACAGATTCCATCATCGCTCGGACACGCTCGTTGCCCATCCGCACCAGCACTTGGCGGGTGACATCGGTTGCGTACTTCACCACCTTGAACGGCTTGCCGTTCAGATCCAGGATCGGGTTGTACGAGGCCTGGATGTAGATCTCCTTGCCGCCCTTGCCGATCCGCTTGTATTCCGCGGCCTGATATCGGCCACGGTTCAGATCCGCCCAGAACTCGCGATACGCGGCACTGTCGCGTTCCGAAGGCTCGACGAACATGCTGTGGTGCTTGCCCTTGATCTCGGCCAGCGTGTAGCCGAGCGCATGCAGGAAGTTGTCATTCGCCGAGATGATCGTGCCGTCCATGTTGAACTCGATCACGGCCTGCGATTTGCCGATGGCATCGATCTGACCGGCGAGGTCCGCATTCTTCAGCTTCTGCGCGGTGACGTCGGTTGCAAATTTGACGACGCCGAACGGCTTGCCGGTGGCGTCGAGCATCGGATTGTAGGTGGCGAGAATCCAGACTTCCTTGCCGCCCTTCCCGATCCGCTTGTACTCGCCGCTCTGATATTCGCCGCGATTGAGAGCCGCCCAGAACTCGCGATAGGCCGCACTGTCGCGCGCCGACGGCTCCATGAACATGCTGTGATGCCGCCCCTGGATCTCGTCGAGGCGATATCCAAGCGCATCGCAAAAGTTCGGGTTGGCGGTCACGACGGTACCGTCGAGCTTGAACTCGATCACCGCCTGAGCGCGATCGATCGCGGTGATCTTCGACGCGTCTGCCATGCTGCGCAGCTTCTTCGCCGTGATGTCGGTGGCGAATTTCACGACCCGCACCGGCCTTCCATCGTCGCCGAGAACAGGGTTGTAGGACGCCTCGATCCAGACCTCGCGGCCGTCCTTGGCGATCCGCTTGAACTCGGCCGCCTGGAATTCGCCGCGGTTGAGAGCCGCCCAGAAGTCGCGATAGGCCGCGCTTTCCCGCTCCGCCGGGGACACGAACATGCTGTGATGCTTGCCCTGGATCTCCTCGAGCCGATAGCCGAGCGCGTCGAGGAAGTTCTGGTTCGCGGTGATGATGGTGCCGTCCAGATTGAACTCGATCACCGCTTGGGAGCGGCTGAGCGCATCGACGATCGCCTGCGCGTGACCCTTGGCTGACCTGCGGCCGAACATTCTTCTTCTCCGTAATCCGGCGCTGTCGCTTGGAGGACAGCGCTTCCCGTCCATTTGCAGGACCCTCAGCTTTCGGACCATGAATGCCGCTGCCAGCGTCTCCGATCCCGTGCGGGGCGGAACCTATTTGAATCAATTTGTAAAAGTGTTTGTCCGATCGCAGACAGAATGGCCTATTTCTGCCGTCGCCATTAACCCGATCGAGACGGTCGCTTCGTCGGCGCCGACCGTTGAACCAGGAACGGTAAAACTTTGCGGCTGGTAGCTGATGGTGGAGTGCCTTCGGCTGCGCGGCAGCAAGATTTCACCGTAATAATACGGCCTCGCTCGACGATGCGGATTGCAGCGGCAGATCGTTGCGACATCCGGCTCGTTGACGAGGACTCACGAATCCGCTGAGTATGCATACTAATGGGCTTACATCGCGGCACGACTCCGCACGGAAGCTGATTCCGGTGCCGCGCAAGGATGAAAACTGGGCAGGATCGATTGCGCGTCTTCTCGTATCTCGATCGGTACCCGTTGTTTCGGTCGCGCGACAGCGAGTTCGTGCGCGATCGCCTGATCAGCGTTTACGGGATCGATCGTTTCGAAAGCCATGACGCCACGTTCGGCATCGAAGCCAATCTTGCGCAGTTGACCGCCACGGGCTTGGCGTTCTGCTCCTACGACGGCGCGACGTCGCTTTCGTTTCCGGAATCGACGATCGTCAGGCAGTTCTTTTCGATCCGCGGGACGGCCGGTTATCGCATGGGCAGCGCAGATCATACGATCGCTGCCTGGAGCCCGATCGTATCGGGACATTCGAGACTGGATCTGTCGTTTCCCGCCGGCTACCGCCAGCTGGTGCTGCGGATCGAGGTCGCGCCACTGCAAAGCCTGCTCAGAGCCATCCTCGGCGACGACACTGACCGTGACCTGAGTTTCGAGGACGACGATCCGGATCCGGCGGTCATGGCGTTCGTTCGCCAGGATGTCTTCAAGGTTGCGGACGAATTGCAGAGGTTCGGAAGCAACTACTCCGCCTTGGCGATCGCGGAGCTCGAACGGAGCTTGATGACCAGGCTGCTGCTGGCTCACCGACATAATTTCAGCGACCGCCTCCACATCGCCCCGCGGCGGGTCAATCGCGCCGTCGTCGACATTGTCGAGTCCTATATCGAGGCCCATTGGGATGAGCCACTTGACATGGCGAGGATCGCCGGCCTCGCCGGCGTGAGCGTGCGATCGATCTTTCGGGAGTTTTCGGAGACTGGACGCGGAACGCCTGGCCAGTTCGCCAAGCGCGTGCGGTTGCGGCGAGCGGCGGAGCTGCTCGGCACGCCCGATGACAACACGAGCGTTGTCTCGGTCGCCTTCAGGTGCGGCTTTGGCAATCTGGGGCGATTTGCGTCGGACTATCGCGGTGAAATGGGCGAGCTGCCCTCGGAGACCCTGCGCAAGGCGCGAACGAGGCAGGGACATCGGGCGACGGACGATCCCGACCAGCTCTGACGAGCGTTATCGCCCAACTACGCCTGCTGCGTCGGCCGCCTGAGCCCCAGCTCCGCGAACTTCAGCTCTGTCGCCGCCACGGCATTCTCATACACCTCGCCGCGCTCGACGAAATAGTTGAAATAGCCGGCCGGCGTCTCCGGCTGGATCTCGACCAGCTCGACGCTCTTGTACTTCGGATCGGTGATGACGCCGGCCGCGATCAGATCGTTGATGCGCTTGAGCGCGTCGACCTCGGCCTTGTAGCCGACCGAGAACCACATCTCGGTGGTCCAGTCCTGCACCTCGAACCAGTTGGCGGGCGCCTGCCCCTGCCATCCCTGGGCGAGCGGGCGAACGGCGAAGACGCGGTCGAAGCCGTGCAGCTCGGAGACGATGCAGGCGCGGTGATAGGCGCCGTCCATCTGGCCGCCCGGAAGCCTGGTGAAGCCGTACAGCGACAGCCATAGCGCGGCCTTGACCGCCTCCGGCGTGATCGGGCGGATGGCGCGCTCGGCGAGCACGTCGGAGGCGTAGCGCAGGTCGCGCCTGGCGGTCGAGTGCCGCGCCTTGACGGCATGGGCGTTACGGATCGACTTCTCCGACGGCAGCAGCGCCCGCGCGGCGTCATTGCCGTAGAGACATCCGATGCCGGTCTCCGGATCGTAGGTGTTGAACACGACGCCGATCGAGGTGCCGTTGAGCGTCTCGGCAGCGTGCATGAAGTCGGCCTCGCTGCGCACCGGGACGTATTGCTGCGCCGGCATCAACCGGTCGGCGAGCACGTTGAACGGGCCGTCGCGCCAGTCGGGCCAGGACACGAAGCGCGCCAGCGCCTCCGCATAGGCCGGCCTGAAGACGCCGGGATAGCCGAACAAGACGGTGCGCAGCTGCGAGCCGGGATCGCGAGCGCGGTCGGATGAGATCAGCTGGTCGCGCAGATCGAGCCCTTGCAGCCACGCCGACAGCACCAGGATCTGACCCGAGGTCGCCGTAACCAGGTCCGGGGTGACGCCCCAGGCGCGGGCGGTGTCGAGGAAGCCGGCGCCATGGGCATTCAAGCCGCCCAGTCCGGCGAGCGCAAAGGCCACACGCACCGCCATCTCCATCAGCCGAAGGACCGGGGAATGCTACCTCAGATTGTTCCACTGATGCAAACCGGGGATGCACCACATCGTGCGACAGGTGAACGAGGATCGCCAGGGCCGGACATGCTCGCCGTTCAAAGGCTCGCAATTCTGCGGTGATTCGCGGGCATAAGGCTGGTTGGAGCGGGCGAAAAGCTGCAGCCGTCGGCTGTGATCCAGGTCACAACCTCATGTTGCGCGCGTGCGCACGACCCTATTTACGCACCACCGGTTGTGACAATCCCAAAAAGTTACATAACTTGGCCGGGCATGCGGGCAACACTGTTGTCTATCTGCAATAGTGTGGCAATGATTGGTTAACCATATTGAATTACCTTGGTTAACATGGCTCGCGGCAAACAGCCTTCCGTGTCGCATGCGCTCCCGAAGCAGCAGACGCTGCTCGATTGCTTCCTCGAAGCGCAGGCGAAAAGGACGAAGCGTCGTCGGCGCTCCGCCGATGCGGCGACCGCCGGCAACGGCCTGGATCAGGCGAACGGCCCATCGGCCGACGATGCCGAGGCGCTCGCCGCCGAGAACGATCCCGCCGATGCCAAGGCCGCCCGCGCGGTCTGACACCGCGCGGCACGATGCAGGGCCGGCGTGCCGGCCCCCTCACCTCATCCGAGATGCTTGTGGAAGAACGCCGTGGCGCGGCCCCAGGCCAGCTCGGCGGCGGCGCGGTCGTGCACCGTCATCCGCTGCTCGTTCACGAAGGCATGCTCGGCATCGTAGCGATACAGCTCCAGCGACTTGCCGGCGGCCTGCATCGCTTTTTCGAAACCGTCGACCAGCGCCGGCGTGCACCAATCGTCCTTGTTGGCGAAATGCGCCTGCAGCGGGATCTTGACGTCGGCGGGCTTGGCGGCCTGCTCCGGCGGAATGCCATAGAACACGACGCCGGCCGCGAGCTCGTCGATCTTGGTGGCGCCGATGATCGTCACCGCGCCGCCCAGGCAGAAGCCGGTGAGGCCGACCTTGGCGCCGTTGCGCGCCAGATATTGCGCCGCGCCGCGCACCGTCTGCGTGGTCGCGTCCATGAAGTCGAGCGAGTTCATCTCGCGCCCGGCCGCGTCCGTGTCGTGATAGGGCACCACCGTGCCCTTGTAGAGGTCCGGCGCCAGCGCGTTGAAGCCGGCGAGCGCGAAGCGGTCGCACATCCCCTTGATCTGGTCCTGCAGGCCCCACCATTCCTGGATCACGACGACGCCCGGCGCATCAGCCTTGGCGGCCTTGGCGAGATAGCCCTTGGCCTCCTGGCCGTCGGGGCGTTTGAAGCTGACGAGTGTGCCCATGATGGTCCTCCGAAGTTTCTGATTGGGGATTGGGGAAGCGGTTTACCGCAAATCTCGCGACGGTGCGACTGCGGGCGTCGGGCCTTCGCTCGAACGTGAGAGCGCCCCCTGTTGCCCGGATGAGCGGAGCGACATCCGGGTTCATCGCCGGCACCAATGCGAACCCGGATATCGCTCCGCTCATCCGGGCTCCGCGCATCACATCGGCACGGCGCGCAACAAAAAAAGCCCCCGCAGGGGCTTTTTCAATCTCATACCGCGATCGACGGTGCCGCTCAGTGCGCCGCGGCCCAGACGCGCTTCTTGGTGAAGTACATCAGGCCGGCGAAGATGATCAGGAACACGAAGACCTGATAGCCGAGGCGCTTGCGGGCTTCCATGTGCGGCTCCGCGGTCCACATCAGGAAGGTCGAAACGTCGTGGGCGTACTGGGCGACGGTGGTCGGCGAGCCGTCGTCGAAGGTCACCTGGCCGTCAGACAGCGGCTTCGGCATCTTGATCGCGTTACCGGGGAAGTACTTGTTGTAGTACGAGCCTTCCGGAATGGTGACGCCATGCGGCGGGTTGTCCTCGTAGCCCTGCAGCAGCGCGTTGATGTAGTTCGGGCCCTGCTCCTGGAACTGGGTGAAGAAGTCGATCAGGAACCAGGGGAAGCCGCGCTTATAGGAGCGCGCCTTGGCGATCAGCGACAGATCCGGCGGAGCCGCGCCGCCGTTGGACGCACGCGCCGCCTGCTCGTTCGGGAACGGCGCCGGGAAATAGTCGGCCGGGCGGCCCGGACGCTCGAACATGTCGCCGGCGTCGTTCGGGCCGTCCTTGATCTTGTACTCCGCCGCGAAGGCCGCGGCCTGGGCCGGGGTGTAGCCGGGACCGCCGGGCTCGGCGAGATTGCGGAACGCCACATAGTTCAGCGAGTGGCAGTTCGAGCAGACCTCCTTGTAGATCTTCAGGCCGCGCTGCACGGCGCCGCGATCGAACTTGCCGAACGGCCCGGCGAACGACCACTTCGCCGACGGCGGCATCTCGGTGCCCTCGCTGGCCCGGGCCTCGCCCATGCTGCCGGCGAACAGCGACGCGGCGGCGACGATCGCGACGATCGCCGAGACCATCGGCGCGGCGCGGCCGGACTTGGCCAGCACGTCGTCGGCGATCGAGTTCGGCAGCGGACGCGGCTTCTCGATGCGGGCGAGCAGCGGCAGCACGATCAGGAAGTAGGCGAAGTACAGCACGGTCAGGATCCGGCCGAGCACGACATAGACGCCCTCCGGCGGCTGCGCGCCGAGATAGCCGAGGCCGATGCAGACCACGAAGAAGATCCAGAAGAACTGCTTGCCGAGCGGACGGTACTTGTTCGAGCGGGTCTTGGCCGAGTCGAGCCAGGGCAGGAACACCAGCACGATGATCGCCGCGAACATCGCCACGACGCCGGCGAGCTTGTTCGGGATCGAGCGCAGGATCGCGTAGAACGGCAGGTAGTACCATTCGGGCACGATGTGCGCCGGCGTCACCGCCGGGTTGGCCGGGATGTAGTTGTCGGCCTCGCCGAGATAGTTCGGCATGTAGAAGATGAACCAGGAATAGAAGATCAGGAAGCAGGTGACGCCGAAGAAGTCCTTGATCGTCGCGTACGGCGTGAACGGCACCATGTCCTTTTCGGTCTTGGGCTCGACGCCGGCCGGGTTGTTCTGACCGGCGACATGCAGCGCCCAGACGTGCAGCACGACCACGCCGGCGATCAGGAACGGCAGCAGGTAGTGCAGCGCGAAGAAGCGGTTCAGCGTGGGATTACCGACCGAGTAGCCGCCCCACAGCAGGGTCACGATGCTCTCGCCGAAATACGGCACGGCCGAGAACAAATTGGTGATGACGGTGGCGCCCCAGAAGCTCATCTGGCCCCACGGCAGCACGTAGCCCATGAAGCCCGTCGCCATCATCAGCAGATAGATGATGACGCCGAGGATCCAGAGCACCTCGCGCGGCGCCTTGTACGACCCGTAATAGAGACCGCGGAACATGTGGATGTAGACGGCGAGGAAGAACATCGACGCGCCGCAGGCATGCATGTTGCGCAGCAACCAGCCGTAGTTGACGTCGCGGACGATCAGCTCGACCGACTTGAAGGCGAGGTCGGCGTGCGGCGTGTAGTGCATCGCCAGGATGACGCCGGTCAGGATCTGCACGCCCAGCATCATCGACAGGATGGCGCCGAAGGTCCACCAGTAGTTCAGGTTCCGCGGCGTCGGATAAGCGATGAAGGACGAGTGGACCAGGCCGATGATGGGGAGTCGTTGCTCGAACCACTTCAAGGCGGGGTGGCTCGGCTGGTAGCTAGATGGTCCACTCATGATGCGTTCCTGAAAGAATTATCTTGCACGATCGAGCTTGAGCTTGCGGACGAAACGTCCGCTCAGCCGATCTGGATCTTGGTGTCGGAAACGAACTGATAGGGCGGGACGGGCAGGTTCAGCGGCGCCGGTCCCTGGCGGACACGCCCCGAGGCATCGTACTGCGAGCCGTGGCACGGGCAGAAGAAGCCGTCGTAATTGCCTTCATGGGCGATCGGGATACAGCCGAGATGGGTGCAGATGCCGATCACGACCAGCCACTGCTCGTGGCCGTCCTTGGTGCGGGACTGGTCGGTCGCCGGATCCGGCAGGCTCGACACCGGGACCGCGCGGACCTCCTCGACCTGCTTCTTGGTGCGGTGGGAGATGTAGATCGGCTTGCCGCGCCAGAACACCTTGATGTCCTGCCCCTCGGCGACCGGGGTGAGGTCGACCTCGATCGGCGCACCGGCCGCGATGGTCGACGCATCGGGATTCATCTGGGAGATGAAGGGCCACAGGGCGGCCACGCCACCGACCGCTGCGGTCGCGCCCGTGGCGACGAATAGAAAATCCCGGCGTGTCGGATGATCCGCAGTAGACGCTGTCACGATTCCAACCCTTTCTTCGTTGCAGCCGGAGCAACGCCCCGCTCGACGTGTCAGATCTCAGCGTTGGAGATCACGTGACCGGGAGATGCCTGCCGGCGCCCGCGTCCCCCGCGGCGGCAGAAAACGGCTCGTGCTACCGCCCCGGTAGGAACAAGCCGTCCAGAATCGTTCTATTGGCACCCTTGCGATACGAGCGCAAGCCCGCTATCGGCCCCGCAGCACGCCATGCACCAATTCCCGCTGGCTTGGCGGACTTTCCGCCTCATCCTTAAGACCTATTCGCATGCAGATCGCGCTCTATCAGCCCGACATCCCGCAGAACACCGGAACGATTCTGCGCCTGTGCGCCTGTCTCGGACTCGCCGCCCACATCATCGAGCCGGCCGGCTTTCCGGTATCCGATCGGCAGTTCCGGCGCGCCGGCATGGACTATCTCGATCAGCTCGATTGGCGGCGGCACGATTCCTGGAGCGCGTTCGAGGCCTGGCGGGCCACGGCCGGCCACCGCCTGCTGCTGCTCACCACCAAGGGCGCAGCATCCTACCTGGATGTCAGCTATCGCCCGGATGACATCCTGCTGCTCGGGCGTGAGAGCGTCGGCGTGCCCGCGTCGGTGGCAGACGCGGCCGACGCGCGGCTGCGCATTCCGCTCAAGTCAGGCATGCGCTCGCTCAACGTGGCGATGGCGGCCGCGATGGCCGCCGGCGAGGCGCTGCGCCAGGTTGGACATTTCGTCCAATTGCAATCCACGGAAGGAGCGCGCGAGTGAGCTACGCGGTGAAGGAAATCTTCATGACCCTGCAGGGCGAGGGCGCCCAGGCGGGGCGTGCCGCCGTGTTCTGTCGCTTCGCCGGCTGCAATTTGTGGAGCGGCCGCGAGGCCGATCGCGCGACGGCGACGTGCCGGTTCTGCGACACCGATTTCGTCGGCACCGACGGCACGCTCGGCGGCCGCTACGACAGCGCGGCGGCCTTAGCCGAAGCAATTGCCGGGCAATGGACAGGCGGCGCGGCCGACCGCTATACGATCCTCACCGGCGGCGAGCCGCTGCTCCAGGTCGACGCTGACCTGATCGGAGCGCTCCACGCCCAGGGCTTCGCCGTAGGTGTCGAGACCAACGGTACGCTCATTCCGCCCGACGGTATCGACTGGATCTGCGTCAGCCCGAAGGCCGGCGCCGAGTTGAAGCTGCGGCAGGGCCATGAGCTGAAGCTGGTCTATCCGCAGCACGGCGCCGAGCCGGAGACGTTCGAGGGCCTCGCCTTCAGCCGCTTCTCGCTGCAGCCGATGGACGGGCCGGAGGCGGCCGCGAACACGGCGCGCGCCATTGATTACTGCCAGCATCATCCGCAATGGCGGCTCAGCCTGCAGACGCACAAGATGATCGGCATCAGATAGGGATCGTTGACTAACCGATGTGGGAATTGACCAAATCGTTCACCTTCGAGGCCGCGCATGCGCTGTCGCATACGACGCTCGGCGAGGTGAGCCAGGAGATCCACGGGCACTCCTTCCGCGCCGAGGTGACCGTGCGCGGCACGCCGGACCCTAAAACGGGAATGGTGGTCGATTTCGGCGTGCTGACGCAGCGCCTGGGCGAGATCCAGGCCACGCTCGACCACAAGTTCCTGAACAGGATCGAGGCGATCGGGCTGCCGACGCTGGAGAATCTGGCGCGCTTCATCTACGAGCGCGTTCGCTCCATCGGCCACGTCACCAAGGTCAGCGTCCACCGCGACAGCTGCCGCGAGACTTGCACCTATTTCGGTCCGCAGGACTGATCGATTGTGGTAGGACCTCACCTGCAGCGATAGCTATACTGTCACTTCCGACTGTCATGGACGCTTGACGGCGGGGTGAACGCCAATGTGCCGGGGGGAACGTTCATGACCACTGCCGCCATCGAGGATCGCAAGGCCCGCGCCCGCGCCTGGTTCGAGAATCTGCGCGACCAGATCTGCGCGGCGTTCGAGCGGCTCGAGGACGAGGCGCCGGCCGAACTCTTTCCGCGCGCGCCGGCCCGCTTCGTGCGCACGCCGTGGGAGCGCACCGACCATGCCGGCGGCCCGGGCGGCGGCGGCGTCATGAGCATGATGCACGGCCGGCTGTTCGAGAAGGTCGGCGTGCACTGCTCGACCGTGCATGGCGAGTTCGCCCCGGAATTCCGCAGCCAGATTCCCGGCGCCGCGGAGGATCCGAGGTTCTGGGCGTCGGGCATCTCGCTGATCGCCCATCTGTGGTCGCCGCACGTGCCGGCGGTGCACATGAACACCCGTTTCGTCGTCACCACCAAGGCGTGGTTCGGCGGCGGCGCCGATCTCACCCCCGTGCTGGATCGCAGGCGCAACCAGGAAGACCCGGATACGGTCGCCTTCCACGCCGCCATGAAGAGCGCCTGCGACGCGCACGCGGCCGTCGCGTCGTATGACAAGTACAAGCGCTGGTGCGACGAGTACTTCTACCTGCCTCACCGCAAGGAGCCGCGCGGCATCGGCGGCATCTTCTACGACCACCACGATTCCGGCGACTGGGAGGCCGACCTCGCCTTCACGCAGGCCGTCGGCCGCGCCTTCCTGACGGTCTACCCTGAGCTGGTCCGGCGCAACTTCAACGCCCCCTGGACCGAAGCCGACCGCGAGGAGCAACTGATCCGCCGCGGCCGCTATGTCGAATTCAACCTGCTTTATGACCGCGGCACCACATTTGGGCTGAAAACCGGTGGCAATGTGGAGTCCATTTTGTCGTCGATGCCGCCTGAAGTGAAATGGCCCTGAAACTCTCGTTTGATTGACCCGTAAGCCAAATATGACCGCCGCCCTGCCCCGCGCCATGCTGATCGACATGGATGACACCATCCTGTCGGCCTATGGCCGTCCCGAGATCGCCTGGAATATCGTCGCCACCGAATTCGCCGACGAGCTCGCGCCGCATACGCCGCAGACCGTGGCGGCCGCGATCCTCGCCTCCGCGCGCAGCTTCTGGTCGGTCGCCGGCGCCGAGTGGCGGATGAAGCTGATCCAGGCGCGGCAGGAGGTGGTCAAGGGCGGCTTTGCGCAACTGACCAGCGCCGGCCCTGCCCTGCCGATCGAGCTCGCGATCCGCATCGCCGACCGCTTCACGGCCTATCGCGACGAGCAGATGTTCGTCTTTCCCGGCGCCCATGAGGCGATCGACGAATTCAAGGCGCGCGGCGTCAAGCTCGCGCTGGTCACCAATGGCGAGGCCGGGCAGCAGCGCGCCAAGATCGAGCGCTTCGCGCTGGCGCACCGTTTCGACCACATCCAGATCGAGGGCGAGCACGGCTTCGGCAAACCCGAGGAGCGCGCCTATTGGCACGCCATGGAGCGGCTCGGCGTCGGCCCCGAAGACACCTGGATGATCGGCGACAATCTGGAATGGGAGATCGAGGCGCCGCAGCGGCTCGGCATCTATTCGATCTGGATCGACGTGCATGGCGACGGCCTGCCCGAAGGCACGCACGTCAAGCCCGACCGCATCATCCGTTCACTAACCGAGCTGCTGCCGGGTTGACGCGCGGCGTTAGCCGGCCGTTCACCGTCGCGGCACACGCGCTCTTAACCAGGCCAGCCGTTCGCGGCCGCCCCCGGGGCCTTACGGAACTTCCGTAACCGAATTGAAATTCGGCCACGCGTCTCATGCGGCGGGGCTTGGAGGGGAAGAGGCGCCAGCACGTGCGCGCCGTTTCGACCGATCGCAAGCCGTTGGTGCAGCGTCGGTGTCATGGCTCTCAATCTGCCGCAGATCTCCTTGAGCGTGTCGATCAAGAACTCGCTCCTGACCTCGGTCTTCCTGCTGCTGGCGATCCTCGGCGGCGTGTCGGTGATGGCCACGATGCGGCTGTCGGCGCTGCAGGACGCGGTCGAAGCCATCAATCATGAGCGGCTGCCCAGGATCCACGCGCTCGGCGATCTCAACGTCAGCATCGCCCACGCCCATCTCGTCGCCATCCGCGCCGCGCTGTCGACGGCGCCGGAGCCGCGCGCCGATGCCGAGGGCGAGCTCCGGCGCCGCATCGTCGAGGTGCAGGCCAGGATTGCGAGCTTCAAGGAGATGATCGGCTCGGATGCGCCGATGAGGATGGCGTTCGACCAGTTCGTCAACAAATGGGACCTGTATCTGAAGCAGCAGGCGGTGATGCTGGAGCCGGAGGTCGGCGCCAACCGCGATCGGCTGGAGCATGTCGTCAACGTTCAGACCCCGCCGATCTTTCAGTCCGTGGTGGACGCGATCGGTCATGGCATCAAGCTCGCCGATCATCGGGCGGACAGCGCGATCGAGAGTGCGACGCTCGATGCGCAGCTGTTTCGCATCGTGCTGTGGTCGGTCAACGGCGTCAGCGTCATGATCGGGCTGGCGACGCTGTTCTTCGTCATCCACGACGTGTCGATGCCGATCTTCCGGATCACGCGCAGCATGGAGGCCATCGCCAAGGGCGAGCTGCAAACCGAAATCCCCTATGCGGATCACACCAACGAGCTCGGCCTGATGGCGCGGGCGCTCGCCGTGTTCCGCACGAGCCTGGTCGAGAACGAGCGCCTGAATGCGGCGACCCGGACCCTCTCCGAGCTGA
The DNA here is from genome assembly GCF_000239775.1 of Bradyrhizobium sp. ORS 375. Lineage (GTDB taxonomy): Bacteria > Pseudomonadota > Alphaproteobacteria > Rhizobiales > Xanthobacteraceae > Bradyrhizobium. The sequence continues at coordinate 18,346 of NZ_CAFI01000018.1, forward strand.
GCGAATGGCTGCAATCGGCCAAATCCGAGCCCGAGCTCTACCAGATGATCTCGACGGTGCTCGGCGGCCTGATGCCGGAATGCACCGGCACGCTCTACATCTATGCCGACAGCCGCGACCTGCTCGAGCTCGCCGCCGAATGGAACGGCGAGGCGCGTACCCGCAGCCTGCACCCGGACGACTGCTGGAGCCTGCGCCGCGGCCACGTCTACATCCATGGCACCAGCGAGGTCGAATTCCGCTGCGACCACGTGCATGACGGTGTCGACGAAAACTATTGCTGCATCCCGATCCTCGCCCATGGCGAGACCGTCGGCCTGTTGCATGTCGAGTACAATTTCAAGGGCGAGGAGACCGAAGCCGAGGCCAAGGCGCGCTTCGCCGACCGCGCCCGGCTCGGGCTTGCCTGCGCCGAGCATCTGTCGATCGCGATCGCCAACATCAAGCTGCGCGAAGGCCTGCGCGATCAGTCGCTGCGCGACGCGCTGACCGGATTGAACAACCGTCGCTATCTGATCGAGACCGCCCGCCGCGAACTGCTGCGCGCCGCGCGCAGCCGCACGCCGGTGAGCGTCGTGACGCTGGACATCGATCACTTCAAGTCGTTCAACGACAATCATGGCCACGAGGCCGGCGACACCGTGCTGCGTCATGTCGGCGAGATCCTCAAGGCCAGCTTCACCGACAATGACGTCCCCTGCCGACTCGGCGGCGAGGAGTTCGTGGTGATGCTGCCGAACTGCGGAATCGAGGAGGCCGCGCTGCGCGCCGAGGAGCTGCGTACCCGCGTCGAGGCGCTCAACATCAGCTATGGCGACGGCATGCTGCCGCGGGTCACGGTGTCGATCGGCGTCGCCGCCTATCCAGAAGCCGGCATCGATCTGACCGAGATCCTGCGCGTCGCCGACGGCGCGCTGTATCGCGCCAAGCAGAAGGGACGCAACCGGGTCGAGCTCGCCCCGGGCGGCATGGTGCCGCCGATCGACGAGGTCACGAACCGGGCCGTGGCAACGCTCGATGCGATCGTCGCACGCGCCGAGACCAGGCCGATCGCGAGTTCTCCTTCGACCGCTCCAAGCGCGGTCCGGTCGAGCTGACCTGCTGCGACGCACGGCTGCGCACCACGCTCCGCATCGGTCAAACAACCGACATGGAATCGACGGCGCCGAAGCTCGTGCGCCGGTCGTGGATCACATCCCAAGATTGTGATACTTATCGACCGCGCTTGAACAAGCGAAGGCCTGCTGATGACATCACACGAGACCTCTGCCGGCGCTGCCGCCGCGACGTCCGGAAAGTCCGCGGCGGTCGTGGACGCTGAGCCGCCACCGGGCGTCTGGGCGCGCTTTCTGGACTGGAATCAGAAGCTGTCGGTGGTCAAGAACCTGACCTTCATCACCATCGCCACCGGCTTTCTCGGCGGCTACTTCCAATATCTCAGCGCCTATGACGCCAAGGTCAGCGCGCTCGCCGAGGCCGACATGAAGGCTGCGACCGAGACCTTCGTCACGATCTCCAATGCCTATGCCGAAGCGCAGATGCTGCAGGAGCTGATCTTCTACAATTTCGCGGCGGCCGTCTCGGCCGGTGTCGATCCCGGCGACAAGGCGCTGACGACGAAAGCGGGCAGCGAGAGTTTCGCGCCCTACACCAAGGCGCGGATGGCGCTGCGCCAGAACAGCAGCATCTTCGCGCACAAGGCGGAAATCTATATCGACTGGGCCAGCGACCTCGGCCGCGATCCCGACGCGCCGCGCGTCCTGGACCAGGATCCGCTCAACGAGGCGCTGCTCGGCACCTATGATTTCGACTGCGATTCCGAGGCCAACATGCCGCGGCTCGGAGTCACGGGACCGGCTGTTGATGATGCCGACCCGTGCCGGGCCAATGCGCCGCCACCGCAGCCGGCCCAGCGCGTCAATCTCTGCGCCAGGCGGGACAGCGGCCGGCGGCCGGTCACGATCGACTGGCAGAGCGCCAAGCACCATCTTCTGACGATGCATTTCTGCTTCGAGCAGTCGCACCGGCAGATCTCGACCGCGCGGGTCTGGGCGTCAAGCAATACGGTCAGCGATGACAGGGTGAAGGCGTTCAGGGACAATGAGGCGCGCTACCGCGCGGCGCTCGACAAGCAGGTGGTGCGGTTGAACGCGTTCATGAGCCTCGCCATGGCGCGGCTGGAGAGCATTCGCGTCAAATATCGCCCCTCGGGCTTTCTCTGCCATCTGCCGCTGCTGCGCGACGCCGTCGGCCTGTTCAGCCGGGAATGCACACCGATTCGTGTCAGCGGATGAGGCCCCCACACGCCGCTCGATCTATGCCGCTGGAAGCAGGTGCCGCACGGCCGAGGCGATCATCACGCCGCCGCCGGTGATCACGGCGGCATCGAGGATCGCGGCGTGGATCTGCACGGGCATGCGCGCGACGAAGGCTTTTGCCAGAAAGGCGCCGGGCACGGCGACGGCGCCGATCAGCAGCGCCAAGGCCAGCACCTGCGCCGTGACGACGCCGGCGAGGCCGAACACCGAGATCTTGATCACGCCGGTCACAACCGAGATCATGGCGTCGGTGGCAATGACCGCGGCGCCTTCGAGGCCCGCAGCCATCAAGAGCGACAGCAGGATGACGCCGGAGCCGGAGGTGCCGCCGACGAGCACGCCATAGCCGACGGCGCCGGCCGCGAGCCCGCCATTGCCGATCCGCACATCCCGCTTGCGCAGGATGCGCCGCAAGGGAACGCTCATGATCAGCATCGTGCCGATCACGAAGGCCGCGCCGGCGTTGGTCAGCCGGGTGTAGCCGTAGGCGCCGAGCGCCGTGGTGACCGCAGCTGCGGCGATGACGATACCGGCCCGCGTCCGGTCGGCATGCTGGATGTAGGCGACGACACGGCTGAGATTGGTGAGAATCGCGGAGATGGCGATGATCGGCACCACCGGCTCGGCGCCGACCATCGGCACCAGCACCAGCGGCATCAGGGCGCCGGTGCCGTAGCCGGCGAGGCCGCCGATGATGGAAGCAAGGAGAGCAACGGACGCGACGAGCAGGAGCTGTAGCAGCGAGATATCGGCAAAGCCTGCCAGAAAATTCATGACCATCCGTCGCGGTTGACGCGCGCCGCCGCCTGATCGGCGATCGCGGTCAGCGATGCCTCGCGCTCCGCACGGTGCCAGCGAGCCATCATCTGCGAGAGCCAGCTCATGGCCGAGATGCGGCTCCTCCGCAACCCCAGGCGCAATGAATTCGCATGCGCCAGGCGATCACGTCGGCGCGACGAAGTCCTGCTGCAACAACACCGCGCGATGGGCGCAAACGACTCGGCCACACGCAGAGGCCGATGGCTCAGAGCTCGGTGTAATCCCGCGCCGTGTGCTCGCCGGACCAGATCTTGTCGGAATCATAGATCCGCTCCCGGCGCTGGGGTCTGAAGTCGCTCAGGCGAACGACCGCTGCCGTCGCTCGGACCGGGGCCTCGACGTCGGACGCCACGTCGGAAGACCCGAGGGGGCGGCTGCGGATGATTTCGGGCTTACTCAAGCGGATGCTCCTGCATCCGAGAATGTTACGTTATAACGTATCACAAAATCAAGTCGGCCGGAGATCTTCGCCGCAGCCACCACCTGACGAGCCCCGACCGCGGCTGGCGGATTCAGGATCGTCCGTCGCGGTTGACGCGCGCGGCCGCCTGATCGGCAATCGCGTTCAACGAGGCCTCGTCGAGCGGAAAATCAGCAGCCAGCCAGGCATCCTCGGCAAGCGTCAGCACGTGGCCGAGCAGCGGCCCCTCCGCGATCCCGCGCGCGATGAAATCGGCCGCCTTCAGCGGCAATTTCGGCGGCGTGAAGCGCTGCGGCAGGAGCGCGCGCTCGCGCCAGCGCGGATCGTCGCGATCATGGCCGGCGCGCGCCCAGCCGAGCAGAAGCCGGTCGCGATAGACGGTCTCGCCAAGCCGATACAGCAGCCGCCGCACCCGCGCCTCATCGGCGGAGGCGAAGCGCCACCAGCGATGGCCCATGCCGTCGAGCGCCTTGGTCTCGGCGTTGGAGAGCTTCAGCCGTGCGCCGAGACGGCGCGCATCCTCGGTGACGGCAACCGCGAGCGCGGCGAGGCGACGGACGGAGCTCGGCGGCAGCGACAGCTCGCGCTCGATGTCGATCATCGCCGCGAACGGACCAAGATAGGCGACGCCGCCGAGCAGCGACGTCAGCAGGCCGCCATCGGCCATGGCCGTGACCGCGCCGACAGCGCCTTCGGTAAGGAGGAGCTTGAGCATCTCCATGCGCACACGTTCGGCCGATAGCGTTGCAAGGCCGCCGCGTCCGGCAATGCAGGCGAGATATCCCTCCCGATCGGGCTCGCCGTGGCCGAACGCCGCGTGGATGCGGAAGAAGCGCAGGATGCGCAGGTAATCCTCGGCGATGCGCTGAGCGGGATCGCCGATGAAGCGGACGCGCCGGGCCTCGATGTCGGCGAGACCGCCGACATGATCGTGGATGACGCCATCGGGTCCCACGGACAGCGCGTTGATGGTGAAGTCGCGCCGATGCGCGTCCCCGACCCAGTCGCGCGCGAAGGCGACCTTGGCCTTGCGGCCGAACGTCTCGGTGTCCTCGCGCAAGGTCGTGACCTCGAACGGATGGCCGTCCAGCACCAGCGTGATGGTGCCGTGGTCGATGCCGGTCGGCACGCTCTTGATCGAGGCGGCCTTGGCGCGGCGGATCACCTCGGGAGGCAGCGCCGTGGTGGCGATGTCGATGTCGCCGATCGCGATGCCGAGCAGCGCGTTGCGCACGGCGCCGCCGACCACACGCGCCTCCTCGCCGTCGCAATTGAGAAGAGCGAGCACCCGCGCCGCGGGGCCGGACGAGAGCCAGGGCGCGCTGAGCACCCGCGCGCCGGTCATTTCTCGACTCCCGGAACGAGCCGGCCGTTCTCGATGTGCGCGGGCACGTAGGTCGAATGCGGCGGCGCGCCGGAGAATTCGGCGAGCAGGACCAGACTTGCAATCACCAACACCAGCGCCGCCACCGTCAATTTTGCAACCAGATGCAGAGGCCAATTGGCCGGCACCAACAACCCCGCACGGGTCGCGACCAAGAACAGCACATAGACCGCAAAAGGAATGAGGAAGATTCCGATTTCCGTCAACACGGGTCGGATCATGACAGATAGATCCGCTCGTACAACACCCGAAGAATGCCCGCGGTGGCGCCCCAGATGTAGCGCTCGGCGAACGGCATCGCGTAATACGAGCGCTCCATGCCGCGAAATTCCTTGGAATGCAGCTGGTGATTGGCCGGGTCCATCAGGAAGGCGAGCGGCACCTCGAAGGCATCGTCGACCTCGCCTTCGTTGATCTTCAGCGAAAACCCCGGCCGCACCCGCGCCACCGTCGGCAGGATGCGGAAGCCGAACGCCGTGCCGTAGACGTCGAGATAACCGATCGGATCGACGAAGCTGCGGTCGAGACCGACCTCCTCCTCCGCCTCGCGCAAAGCGGCGTCGAGCGGGGTGGCGTCGGTGACGTCGATCTTGCCGCCGGGAAACGCGATCTGCCCGGCATGGCTGGAGAGGTTCGGCGAGCGCTGGGTCAGGAGCACCGTCGGCTCGGGATGATCGACCACGGGAATGAGCACGGCCGCGGGCCGGATCGGCTGCTCGCGGGCGATGATCTCGAGCATGCGATCGGTGCCGGAATCGCCGCTGGTCGGAATGACCTCGGGATCGAGCAGCGCGGGGGGCACGTCGAAGCGCAGCCGCTCCCGGCCACGCGCGAAGAATTCGGCCGAACTCACCCCCGTCGCACGCCTCACCACCATGGGCTCGTTCAAAGCGCCGCCCTCACCTCTTCTGCGTTGGCCATGGGGAAGAACGCGCCGTCCGATTCCACCCCGAACATGACGTCGCCATCGATCATCCGCTCCTCGCCCATGTCAACCAGCTCATAGTAGAGCGCCCGCGTCACCTTGGCCCAGAGATCCGCGCGGACGTGCAAATAGGGCGTGAGCCCGCCACCCTCGCCTCGTTCGAAGCGCAGCCGGTGCTCGGCATCGCAGACAATCCAATCGTCGACATTGGTGCGAAAATGCAGCCGCGTGCCGTGCGCGTCCGAGTCCTTCCGCATTTCTACGGCCATGAACGGAGCGTCATCGACACGGATGCCGACCTTCTCCACCGGCGTGACCAGGAAATAACGGTCTCCCTCGCGCTTCAGGATCGTGGAGAACAGCCGCACCAGCGCAGGCCGCCCGATTGGCGTGCCCAAGTAGTACCAGCTACCATCGCCTGCGATTCGCATGTCGAGATCGCCGCAGAAGGGCGGATTCCACAGATGCACTGGCGGCAGGCCGCGTCCTGAGCTGTCAGGTGCCGAGTTGGCGGCCTGTGTCGCGGCCGAAGTCAGCCGCTCCAGTCCGCTGTCAGTGCTCTGCCCTTGCTTCGCCATGGTTTGCCCCGAGTTTGCGTAAGGCTTGGCACGATTGGTGCAGGATTTCATCGCCGTCGTCTGTGCAAAAGTTCCTGACGGCCGTGCACGTGATGTAAGGTCGCCATATCGTGATGCCGTCAATACCCCGGAATGCCGATAATATGGGGATAGTTTAACTCAACGAATACAGCGCCTTCGCATAGATTGGCAGCCGCGTCCTGAGAAACTGGAGCGGAACGGCCGTCGGCAAGTTGAAGATGCGGGGCAAAAGGAGCGCGGGAATGGCTGAGAGTGCCGAGAAGCTCGAGGATGCGATCGTCCGATCGGCCGAACAGGTCTCCGGGCAGATCCGCGCGGCGAAGGAGGCAATCTCCAGCGTCATCTTCGGCCAGGACAAGGTGGTGGAAAACACCTTGGTGACGATCCTGTCCGGCGGTCACGCGCTGCTCATCGGCGTGCCTGGCCTCGCCAAGACCAAGCTGGTCGAAACGCTCGGCGTCACGCTCGGCCTCGACGCCAAGCGCGTGCAGTTCACGCCAGACCTGATGCCCTCCGACATTCTCGGCGCCGAGGTGCTCGACGAGAGCACCGTCGGCAAGCGCTCGTTCCGCTTCATTGCCGGCCCAGTGTTCGCGCAACTCTTGATGGCCGACGAGATCAACCGCGCCAGCCCGCGCACGCAGTCGGCGTTGCTGCAAGCCATGCAGGAGCAGCACATCACCGTTGCGGGCGCACGGCACGACCTGCCCAAGCCTTTCCACGTGCTGGCGACGCAGAACCCGCTGGAGCAGGAGGGAACCTATCCCCTGCCCGAGGCGCAGCTCGACCGCTTCCTGATGGAGATCGACGTCGACTATCCCGACCGCGAGGCCGAGCGCCGCATCCTGTTTGAGACCACGGGGGCCGAGGAGAGCGCGGCCCGCAGCGCGATGACCGCCGATGCGCTGATCGCGGCGCAACGCCTGGTCCGCCGGCTCCCGGTCGGCGATTCCGTCGTCGAGGCGATCCTGTCACTGGTCCGCTCCGCGCGTCCCGGCCCTGAGGCGGGTGAGGCCGGCAAGCTGATCGCCTGGGGCCCGGGCCCGCGCGCAAGCCAATCGCTGATGCTCGCGGTGCGCGCCCGCGCGCTGCTCGACGGCCGTCTGGCGCCGTCGATCGACGACGTGCTGGAGCTCGCCGAGCCCGTGCTGAAGCACCGCATGGCTTTGACCTTCCCCGCCCGCGCCGAAGGGCGGACCATTCCGGACGTGATCCGGCAGCTGAAGAGCCGGATTGGTTGATGGCCACAGCATCAGGGCACGCCAGCAGGGAAATTCTCGCGATACGGCGTGCCGATGGCGAAAGCCGCACGCTGGCGTCGTCGCTGCCGCGCCTCGTGCTGGAAGCCCGCCAGATCGCCGCGAATGTCATTCACGGTCTGCATGGCCGCCGTCGCGCGGGCTCCGGCGAAAGCTTCTGGCAGTATCGCCGCTTCGTCTCCGGTGAGCCGTCGCAGCGCGTCGACTGGCGCCGCTCGGCACGCGACGATCATCTTTACGTTCGCGAGCAGGAATGGGAGGCCGCGCACACGGTCTGGATCTGGCCTGACCGCTCGCCATCGATGGCCTTTGCCTCCAAGGGCGCTCGCGACAGCAAGCTCGAACGCGCGCTGATCGTGACCTTCGCGCTCGCCGAGCTGCTGGTCGCCGGCGGCGAGCGTGTCGGCATTCCCGGCCTGGTCAATCCCACCGCGAGCCGCAACATCATCGATCGGATCGCACAGGCGATGCTGCATGACGAGACTGTCAGGCCCAGCCTGCCGCCGTCCTTCGTGCCGGCGGCGCTGGCAGAGATCGTCGTGCTGTCGGACTTCTGGTCGCCGATCTCCGAAATCAGCACCGTGCTCGCCGGCCTGTCCGCCTCGGGCGCGCATGGGACAATGGTGCAGGTCGTTGATCCCGCCGAGGAAACGTTCCCCTACTCCGGCCGCGTCGAATTCGTCGAGCCGGAAGGCGGCGAGATGATCACCGCCGGCCGCGCCGAGAACTGGGCGCAGGACTATGTGGCGCGCGTGGCGCTGCATCGTGACCAGATCCGCGCCGAGACCGGCAAGCTCGACTGGCTGTTCACGACGCACACCACCAGCCGTTCCGCAGCCGAGCTGCTGCTGTTCCTGCATGCCGGCATGACCACGGGCAAGCTCGGCGCCCGGGGCAATGTCAAAGTGGGCGCTGGCCCCAGAGGGATCGGCGCATGATGGGTCTGCCACTGTCGTTCGCGGAACCGCTGCTACTGGCCGCCTTGGTCAGCCTGCCGGTGCTGTGGTGGCTGCTGCGGGTCATGCCGCCGCGGCCGCGGCGCATCGAGTTCCCGCCGACCCGCCTGCTGTTCGACATCACGCCGAGGGAAGAAACGCCGTCACGCTCGCCATGGTGGCTGACGCTGCTGCGCCTGTTGGCCGCGGCGCTGGTGATCTTCGCGGCGGCCGGCCCGATCTGGAATCCGCGCACCGAGGCCACCGGCAGCAAGGCGCCTCTGGTGCTGCTGCTGGACGACAGCTGGAGCGCGGCTGCGAGCTGGGACGCTCGCATCAAGGCGGCCGACGAGATGATCGCCAATGCGGATACGGACCGCCGCGGCGTCGCGCTCGTGCCGCTCTCCGAAGCCTCCCGCGACATCACGCTGATGCCGGCGGGCGCCGCGCGGGTCGCGCTGCGCCAGATTGCGCCCAAGGCCTACACCACCGAGCGCGCCGATGTGCTGCCGCAGCTCGACCGCTTCCTCAAGGCGACCGGCGATGCCGAGATCCTGTGGTTCTCCGACAGCGTCGACCCCGGCCGCGGCAGCGAGTTCGTCACCGGCCTCGCCAAGACGATCGGCGATCGCAGCCTGACCGTGTTCGAGGGCGGCACGCCGTCACCGCTGGCACTGGCCGGCGCGGCCAACGCCGCCGCCAAGATGACGGTGAAGGTGCTCCGCGCCGATCTCTCCGTGCCCGGCGGCATCGTGCGCGCGCTCGACGCCAAGGGCTCTCCACTCGGCGAGGCGCCATTCGGCTTCGGCCCGGGCGCGCACGACACCGAGGCCAGCTTCGACCTGCCGGTCGAACTGCGCAACGACATCACGCGACTCGAGATCGCGGGCGAGCGTTCTGCCGGCGCCGTGCAATTGCTCGACAAGCGCTGGCGCCGCCGCGCCGTGGGCATCGTCTCCGGCGCCACCAGCGATACCGCGCAGCCCCTGCTCGCACCGACCTTCTATCTGACCCGCGCGCTGGCGCCGTTCGCCGATCTCCGGCTCGGCGATCGCGGCTCGCCGCAGCAGATCATCACGCAGTTCCTCGATCAGAAGGTGCCGATGATCATCATGGCGGACGTCGGCACGCTGTCGCCAGAGCTGCGCGACCGTCTCAATGGCTGGATCGAGAATGGCGGCGTGCTGGTGCGCTTCGCCGGTCCGCGGCTTGCGCAGGGCGACGACGATCTCGTGCCGGTGAAGCTGCGCCGCGGCGGCCGCACCCTGGGCGGCAGCCTGACCTGGGAGAAGCCGCAGCGTCTGGCGGCCTTCTCCGCCGATGGCCCGTTTGCCGGCATCACCGTTCCGAAGGACGTGACCGTCAATCGTCAGGTCCTCGCCGAGCCCGACGCCGTGCTGGCGACCAAGAGCTGGGCCTCGCTCGAGGACGGCACGCCGCTCGTCACCGGCGAGCATCGCGGCAAGGGCATCCTCGCGCTGTTTCACGTCAGCGCCGACACGCGCTGGTCGGACCTGCCGATGTCCGGCGCCATGGTCGAGATGCTCCGCCGCATCGTCGA
>NZ_CAFI01000017.1 GCF_000239775.1 Bradyrhizobium sp. ORS 375
GCCACGCGCACCGAGCGTGCCGACAGCCCCTCACCCGGATTGCATCTGACGATGCAATCCGACCTCTCCCCGCAAGCGGGGAGAGGTACGCAAGTCGCGCCATCGTGCCTTAATTGAAATAAGCGCGTCCCTACCCCCGCGCCCTCAATTCTCGCCGCAGCACCTTGCCCGTCGCCGTCATCGGCAGGCTGTCCGTGAACTCGACATGGCGTGGATATTCATGCGCCGCGAGCTTCACCTTGACGAACTCCTGGATCTCCCGCGACAGCGTATCATTTGCAAAGAAGCCCGGCCGCAGCACGATCCATGCCTTGACGGCCTCGGTGCGCACGGGATCGGGAATGCCGACAACGGCGGCGAGCGCCACGGCCGGGTGCTTGAGCAAGGTGTCCTCGATCTCCGCCGGGCCGATGCGGTAGCCGGCGGAGGTGATGACGTCGTCCTCGCGGCTCGCATACCAGAAATAGCCGTCGGGATCCTGGGTGCCGAGGTCGCCGGTCAGCAGCACATCGCCCGCGAACTTCTTCTGCGTCGCCTCCGGATTGCGCCAATATTCGATCATGGTGCAGGGGTTGGGCTGGCGCACACCGATGATGCCCCGCTCGCCACGCGGCAACTCCTCGCCCCTGTCGTTGACGATCAGCACCTCGAAGCCTGGCGTCGCCTTGCCCATCGAGCCCGGGCGGATCGGAAACAGCTTCGCATTGTTGCCGACGACGAGATTGCACTCGGTCTGGCCGTAGATCTCGTGCGCGTCGATGCCGAAGGTCGCTCGCACCCAATCGAGCAGCTCGGCGCCGAGCGACTCGCCGCCGGTGAGGATGCTGCGCAGCTTGACGCCGTCATGCTTGACGTTGGCCTGACGCATCAGCTTCAGCGCGGTCGGCGGCAGGAAGACGTTCCGGATCTGGTAGTCCGCCATCAGCTGCATCGCCGCCTGCGGCACGAACTTCCTGGCGCGATAGCCGACCACGGGCACGGCGTGATACCAGGCCGGAAACAGCGCATCGAACAGTCCGCCGATCCACGCCCAGTCCGCCGGCGTCCACATCACGTCGCCGGGCTTCGGCAGGAAGCCGTGCACCATCTCCACATTGGGCAGATGGCCGAGCAGCACGCGATGAGCGTGCAGCGCGCCCTTTGGGTTTCCGGTCGTGCCGGAGGTGTAGATGATGATCGCGGGATCGTCGCTCGATGTCGCGACAGTCGGGAAGCGATCGGAGGCGCGCTCCAGCGTCGGCCAGAACGGCCGGGCTCCGCTGCCATCGCCGTCGGTGACATAGATCGTCTTGAGCTCCGGCAGCTGGTCGCGAATGCGGGCAAGCTTGGCGAGGCCCGTCGTGTCGGTGACCACGACTTTGGCGCCGGAATTTTGTAAACGAAATTGCAGTGCGTCCTCACCGAACAGCGTGAACAGCGGTACCGAGACCAGGCCGGCGCGGAAGGCGGCGAGATGGACGATCGGCAGCTCGAGGGATTGCGACAGGAACACCGCGACGCGGTCGCCCTGCGCAAGGCCATCGGCCTTCAGCACATTGGCGAAGCGGCAGGATTGGTCACGCAGCTCGTCGAACGAGACGCGGCGGGCGGCGCCATCCTCCTCGACCACGATCAGCGCCAGGCGTCCCGAGCCGTCAGCGTGGCGATCGCAGGTCGCGACGGCGATGTTGAATTGCGCCGGGATCTCCCAGCGGAAGTCGCGAGTGAGCTGGTTGTAGTCGGACGTTTCCTGAAGCATGGCGGAGGCGTTTCCCTCTCGGTTGTTAGTTCGAGCGCCGGCTCGGTCTCTCACCTCTCCCCGCCTGCGGGGAGAGGTCGGATTGCATCGCAAGATGCAATCCGAGTGAGGGGGTAAAGGTCTATCGGCGCACACTTCCTGTGTGGCT
>NZ_CAFI01000016.1 GCF_000239775.1 Bradyrhizobium sp. ORS 375
CCGCACCGCCCGAACGTGCGGACAGCCCCCCTCACCCGGATTGCATCTGTCGATGCAATCCGGCCTCTCCCCGCACACGGGGAGAGGCTAAGAGCGAGCCTCGCCTAAAACCGGCGTCCCATTTCGCAGAACGCTTATCGCTCCGAGGAGCCCGCCGAAGGCGGGCGTCTCGAACGGCGAGGCCCTCTCTACGATCCTCGGGGCGCACAAGTTCCGTCACCAGGAACATAGGACCCCTGCGGTCATTCTCTATTGGCAATCGCGGCGGCTGCCGTAGAAGGGCCGCTCATCATGCTTGCCCGGAGACATAAAATGACAGACCAGGCGATCGAGCCTGCGGTAGAGCCCGCCACGTCGATCTCGGACGTCGAGCGCCGCATCAAGGCGATCCTGATCGGCTCCGCCGGCAACCTCGTCGAATGGTACGATTTCTACGCCTACACGGCGTTCGCGCTGTATTTCGCCCCGGCATTCTTCCCGTCGAAAGACCCTGTCGTCGAGCAGCTCAACGCCGCCGTGGTGTTCGCCGCGACCTTCCTGATGCGCCCACTCGGAGGCTGGTTGTTCGGGTATCTCGCCGACCAATATGGCCGCAGGCTGTCGCTGACCGTCTCGGTGCTCTGCATGTGCTTCGGCTCGCTGATCATCGCGGTGACGCCGACCTATGCCACCATCGGCATCGCCGCGCCGATCATCCTGGCGCTCGCCCGCGTGATCGAGGGCCTCAGCCTCGGCGGTGAATATGGCGCCAGCGCCACCTATCTCTCCGAGGTCGCCGACGCCAAGCATCGCGGCTTCTATTCGAGCTTCCAATACGTCACTTTGATCGGCGGTCAGCTCACCGCGATCATCGTGCTCCTGCTGTTGCAGAAGGTGTTCCTGACCACCGAGGAGCTGAAGGCCTGGGGCTGGCGCATCCCGTTCTTCATCGGCGCCTGCCTCGCGATCTTCGTCGCCGTGATGCGGCGCAATCTGCACGAGACCGAGGCCTTCGTGGAGGCCAAGAAGAAGGCGGGTTCGTCCAGCTCGATGGCCGCGCTGTTCAGATATCCGCGCGAGCTTCTGCTCGTCGTCGGCCTCACCGCCGGCGGCACCGCGGCGTTCTACACCTTCACCACCTACATGCAGACCTTCGTCAAGCTTTCGGTCGGCCTCACAGAGGACCAGACCACGATGGTGATCTTCGGCTCGCTGCTGTTCGCCTGCGTTTTGCAGCCGCTGTATGGCGCGATCTCCGACCGCATCGGCCGCAAGCCGCTGCTGATCTTCTTCGGCATCGCCGGCACTTTGTCGACGATCCCGATCCTGACCGCCCTCAAGGCCACCAAGGAGCCGTTCACGGCCTTCCTGCTGATCTGCGGCGCCTGGATCTTCACAGCCGGCTACACCTCGATCAACGCCGTGGTCAAGGCCGAGCTGTTCCCGACCAACATCCGCGCCCTCGGCGTCGGCCTGCCCTACGCCATCACCGTGTCGCTGTTCGGCGGCACCGCGCCGGCTATCGCACTATACTTCAAAAGCACTGGGCACGAGACCTGGTTCTATTATTATCTGTCGGGCGTGATCTTCCTGTCGCTGCTCATCTATGCGACCATGCGTGACACAAAGCATGCGTCGGCGATGCACCGGCATGAATGAGCCGTACAACTGACGAGGTGCCGAGATGGCCGACGAGTCCGGGCTCCCGCCCGAGAGCAAGCTGACCCGCAGCAAGGAGCGCTGGGCGCGCGAGGGCAAATTCCTGACCGGCCGCGTCGTCAGACCGGAGGACCAGCGCCTGCCGCCCGGCCAGCATCTGACGCGCGACTGGCCGGTCCTCGACCTCGGGCTGACGCCGAGCATCACCCGCGAGCGCTGGCGGCTCGACGTCTACGGCGCGGTCGAACATCCGCTGTTCTGGGACTTTCAAGCCTTCCTCGCCCAGGAGCAGCGCCAGTTCGTCTCCGACATCCATTGCGTGACGACCTGGTCGCGCTACGACAACCAGTGGGAAGGTCTGGCCACCCGCGACCTGCTCGCCGCCTGCCGTCCGCGTGACAACGCGAATTTCGTCGTGCTGCATTCCTATGACGGCTACACGACCAATCTCATGCTCGAGGACTTCGCCGCCGAGGATGCGCTGCTCGCGCACAGCTGGTCCGGCGCGCCGATCACCGGGGAGCATGGCGGCCCTGTGCGCGTCGTCGTGCCGCATCTGTATTTCTGGAAGAGCGCGAAATGGCTCAAGGCGATCGAGTTTCTCGAGGCCGACAAGCCCGGCTATTGGGAGGTGCGCGGCTATCACAACCGCGGCGATCCCTGGGCCGAGCAGCGCTACTCGGACTGACGGGCGAGCAGAGCCGCAGGGTGGGCAAAGACGCGAGGCGTCTTGCCCCATTTTTCGGAGTAACCTGGAGAGTGGTGGGCACGCTGCGCTTTGCCCACCCCACGGACTGCATGCTATCGCTTCCGCCCAGAGTGGTCACCGCGATATCCGAACACGCCAGAGATGCAGCATGGAGTTCACCTCAGAAACCGGCAAAATCCCCAAGGGCTATGGGTATCTTCTCAAGCCGAGCGTCATCCTCGCCGCATTGACCGCAAGGGATCTCGGCGGCATCCGCATCCACCTCGTGCGCAGCCACGGCCGGCGTCTGTTCGATGCGCGCTATCGGCCGCCGGACGGCGACATTCCTTATGAGCGCCTCAACATCAAAGTCGGCACCGCGCATGAACGCGACCTGCCCCCGCTTCGCCGCCAAGCGAAGGAGGAAGGCCTTCCGACGCTGGTCCGATGGATTTCCGACCTGGTCGCGCAAGACCTGCCGACGGCGATCCGGAACGGCGAACAGGTGATCGAGCTGATCCCTGAGCGGGAGTGATCACGGCTGGCAACTTGCCTCGCTCTGCATTTGATGCAGATGCAGCACGGGGTGTCGTTACGACTTATTGCTGAGCCCCTGGATCGCTTCGCTTGCGCTCGCGATGACGGAGTTTGTGGAGCGTTCGCTGCCCGCCACGGCGTCATTGCGAGCGCAAGCGAAGCAATCCAGGGGCCGCACGAGAGGCGCTGATCGCTTCGACGCACCGACACATGCAGGCCTGATCTGTTGTATGACAATATGAGACGATGCGGCGCCTTCGCCGCTCGCGGACGCAACGATGGGAGGATCATCATGCCGACCGAACGCTTCCAGTTTGAAGGCGCAAGCGGCGACAAACTGTCTGCGGCCCTCGATCTCCCCGACGGCGCGCCACGGGCCTATGCGCTGTTCGCGCATTGCTTCTCCTGCGGCAAGGACACGCATGCGGCACGGCGCATTGCGATGGCACTGACGGCGCATGGCATCGCCGTTCTCCGCTTCGATTTCACCGGCCTCGGCTCCAGCGAAGGTGATTTCGCCAACACGACGTTCACCTCGAACGTGGCCGATCTCGTGCGCGCCGCCGATCATCTTCGCGAGACAAGGCAGGCCCCCTCGATCCTGATCGGCCACAGTCTCGGCGGCGCCGCAGTGCTGGCCGCGGCCGCCGACATTCCGGATGCCAAGGCCGTGGTAACCATCGCGGCGCCATCGGACCCAGGCCACGTCACGGCGCTGTTCAAGGACAGTCTCGAGGCCATCCGCCGCGACGGCTCGGCCGAGGTCTCGCTCGCCGGACGACCGTTCCGGATCAGCAGCTCCTTTCTCGACGACATCGCCGAGCAGCGCCTGCTCGACAAGGTGAAGCATCTGCACAAGGCGCTGCTGGTCATGCATTCGCCCGTCGACGACACCGTCGGCATCGACAATGCCACGCACATCTTCGTCGCCGCCAAGCATCCGAAGAGCTTCATCTCGCTCGACCATGCCGATCATCTCATCAGCAGGAAGGATGACGCCGCCTATATCGCGCAGGTGATCGCGAGCTGGGCCAGCCGCTATGTCGCGCCTGCGGCTGCCGAGCCGGCGGCCAACACCGGCCCGCGGGACGTCGTGGTCCGCGAGACCCGCTCCAGCAAGCTGCAGCAGAGTATCGCGCTCGGGCCGCATCATCTCACAGCCGACGAGCCGCTCTCCGTCGGTGGCCAGGACACCGGCCCCAGCCCTTACGACCTGCTGCTCGCAGCGCTCGGCGCCTGCACCTCGATGACGATGCGGCTCTACGCCGATCGCAAGTTCCTGCCGCTCGACCGGCTTACCGTGACCCTGCGCCACAGCAAGATTCACGCGGAGGACTGCGCGGAATGCGAGACCAAGGTCGGCCTGATCGATCAGCTCGAGCGCGAGATCCACATGGACGGCGCGCTGGACGGCGAGCAGCGCAAGAAGCTGATGGAGATCGCCGACAAATGCCCGGTCCACCGGACGCTGACCTCGGAGATCCGCATCGTCACGCGCGCTGCAGAGTGAGTTCATTCACGGCGACACACTCCCTGTCATTCCGGGGCAAGGCCGCAGGCCTCGAACCCGGAATGACGGTGGTGGTGACGAGATGAGACTAATGCGCTGGCTGCGACTCGATCTTCAACGGTCGCACGCGCAGCGCGCCGCACAGGCCGACAGCGGTGCCAATGAAGATGCCGCCAATGGCGACGAACGACGGCAGCGCCAAGGTCGATAATCCCGTCAGGCCCTGCCCGACCGAGCAGCCCAGCGCCATCACGCCGCCGACACCCATCAGTGCCGCGCCGCCGGCCGAGCGCAGCATGTGCTGCGGCGAGTGAAAGCCTTCGAGCTTGAAACGGCGCGTGGCGACGGCGGTCAGCAGGCTGCCGGCCAGTACGCCGGCCACGGTGGCGATGCCGAAATTGACCGTCGAGCCGGTCGAGAGCATGACATATTGCAGGGCATCGGCGATCGGCGCGACAAAGGTCAGCGAGGCCACCGGGACCGGATTGAAATCATCCGCACCGAGAGTGCCGGTCGCGAACCAGCCCGCCGCAATCAGCAGACCAACGATGAGGCCAGTGAGCATCTGCCCCGGCGCGCGCCGGAACGGCGCATGCGCGAGGGCAAAGGCAATCAGCACGCCGCCAAGCGCGAGCGCCGGGAGCAGCCGCGCCGGCGCGCCATGCAGGCCAGCGACCGAGAGCAGCGCGGGGAGCGATGTCGCCGTGGACGTGGTCTGGGACGTCTGCATCAGCGCAATCCGCAGCGGCGCGATCAGGCCCTTCAAGGTCATCTCCGCCGCGACCGCCAGCACGATCACCACGACGAAGGAGCGCAGATTGCCGCGGCCCAGCAGCACCAGCGCACGCGAGCCGCAGCCATTGGCCAGCACCATGCCGTAGCCGAACAGGACACCACCCGCGAACATCAGCGGCACGGAAAAGGTCGGCTGAAGATAGATCGACTTGCCGAGATCGACGCCGCCGTTGGACGCCAGCAGCTGCGTGGCGATGACCGCGATTCCCATCGCCAGGGCATAGGTCCGGACCAGACGGCCGTCGCCATCGGCCCACCAGCCGCGCAGGCTGCTCATCATGCAGAAGCCGCTCAACAGTCCGACCACGCCATAGACCAGGCCAATCCCGAGACCGGACATCGCGACCACATCAGCAGCTTCCAGCACGCGCAAGGAGTCCTTCTGGTTGCGGAAAAAAGGCGGCGGCTCGCCTGCTGCGTCAGCAGCGCTTTCGCTTGACGCGCGCGGAATATTCGCCACGATATCGAGCTTAACTAGTTCAGAATGCTTGTTCCAACAAGCATCAGCGGGAGAGAACGCCGTGGTTTTACCAGCGCACCCTCATGCGCCGATCTTCGCCTGTGCGCGGACAGAGGCCCGCCCGTGAGCGGCCCGCTCACTCCCGAGGCACTCGCCCGCGCCTGTGCGGAGGCGATGTGGCAGGACGATCGCGCCAGCCAGGGCCTGGGCATGCAGATCATCGAGATCGGTCCGGGCCAGGCGATGCTGCGGATGACGGTGCAGCCGCACATGGTCAACGGCCACGGCATCGCCCATGGCGGCTTCATCTTCACGCTCGCCGACTCCGCCTTCGCGTTCGCCTGCAACTCCCACAACGACCGCACCGTGGCGGCACAGGGCAGCATCAGCTTCATTCGGCCGGGCAAGCTCGGGGATGTCCTGACCGCCCGTGCGACGGAAGTGTCGCGCAGCGGCCGCTCGGGCATCTACGACGTTCGCGTGACCGCTGATGAGACCGTGATCGCCGAGTTTCGCGGCCATTCCCGCAGCATCGGCGGCACGCTGGTCCCGTCCGGCGCGCCCGAGGCCGCACGCTGACCCCTTCCTTGCCGCTCCGCCGGAGGACCTGACCCATGACCAAGCTTCAATCGGCCGGCTCTTACGTGCCCGAGATGGACGCGACCGAACGCGCCTCACGCGACGAGATCATGGCACTGCAGACCAAGCGCCTCGCCTGGTCGCTCAAGCATGCCTATGACAACGTCGCCCATTACCGGCAGGCGTTCGACAAGGCTGGCGTGCATCCCTCGGACTTCCGCGAGCTGGCCGATCTCGCCAGGTTTCCGTTCACGGTAAAGACCGACCTGCGCGACAACTACCCGTTCAACATGTTCGCCGTGCCGCGCGAACAGCTGGTGCGCGTGCATGCCTCCTCAGGCACGACCGGCAAGCCGATCGTGGTCGGCTATACAAGAAATGACATCGCGACATGGTCAGCCGTGATGGCGCGCTCGATCCGCGCCGCCGGCGGGCGCAGCGGCATGATCATCCATAATGCCTATGGCTACGGCCTGTTCACCGGCGGCCTCGGCGTGCATTACGGCGCGGAGGAGCTCGGCTGCACGGTGGTGCCGATCTCCGGCGGCATGACCGAACGGCAGGTGCAGCTGATCAACGATTTCCGGCCCGAGATCATCACGGTGACGCCGAGCTACATGCTCGCGATCCTCGACGAGTTCAAGCGTCAGGGCCTCGATCCCAGGCAGAGCTCGCTCAAGATCGGCATCTTCGGCGCCGAGCCGTGGACCAACGCGATGCGCGCCGAGATCGAGGACGCTTTCGCGATGGACGCCACCGACATCTACGGCCTGTCCGAGGTGATCGGCCCCGGCGTGGCGCAGGAATGCCTGGAAACCAAGGACGGGCTGCACATCTGGGAGGATCATTTCTATCCGGAGATCGTCGATCCCGACACCGGCAAGGTGCTGCCCGACGGAGAGATGGGCGAGTTGGTGTTCACCTCGCTGACCAAGGAGGCCTTCCCCGTCATCCGCTATCGCACCCGCGATCTGACCCGGCTGCTGCCGGGCACCGCGCGGCCGGGCATGCGGCGCATGGAGAAGGTCACGGGGCGCTCCGACGACATGATCATCCTGCGCGGCGTGAATCTGTTCCCGTCGCAGATCGAGGAGATCCTGCTGACCACCGAATGGTGCGGCGGCCATTTCATGCTGGAGCTGACCCGCGAAGGCCGCATGGACGAGCTGACGATCTACGCGGAATCACGCCCGGAGCATTGGGACGAGAGCGGGCTCGGCGAGCACGCCGAGCGGATCTCGATCCACATCAAGAACACGATCGGCGTGACGGCGAAGGTGAAGGCCGTGCCGCCGGACACACTGGAGCGCTCGGCGGGCAAGGCGAAGCGGATCAAGGATAAGAGGCCGACGGGGTGATGGATCCGCAAAAAATGGAATCGAAATGTTGCGACAGGGGCGCTGCGCACCCTCTCCCCGTTCTGACGGGGAGAGGGCTGGGGTGAGGGGCAGCCACGCCCACCGACGGCGCGGAGAGCCCCCTCACCCGGATTGCATCGAGCCCACCGCAAGGGCGGGCGCTCCTCAAGTCATGATCAGCAGACAGCGAGCCTCGGGCACGTCCTCTCACATATGATCGTAATCCACCACCACGCGATCCGTCACCGGCTTTGCCTGGCACGTCAGCACGAAGCCCGCCTGCAGCTCCCAGGGCTCGAGCGAGTAGTTCAGCTCCATCTCGGCCTTGCCTTCGACCAGCTTGGCGCGGCAGGTGGAGCACATGCCGCCTTTGCAGGCGAACGGCAGATCGACGCCGGCGCGGAGCGCGGCGTCGAGAATAGCCTCGCCCTCGGCGACGGGGACCTCGCGGCGCTTGCCGTCGATGATCAGGGCGGCGACGGATTTGGGCGGCGCCGAGTCGGGAACGACCATCTTTGGCCGCGGCTTGCCGCCGGCGCCTGAAACGAAGCGCTCGATATGGACGCGGTCATCGGGAATGCCGAGCATGCGGCAGGCGGCCTCGACGTCCTCGCTCATCCCGGTGGGGCCGCAGATGAAGACATGATCGATGCTCGCAGCCGGCACCAGCGAGCGCAAGAGCACGCGCACCTTTTCGCCGTCGAGCCGGCCGTGCAGAATCGGTAGATCCTGCTCCTCGCCGGAGATGACGTGAAACACCGAGAAGCGCTGGAGAAAGCGATCCTTCAGTTCCTCCAGCTGCTCGCGGAACAGCATGCCGGAAGTGGTGCGGTTGCCGTAGAACAGGAAGAAGCGGCTGTCAGGCTCGCGCGCCAGCACAGCCTTGACGATCGAGAGGATCGGCGTGATCCCCGAGCCGGCGGCGAAACCGACATGCGTGCGCCCCGTCGCGGGATCCAGCGCCACGCCGAAGCGTCCGGTCGGCGTCATCACGTCGATCTCGTCGCCGCGCTTCAACTCATCGGTGACGAAGCTGGAGAACGCGCCGCCATCGACGCGCTTCACCGCGATGCGAATCTCGTTGTCGTCGGGACCGGAGCAGATCGAATAGGAACGGCGAACCTCTTCGCCGCCGAGCGTGGTTTTGAGGGTGAGGTATTGCCCGGGCGCGAACTGATAGTCGGCCGCCAGCTCATTCGGAATGGCAAATGTCAGAGATACCGCATCGGGCGCCTCACGGCGCAGATCGCGGACGGCAAGGCGGTGAAAGCGTGGCGTTGTCGACATCGACCCTATCCCCGCGTCATTGCGAGGAGCGAAGCGACGAAGCAATCCAGGGCTCCGGGCGCGGCCCTGGATTGCTTCGCTTCGCTCGCAATGACGGCTCCCTGTTCTACATCAGTGGCATTTGAAATAGTCGAACGGCTCGCGGCACGATTTGCAGCGCCACAACGCCTTGCAGGAGGTCGAGCCGAACTCGGCGAGCTGCTCGGTGTCGACCGATCCGCATTGCGGACACGCGACCTCGGCAAGCCCGAACAGCGCACGCCGTCCACCCGCGGCTTGCGGCGGCGCGATCCCGTACTCGCGCAGCTTGCGACGCCCCGCCTCGCTCATCCAGTCCGTGGTCCAGGCCGGCGACAGCACGGTGCGGACACTGACCTCGCGGAAGCCGGCACGTACCAGCGCGAGCTCGATCTCCAGCGCAATCATGTTCATCGCCGGGCAGCCGGAGTACGTCGGCGTGATCGCGACCTCGACACGGTCGCCGACCACCTCGATCTCGCGCAGCACGCCGAGATCGTCGATCGTCAGAACCGGAATTTCCGGATCGGCGACCGAGGCCGCCGCCTCCCAGGCACGCTGGCGCAACTCGGCAGGGCTGGTGTCGGCGACTACCATGTTGCACCAGGAAAGCTGCGCTGCATGTGTTGCAGCTCGCTGAGGAGATGGCCGAGATGCTCGCTATGGCGGCCATCGCGGCCGCCCTGCTGCATCCACTCGTTCTCCGGCAGCACGAGCGTCGCCTCGCGCGCGACATGCGAGACGATGGACAGCCATTCCGGCAGCAGTCGCGTCGGATCGATCGCGATGCCGGCGTCGATCAGACCCCGCTCGCTGTCGTCGACGCTGAACATTTCGCCCGTATAGGCCCAGAGGTCATCGATCGCCCCTTGCGCGCGGGCGTGGCTGTCGTCGGTGCCGTCGCCGAGCCGGATCACCCATTCGCTGGCATGGCGCAGATGATAGGCGAACTCCTTCTCCGACTTGGCCGCGATGGCGGCGAGCGTCGCATCGGTCGAGCTCATCATGCCGCGCCAATACAGATCGGCGAACGCCGCATAGAACAGCTGCCGCACCATCGTGTGCGCGAAGTCGCCATTGGGACGCTCGACCAGCAGCAGGTTGCGGTACTGCCTGACGTCGCGGAGATAAGCGAGCTTGTCCTCGTCATTGTCGCGGCCCTCGACCTTCGCCGCGTAGCCATAGAGCTCGCGCGCCTGGCCGATCAGGTCGAGCGCCATGTTCGACAGCGCCATGTCCTCTTCGAGCATGGGCGCATGGCCGCACCATTCGGAGAGACGATGCCCGAGGATCAACGCATCATCGGCGCGGCGCAGCGTATACAGCACCAGCGGCGTTTCGGAGACGGTGATCGAGGGTGCGGTCATGGTTGAGATCCGATCGGCTCGCCACAAACTCCGTCATTGCGAGCGCAGCGAAGCAATCCTGGAATTCATCCGAGCAGGCAGTCGGGATTGCTTCGCTGCGCTCGCAATGACGACGGCTGACAGCCGTGGCATTCACATATGCCCGACTTCCTCGGGCACCTCGTAGAACGTCGGGTGGCGATAGATCTTCGATTCCGCCGGCTCGAACATCATGCCCTTGTCGGCGGGATCGGAGGCGGTGATGGCGCTCGACGGCACCACCCAGATCGACAGGCCTTCGCCGCGGCGGGTGTAGAGGTCGCGTGCGGCCTGCAGCGCCATAGTCGCGTCGGGCGCATGCAGCGAGCCGCAATGCTTGTGCGCGAGCCCGTTGCGGCTGCGGATGAAGACCTCCCACAACGGCGTGTTCGGCGTCGCCATTCCAGATCTCCCCTGCTATTCGGCGGCTTGCGCCATCCGGCGCCGCGCGCGCTTCTCGGCATAGGCGGCTGCGGCGTCGCGCACCCAGGCGCCCTCGGCGTGCGCCTTGCGGCGCGCCGCCATGCGGTCGCGGTTGCATGGGCCATTTCCGGCCAGCACCTGCTTGAACTCGTTCCAGTCGATCGGACCGTGCCGCCAATGGCCCTGCTCGTCCTGCGTCATCTCGGGATCGGGAATCGTCAGGCCGAGATATTGCGCCTGCGGCACGGTGGCATCGATGAACTTCTGGCGCAGCTCGTCATTCGAGAAGCGCTTGATCTTCCACTTCGTCGACGCATCGCTGTGCTGGCTCGCCTGGTCCGGCGGGCCGAACATCATCAGCACCGGCCACCACCAGCGGTTCAGCGCATCCTGCGCCATCGCCTTCTGCTCAGGCGTGCCGCGGCACAGCGTCAGCATGATCTCGTAGCCCTGGCGCTGGTGAAACGATTCCTCCTTGCAGACGCGGATCATTGCGCGCGCGTAGGGACCGTAGGAGCAGCGGCACAGCGGGATCTGGTTCATGATCGCGGCGCCGTCGACCAGCCAGCCGATCACGCCGATATCCGCCCAGGTCAATGTCGGGTAGTTGAAGATCGAGGAGTACTTGGCCTTGCCGGCCAGCATCGAATCGACCAGCTCCTCGCGCGAGGCGCCGAGCGTCTCGGCGGCAGCGTAGAGATAGAGCCCGTGGCCGCATTCGTCCTGGACCTTGGCGAGCAGCGCCGCCTTGCGCCGCAGGCTCGGCGCGCGCGTGATCCAGTTGCCCTCTGGCAGCATGCCGACGATTTCGGAATGGGCGTGCTGCGAGATCTGCCGGACCAGCGTCTTGCGATAGGCCGCCGGCATCCAGTCGTTCGGCTCGATGCGCTCCTCGGCATCGATGCGCGCCTGAAAACGCGAAGCGCGGCCGGCGTCCTCGGCGTGGCTGCCCTCCTCGGGCGAATTAAGCGCCTGCGTGTACATGCGGCGGCGTCCTCCCAGGACTTGGTTGCCGCCAATATATAACGAGATTTTATCCGTGCAATCGAATTCTGTAATATATCAGCGCGCCTCATGAGCGTCGGCAAACCGCCGCGACAGCGCCGCACCGGCAGGCGCCAGCGGCCCCTCCTCGTTCGTGGCGTGGGCATCGAGCCAGCGCTCGGAACCGGGCAGCAGCAGCCGGTAGATCTCACCGCACAGCGCCCGCGCCTGCCGGCCCGGCCAGTTCCCCGGCAGCAACTCCGCCGGCAGTAGCGGATCGCGCAGCACGATTCGGCGGTAGTGATGGATCAGCAGAATCCGGGCGGTGAAGGCCTGCCCGTCCGTCAGCGGCTCGCCGCGTTCGATGCTGGCCTTGAGCGGTGCAAAGGAGGCGCTGAATTTGCGGTAGGCGTCCGCCGTCCGCTCCAGCGCCCAGCTCTCGGCGACCAGCCGCCGCGCCATGTCGGAGCCGGCCGAGGCCTGCAGGCGGATCGCCCCGTCGACCGCGTCGGGGACGGCGATGCTCGACGGCGCCACGAACACGCCGGGCAGCGGGCTGCCGAAGCCGGCGTCGCGCAGCGCGGTCCGCGCCTGCTCGCGATCGTCGGCGCTGCCGATCAGGACCAGCTCGAAGCTGCCGTTCCACTCCCCCGGCGGCGAATCGTAGATGTGCCGGGTGGCGCCGGCAAAGGTCTGCTCGCCACGCCGGGTCAGGCGATAGAAGCTGTTGCGGCCGCTCTTGCTGCGCTCGAACCAGCCCTCCGCGGTCAGCCGCGACATCGCGGTGCGCACGACGCTGCCGTCGATCGCGAGCCCTTCGAAGAACGCCAGCAGAGTGCCGAGCCAGACGCTGCCGCCGCGCGGCAGGATGGCGTCGCCGAACACGGTGATGATCAGCGAGCCCGTGCGCGACGGCTCGCTCTTGAGCTGGTTGACGATGCGGGACAGCGGCTGCGGCATGGCGCACGCTTTAGCCGGTTTCATCGCAGCACAAAAGAAAAGGCCCGCATGAAGCGGGCCTTGCAGATTGATCGACTGACGCGTGAGGCGCGATCAGGCGGTCTTGTTGTAGGCCTTGGCCATGTTCTCCTGGGCGACCTTGGCACCCTCGGTGACGAGCTTGCCGACATACTCGCTGGTCGACTTGGCGCGGGCGACGAGCGCCTCGCCGCGGGCACGGGCCAACTCACCCTGGATCTGAACGGCTTCGCTGATCGACTTGGCCGACGCCAGCTTGTCGAGGCCGTCGAAGAACGCCTCGGTGTCCTGATACAGCGCCTGCTGGATGGTGCGGCTGATCTTGCCGGCCTCGGTCACGCCGTCGAACACGGCGGTCTCGATTGCCGAAGTCACCTTCTCGGAGCCGGCGAGGGCCTCCGCAGCGCGCTCCTTGGCGGTCGTCGCGGTCTTCTTGACGAACTCCCGCGCGGACTCCGGCACTTCCATCGTCTGCAGGTTCTTCAGCGCGTCCGTCATCGGGGCAAAAGCATCCTTGACGGTCTCGAACATGGTGTTGGTCTCGGTGGTCATGGTCGTCTCCATCCTCAACTGAGCTATGGGCTCGTTCTCCGTCCCGTATGAAACCGGAGTAACTCAACTATACCAACAAAAATGGTGCAACGCAACATTAATGTTGCAATGCACCATGCCGGGAGCATGAAGATGGAGGGTTGCGGGAACGCCGCCCGTCAGCTGCCGGACGGCACATCCTGGCGGGGGCCTGGGCCACGATCAGGCATGCCGCCGTGCTTCTTGTTGCGCTTGCCATGCCGGGCCGGCTCGGCCGCCTTGGGAGCAGCCTCGACCGCGCTGGGCTCAGGCTCGCCGGGGGGCGACGATTTCGCCACTGCGTCGAGCGCGTCCCTGATCTCGCGCAACTCCGCCTGAATGGCCGCTATCGGAGCTGGGTCAGGCGTGTGCTCAGACTTCAGAATCTGATCGAGCAGCGCCTTGATCTCGCTCAACTGAGGCGTGACATCGACTTGCGGCAGCGGCTCGGGGTGCGGAGCCTTGGAGGCGGCCACAAGAGCCTCGAGCAATCCCTTGATCTCGTTAAGTTTTGGCGAGACGTCGACCGGCGTCGGCGCAGCCGGCGGCGGCACCTTGGAGGCGGCGACAAGGGCATCAAGCAGACTCTTGATCTCGTTCAACTTCGGAGTGAGATCCGCGGCCGGCGTTGGCGGCGCGACCTTGGCGGCGAGCAGCTCCTTCAGCAGCGCCCGTGTCTCGGCCAGCTCGCCCTCGATCGACGTCAGCCGCTCGTTCAAGGCAGTGAGCTGACCGCGGCTCGGCACGTTCATGCCGGCAAAGTAGTTTTCCATGAGATCGGCCATGGGCTTCTGTCCGTTTCCAGAAGTTGCGGGATCATCTGAAGGGCGGGACGCCGCCCCCATCGGGCGCAGTCGCGTGAAGGCCGTGAAGCTCTTCTGCATCTCACCGACCATCTGCTGCCAGAACGCGATCGGGTCGCCGGCTTTGTTCGTCATCGGCACGCTCCTTCAGGCCAACACAAGACTCAAACACAACCTCTCATAGCACGGTTACGTTGCAATGCGGGAGACGTCGTCTGCTTCTCTCCGTCCGCGGAACCATGCCATAGAGGACCCGTTGGCCTTGAACGAGGGATCACCGTGACTGCCATTGCTCATCAGCCGCCGCAGACCGTCCGCGCCAACGGTATCGACATCTGCTACGAGATCTTCGGCGATCCCTCGGCGCCCCCGCTCCTGCTGATCATGGGCCTGGGCGGCCAGATGATCATCTGGGACGACGAGTTCTGCGAGCAGCTCGCAGGCCGCGGCTTTCGCGTCATCCGCTTCGACAACCGCGACATCGGCCAGTCCAGCAAGCTGCATGGCGGCCGCCGGCTGTCGCCGTTCGAGCTGCTCAAGCTGCGCTTCTTCCACATCCCGGTCGCAGCGCCCTACAAGATCCTCGACATGGCCAAGGACACGGTCGGGCTGATGGATGCGCTCGACATCAAGTCCGCGCATCTGGTCGGCGCCTCGATGGGCGGCATGATCGCGCAGGAAGTCGCGATCTCCTTTCCACATCGGGTGCGTTCGCTGACCTCGATCATGTCGACCACCGGCAATCCGCGCATTCCGCCGCCGACGCGCGAGGTCGCGATGCTGCTCATGGCGCCGCCGCCGAAGACCAAGGACGAGTACATCAAGCGTTTCCAGAAGACGTGGAAGGTGCTGCGCGCCGGCTCCTTTCCCGAGGACGAGGCGCGCGACGTCGCGCTCGCCGAGCGCTGCTTCGCCCGTGGTCTCAATCCCGCCGGCGTCGGTCGTCAGTTGCGTGCCATCCTGGCCTCCGGCAGCCGCAAGCCGCGACTGCACCAGGTGACGGCGCCGACGCTGGTGATCCACGGCAAACTCGACCCGCTGGTGCATCCCAGCGCCGGCAAGGACACGGCTGAATCGATCCCCAACGCCAAGCTGGTGATGATCGAGCGCATGGGCCACGCCATCCCGATCCCCACCTGGCCTGTGATCATCGCGGAGATCGCCGAGCACGCGCATGGCGCGAACGCTCAGGCGGCGTAGGACGGCAGCTCAGAACCATTGCTGTCGCTCGGAAAGAGGTGTCGTCCCGGCGAACGCCGGGACCCATAACCACCGACCTTCGTGGTTGCGACGCGCTGTGTCACCAGCCCGCTTTCACCATAGGCGACGGTGGC
>NZ_CAFI01000015.1 GCF_000239775.1 Bradyrhizobium sp. ORS 375
CCCCAAGCGAAATCGGCGTTCGTGGCACCCCCTCCCCAACCCTCCCCCACAAGGGGGGAGGGAGCAGAGCTGGCGCGTAGTGCCGACATCGCGTCCCAATAGAGAGGGGACAACCGACCGCTCACTTCAGCTTCAGCCCGACCAAGCGCACGAGGCCGTCGGGCATCTGCTTGTAGCCTTCCAGCTTCTTGGTGTGCGCGATCAGGATGCGGCGGTGGTAGAGGTAAAGGATCGGCTCCTCCTCGATCTCGAGCTTGGCGAGCTTCTCGTACAGCGCCTTACGCTGGGCCATGTCAGTGATGAGGCGGGCGTCGTTCAGCGTCTTGTCGGCGTCAGCATTGGCCCAGACGCTGTAGTTCTGCGGCGCGTTGCTGTGCATGAACACGTAGCTGTTGCCGTCGGGATCGATGCGCCCGCTCCAGGACAGCATGTAGGCCTGGTAGTCGCCGGCCTCCGCCTGCTTCAGCGAGGTTGCGAATTCGGTCACCCGGATCTTCATATCGAAGCCGGCCTCCGCCGCCATCGACTGAACGACCTGGGCGACCGCCTCGGTCTCGGCGCCCTTCGGCACCAGGAAGTCGACCGCGACCGGCGGCGTGACGCCGGCCTCCTTCAACAGCGCCTTGGCCTTTTCGACGTCGCGCGCGCGGATCGGGAAGGCCTTCTGATAATAGGGATGCGAGGGATTGACCCACTGGTTGCCCGGCATGAACTCGCCGTTGAACACGACCTGGTTCAGCGCCTCGCGATCGATCGCGAGATCCAGCGCCTGCCGCACCTTGGCCGACTGGCTGAGCGGACCCTTGGCCTTGTCCTTGCCGATGTTGAGCGTGATGCCCTGATAGCCGAGCTCGATCGCCGTCGACAGCGCGAGCTTCGAATCCGCGCGCACGTCCTTGATATCGGTGGCGAGCACGCGCTCGATCAGGTCGAGCCCGCCGGACTTCAGATTGGCCAGCCGCACCGTGGCGTCGACGATCGGCTGGTAGACGATCTTGTCGATGAAGACGTTGTCCTTGTTCCAGTAGTCGGCGAACTTCTCGAACACGATGCGGTCCTGCTGGACGCGCTCGACGAATTTGTAGGGACCGGCGCAGACCGGGCGCAGGCCGAACTTGTCGCCGGCCTCCTTGGCCGCCTTCGGCGACACCATCATGCCGGCACGGTCGGTCAGCTGCGCGATCAGCGGCGAGAACGGCGCCTTCAGGACGAGCTTGATGGTCAGGGGATCGACCACGTCGACATGATCGACCGAGGCCAGCTCAGGCTTGCGGAACGAGCCGGGGAAGGTGAGGTGGCGGTCGATCGAGAATTTTGCCGCCTCCGCATCGAACGGCTCGCCGTCGTGAAACTTTACCCCAGGCCGCAGCTTGATCGTGACTTCCTTGCCGTCGGCGGAGGTCTCGTGCGACAGCGCAAGCTGCGGCACGATGTTGAGCTTCTCGTCGATGTCGAACAGCTTGTCGCAGGTTGCGGCGAAGACGATGCGGCCGACATAGGTGCGAGCCATCGTCGGATCGAGGACGTCGGGATCCTCGGCGAGGCCGATGCGCAACGTGGTCTGCGCCTGGGCGGCCGTCCCGCAAGAGGCCATCACGACGGCCGCGACCGCGGCCAAGCACCAGTTCTTCCTCAGCATACGAAGTCCCCTACGAAATGCAGCCAGTGTCGTTGCACTATCCATACCAACCCCGGTCAGAGGCGGTCCTTCCGGAACTCAAGTCGGGTTCGCCAGCGCCGCCGCGATGCCGGCATCGATCGTCGCGCGATCGGTGATCCCGGCGGGATTATCGCGCGTCGGCATGAACTGGCGGAACACCGCCCAATGCTTGCGGCTCACGCTTTCCAGCCGTTCGAGCTCGGTAAGCGGATCGGGATGATCGTCGACGCGAAGGTCGAGCTCCGACCATTCGTCCTTGCCGTGGATCAGCAGAGCCGCCGATTGCCTGCCGCGCTTGTCGCCGCCGGCGGCCTCGCCGGCCTTCATCGCCGCGATCAGGCGCTGCGCGAAGGGCAGGGCGCTGTTGGCAAGATAAGCGTTCGCAGTCTCGTTCAGGACCTGCGGGCCGGCCAGCATGTTGCCGGCGATCGAAAAGCCCTGGCCTTCGAGATGGCCGCACCAGTCAATGCAGTCGCGGCCGGTATGGGTAGCGATCTGGCCGTTGCGATCGAGGATGTGAAGCTGCCGGCTCTCGCGCCCTGGATCGGCTGCTGTGAGGAGTTGCACGATGTCGCGCGGATGCCGGCCGTCGCGCAGCAGCGTCGCGCCGTCGATGCCGTAGTAGGGATTGACGAGCGCCTGCGTGGCGATGCCGCCGCGGCCGGCGACGATGAACGGCACGCGCGCGCCGACGGCGAAGAAACGGGTGGCGACGGCGATGCCGATCCGGCCGGTTGAATCGTCCTTGGCAATGATCGACCAGGTCATCGTCGCCCCTTAGCGTCCCGCGGCGTAGCCCTGCATGCCCCGCGGATTGGCTGCGGCGCGGCGGCGGCGGCCGACGCGCGAAGCGGCCGTCAGGCGGCCCTCCGACCAATCGGGACCAACCTCGACGACATGGCCACGGCGGCGCAACTCCTCGATAGTCGCCTTCGGCACGCGGCCCTCGACCACGAGCACGCCAGGGCGCGCGGTGCGCGGCCAGAACGAGATCGGGAAATGCTCGGAGTGCCACGCGGGTGCGTCGATCGATTCCTGCAGGTTCATGCCGGCATGGACGTGGCGCAGGAAGAACTGCGTGTTCCACTGGTCCTGCTGGTCGCCGCCGGGCGAGCCCCAGGCGACGTAGGGCTCGCCGTCGCGCAGCGCCATGGTCGGCGACAAGGTCGTGCGTGGCCGCTTGCCCGGCACCAGCGCGGCCGGATGATTCTCTTCGAGCCAGAACATCTGCGCGCGGGTGCCGAGGCAGAAGCCGAGCTCGGGGATGACCGGCGAGGATTGCAGCCAGCCGCCGGAGGGCGTGGCCGAGATCATGTTGCCTTGGGGATCGATGATGTCGAAATGCACGGTGTCGCCGCGCACCTCGCCGAAGCGGCCGACCGTCGGCTCGCCCGAGCCCATCGCGCCGACGGCCTCGCGGTGGCCTGCCGCTTCCCGCAGCTTCACCTCGGCGCCATAGCCGTCGAGCTTGCCGGGCCGCAGCTCCAGCGACGCCTTCTCCGTGATCAGCTTGCGCCGCTCGTCGTTATAGGCATCCGACAGCAGCGTCTGGATCGGGATGTCGGCAAAGTTCGGATCGCCGTAGAACGCCTCGCGATCGGCGAAGGCGAGCTTCGCGGCCTCGATCTGCCAATGGATGAAATCGGGGCCGGTCGGGTCGAGGCCGTCGAGCGCGAAGCCCTTGAGCAGCGCGAGCTGCTGCAAGAGCACCGGGCCCTGGCTCCAGACGCCGGCCTTGCAGACGGTGTAGCGGCCGTACTGATAAGTCAGCGGCGCCTCGATCGTCGGCTGCCAGCGCGCCATGTCGTCCGCGGTCAGCACGCCCTTGTGGCGCGACCCCGAGACGTCCATGACCTCCTGAGTCCGGCAGAAGCGATCGATTGCCTCGGCGACGAAGCCCTGCGACCACGCCTTGCGGGCGCGCTCGATCTGCGCGTCGCGATTCCCCCCGGCGCTCTCGCCTTCGCTGAGGATGCGGGCGTAGGTCTCGGCGAGCTTGGGATTGGTGAACAGCGTGCCGGGACGCGGCACCTCGCCGTTCGGCAGATAGAGTGCCGCGGAGGTCGGCCAGTGCGTCTTGAACAGCTGCTCGACGGTCTGGATCGTCGCCGAGACGCGCTCGACCAGCGGATAACCGTCGCGGGCGTAGGCAATCGCCGGCTCCAGTACGTCGCGCAGCCGCATCGTGCCGTAGTCGCGCAACAGCAGCATCCAGGAGTCGAAGGTGCCGGGAACGCAGGCTGCGAGCAGTCCGGTGCCGGGCACCATGTCGAGCCCTTCGCGCTTGTAGTGCGCGATGGTGGCGCCTGATGGCGCGGGGCCCTGGCCGCAGATCACCTCGGTGCGTCCGCGCTTCACGTCGTGCAGGATGATCGGCACGTCGCCGCCGGGGCCGTTGAGATGCGGTTCGACGACCTGCAAGGTGAAGGCGGCCGCGACGCCGGCGTCGAACGCATTGCCGCCGCGCTCCAGCATCGCCATGCCGACGGCGGTGGCGAGCCAGTGCGTCGAGGTGACGACGCCGAAGGTGCCGTCGATCTCGGGGCGGGTGGTGAAGGGATCGGGATTGATGAAGCTCATGGCGCCCTTTGATCTGTGCAGTTAGTCGCCGTCATTGCGAGCGCAGCGAAGCAATTCAGGGCCCAGGATGAGGCCCCTGGATTGCTTCGTCGCTTCGCTCCTCGCAATGACGACCCATTTGAATTCCGTCGTGTCGCTTCACGCCACCGATGCCGTCGGAACGGCCGTCGCGGCCGGCTGGTTCACTGCGTGACACGCGACGCCGCCGATCAGCTCGGGCGCCTTCTGCCGGCACAGATCGAACGCCAGGGGACAGCGTGGATTGAACGTGCATCCCGACGGCGGATTGATCGGGTTGGGAATCTCGCCCTTGACCGGAATGCGCTGGCGGCCGGACATCGACAGGTCCGGCACCGCGCCGAGCAGCATCTTGGTGTAGGGCATGCGCGGATCGTTGAAGAGCGCGCGGCCCTCCGCGATCTCGACGATGCGGCCGAGATACATCACGCCGATGCGGCTCGCCATGTGGCGGACGACCGCGAGATTGTGGCTGATGAACAGATAGGTCAGCCCGAACTTGTCCTGCAGGTCGCGCATCAGATTGAGGATCTGCGCCTGGACGGAGACGTCGAGCGCCGAGGTCGGCTCGTCGCAGACGATGAACTCGGCCTCGGACGCAAGCGCGCGTGCGATCGCGATGCGCTGGCGCTGGCCGCCGGAGAATTCGTGCGGAAACTTCTGGCCGTCGTCCGGATGCAGGCCGACCAGCGTCAGCAGCTCGCCGACGCGGTCCTTGATCTGGCGCTCGCCGTCGATGAGGTTGAAGGCGCGGATCGGCTCGGCGATGATGCTTTCGACGCGGAACCGCGGGTTGAGGCTCGCATAGGGATCCTGGAACACCATCTGGA
Organism: Bradyrhizobium sp. ORS 375; assembly: GCF_000239775.1. Taxonomy (GTDB): domain Bacteria; phylum Pseudomonadota; class Alphaproteobacteria; order Rhizobiales; family Xanthobacteraceae; genus Bradyrhizobium. The sequence continues at coordinate 5,089 of NZ_CAFI01000015.1, forward strand.
TGCGGCGGCGCAGCTTGCGCCGCACCTGCGCCTGGCGCGCCTCGCTCATCGACACGCCGTCGATGATGACCTCGCCGGAGGTCGGCGCCAGCAGCCCGACCACCATGCGCGCGACCGTGGTCTTGCCGGAGCCGGACTCGCCGACGAGGGCAAACGTCTCGCCCTTCTTGATGCCGAAGCTGACGCCGTCGACCGCCTTGAGAAACTCCTGCGGCTGGCGCTCGATCACGCGGTTGAGCCAGGGTTTCGAGACGTCGAACACCCGGCGCAGATTCTTGACCTCGACGAAATCGCTCATGCCGCGGTCTCCGTCGCGCGATCATACAGATGGCAGGCGACCGCCTGCGTACCCTGGCGCAGCGGCTCCGGCCGGTCGATGCGGCAGCGGTCGAAGGCGAAGCTGCAGCGCGGATTGAACGAGCAGCCCGGCGGGATCGCCGACAGCCGGGGCATCGAGCCGGGAATCTGCACCAGCCGCTTGTCCTCGCCGGCGAGCGTCGGGATCGCGCCCATCAGGCCCTTGGCGTAGGGATGCAGCGGGTTCTTGATGACTTCCTGCACCGGGCCGATCTCGGCGACGCGGCCGGCATACATCACCGCCACGCGGTCGCAGGTCTCGGCGATCACGCCCATGTCGTGGGTCACCAGCATCACGGCGGTGCCGTGATCGCGGCCGAGCCGCTTGATCAGCGAGATGATCTGCGCCTGCACGGAGACGTCGAGCGCAGTGGTCGGTTCGTCCGCGATGATCAGCTCGGGCTCGGCGCACAGCGCGAGCGCGATCACGACGCGCTGGCGCATGCCGCCGGAGAACTCGTGCGGATAGCCGTCGATGCGCTTCTCAGGGGCGGGAATGCCGACCTCGGCGAGCAGGTCGATGGCGCGCTTGCGCGCCTGCTGGTCGGTGAGGCTGGTGTGGGTCTTGATGGTCTCGATGATCTGGTCGCCGACGCGATACAGCGGATTGAGCGAGGTCAGCGGATCCTGGAAGATCATTCCGATGCGCTTGCCGCGCACCTTCCGCATCTCCTCCGGCGGGAGGTTGTCGATGCGCAGGCCGGACAGCAGGATCTCGCCGCCGGAGATCCGGCCGGGGCGGTCGATCAGGCCGATCACGGCAAGGCCGGTGACAGACTTGCCGGCGCCGGATTCTCCGACGACGCCAAGTACCTCGCCCTTGGCGATGTCGTAGGAGACGCCGTCGATCGCGCGCAGGGTGCCGCGCCGGGTCTCGAACTCGACCTGCAGATTGCGCACGGACAGAACGGGGGCGGTCATGTGGTCAGACCTTCATACGCATGAACGGGATCATCGCAGTTTCGGGTTGAGAGCGTCGCGCAGCCAGTCGCCGAGCAGGTTGATCGCGAGGATCAGGCCGGCCAGCGCAATGCCGGGGAAGGCGACGATCCACCATTCGCCGGCAAACAGATAGTTGTTGCCGATCCGGATCAGGGTTCCGAGTGAGGGCATCGTCTCCGGCATGCCGGAGCCGAGGAACGACAGTGTCGCCTCGGTGATGATCGCGAGCGCCAGGTTGATGGTGGCGATGACCAGCACCGGTCCGGTCGTGTTGGGCAGCACGTGGCGCAGCATGATGACCGGCGCGGGCAGGCCGATCAGCTGGGCGGCGGCGACGTAGTCCTTGTTCTTCTCGACCAGCACCGAGCTGCGCACCGTGCGCGCATATTGCACCCAGAACGACAGGCCGATGGCGAGCACGAGCACCCCCAGCATGCTCAACCAGTCCAGACGATTGCCGGAGACCGATTTGGCGATGCCGTTGACCAGGAGCGCGATCAGGATCGGCGGGAAGGTCAGCTGCACGTCGGCGATGCGCATGATCACGGTGTCGACGCGGCCGCCGAAATAGCCGGCGACCAGCCCGAGGCCGATGCCGAGCGCGCCGGAGAACACGACGCCGAGAATGCCGACCAGGAGCGAGATCCGCAGGCCGTAAAGGATTGCGGAGAGCACGTCGCGGCCCTGCTCGTCGGTGCCGAGCAGGAACGGGCTCTGACCATCCGCGGTCCACAGCGGCGCGATGCGGGAATTGAGGAGCTGCAGCTGCGCCGGATCGAACGGGTTCTGCGGCGACAGCAGCGGCGCGAAGATCGCCAGCAGGAAGAACAGCAGCGTGACGACGGCCGCGGCCAGCGTCAGCTTGGAACGGCGGAACGAGTAGAACAGGTCGCTCGCCAGCGCGCGCTTCAGCCAGCCGTCGCTTTTTGCGTGCGGCGCCTCGACGGGCGTGGGGTGGGGCAGGGCTGCGTCGCTCATGATCAGGCCGGACGGCTGATGGTCGCGCGCAGGCGCGGATCGACCACGGTGTAGAGGATATCAACCACGAGATTGATGGTGACGAAGATCAGCGACACCATCATCAAATAGGCCGCCATGATCGGGATATCGACGTTCTGCACCGCCTGCACGAACAACAAGCCCATGCCCGGCCATTGGAACACCTGCTCGGTGATGATCGAGAAGGCGATGACGGAGCCGAACTGCAGGCCGACCACGGTGATGACCGGAACCAGCGTGTTGCGCAGGGCGTGGCCGAAATGGATCGCGCGGGTCGTCAATCCGCGGGCGCGGGCGAAGCGGATATAGTCGGTGCGCAGCACCTCGAGCATCTCGGCGCGCACGAGCCGCATGATCAGCGTCATCTGGAACAGGCCGAGCGTGATCGACGGCATGATCAGCGCCTTCCAGCCGGAGAGCGTCAGCAGGCCGGTCGACCACCAGCCGAGCTTCACGACGTCGCCGCGGCCGAACGAGGGCAGCCAGCCGAGCGTCACCGAGAACAGGTAGATCAGCAGGATGCCGATCAGGAAGGTCGGCAGCGAAATGCCGATCAGCGACACCATCTGGAACAGCTTCGCCATCAGGGAGTCCCGGCGCAGCGCCGAGAACACGCCCATGATGATGCCGAAGAACAGCGCGAGGATGGTCGCGCACACCGCGAGCTCGAGCGTCGCGGGCATGCGTTCCTTGAGGAGATCGGACACGGGCTGGCGGAACTGGTAGGAGACGCCGAACTTGAACTGCGCGGCATCGAACAGATAGCGCCCGAACTGCACGATGAAGGGATCGTCGAGGCCGAGGGACTGGCGGATCTGCGCGCGTTCCGCAGACGATGCGTCGATCGCCACGAGCTGGCTGACCGGGTCGCCGGCGAAGCGGAACATGGCGAACGCGATGATCCCGACGGCGATCATGACGCCGATGGCCTGAATTGCTCGGCGAAGCGTGAAGGCGAGCATCTGGTCCTTTCAGTCCCTCTCGATCGCGCGGCGGGTAGCACCTGCCACGGAAAATGAAAAGTCCCGAAAAGCAGGTTCTGCTTTCCGGGACTCCTGGTCGTTGGCCGAACTACTCGGTCTTGTTGGCCCAGAACATCAGCACGGCGTTGTCGGCGCGCAGCGGGATCTTGACCTTCTTCGACACGCCCCAGGCCACGGCCTGCTGGTGCAGCGGGATGTAGCCATAGTCCTTGATGCCGATCTCGAACGCCTGCTTGATCAGCTGATCGCGCTTCGCCGGGTCGGCCTCGACCAGGACCTTGTCGGTCAGCGCGTCGAACTCCTTGTTGCAGTAGTTGCCGAGATTGGCCTCGCCGCGGGTCGGGTCCTTGGGATCCTCGCGGCAGCCCATGATGTCGTGCATCACATTGTGCGCGTCCATCGACGAGGGCGTCCAGCCGAGCAGGAAGAACGAGGTGTTGTATCCGCCGGGCTTCAGCACCTTGGCGAAATACTGCGCCTTGGGCTGCGCGTTCAGGTTCACCTTGACGCCGATGCGGGCGAGCATGCCGACGACGGCCTGGCAGATCGCGGCGTCGTTGACGTAGCGGTCGTTGGGGCAGTCCATGCCGACCTCGAAGCCGTCGGGATAGCCGGCCTCGGTCAGGAGCTTCTTGGCCGCGTCCGGATCGTATTTCGGACGGGTGAAGTCCTTCGACAGCGCGTAGAGCTGCGGCGCGATCATCAGCGCCGACGGGGTCGACAGGCCGCGCATGACCCGGGTCTTGATCAGCTCGACGTCGATCGCCTTGTAGAACGCCTCGCGGACGCGGATGTCCTTGAAGGGGTTCTTGCCCTTGATGTTGGAGTAGAGCAGCTCGTCGCGGGTCTCGTCCATGCCGAGGAAGATCGTGCGCAGCTCGGGTCCCTTGAGGACCTGGGCGTTCGGGCTGGAATCGACGCGGCCGATGTCCTGCACCGGAACCGGCTCGATGATGTCGACCTCGCCGGACAGCAGCGCCGCGACGCGCGTCGCGTCAGAGGAGATGGTCGTGAACACGATCTCCTTGAGATTGTGCTCGGGCTTGCCCCACCAGTTCGGATTGACCTTGAAGACGGTCTTCACGCCGGGCTGATGGCTCTCGATGATGAAGGGCCCGGTGCCGTTCTCATGCAGCGCGGCGAAGCTCGGCGTGGTAGCCGAGACCGGCGTCGGCGCGACCGAGTTGTTGTCCTCGCACCACTTCTTGCTCATGATGAACCACGTATCCCACTGCGAGATCAGGATGGGATTGGGCGCATCGAGCTTCACGTCGACGGTGTAGTCGTCGATCTTGATGAACTTGGCGTCGGGCGGAACGTTGGAGAGGAAGTTGGAGCCGGTGGCGCGAACGCGATCGGCGGAGAAGATCACGTCGTCGGCGGTGAACGGTTCACCATTGTGGAACTTGACGCCCTTGCGCAGATGAAAGCGCCAGCGGGTCGGCTCGGGCGTTTCCCAGCTCTCGGCCAGCGCGGGGACGATCTTGAGATCCTTGTCGCGCGCGGTCAGTCCCTCATAGACGTGGGCATGGTGCGCAATCGTGGTCGATTCCTTGAAAGTATAGGGATCGAGCGACTTCAGGGTGCCCTGGTTGGCGTAGCGCAGGGTCTGCGCCGAAGCCGGCATGACGGCGAGCCCCAAGGCGACCGCTGCGGCGATGAGCAGGGATTTGCGTCCCGACATATGTCCAAATTCTCCGCGTTTGACGCTTGTTTTCGTGGCAGGCGCGTTTTGATCCGGCCTGCCTTGCTTCGAAGTTCGTGATGTCTGCAGCGCCTCTTGCACGAACTTCAAGAAGCAACAAGACGCCGGGCGATGTGCTTGCAAGTCCGATGCCGCGCCGGAATGAACTGATCCCCAGCTTGTGGCTTGTCGGACCCGCGGCACGTCCATCCGAATATGTTGCCAGAGTTCGGCGGCGGCACACAAGGGCACTTTGTTTAAGCCTAAACGATATGGTTACACCCGGGCCGCTGATGTGCGGTGCACGCACCCGTGTGGGCGGCGCGGTCCGGACCGCCGGGCCGGGAGATTGACCATGTCCCGGGAATTGCGCACCTGCAGCAACGCGCCGCTTGCTAGAGAGGGGGCGGCGCGGTGATACTGGGCGTTCTCCACCGGCTGGGGGATGGGCGTCCCGTGGTCACGGGATCCGACTGGATCGGGGGGGATGGTTTGAACAGCGCGGAGCGGACATGAAAGTCAACATCGAGATCGATTGCACACCGCTCGAGGCGCGGCAGTTTTTCGGACTTCCCGACCTCGGCCCGATGCAGGCCGCCGTCATGGACAGGCTGCAGCATCAGATGACGAGCAACATCGACAAGCTGACGCCCGAAGCGATCATGCAGAGCTGGTTCACCTTCGATCCTCGCCTGGCCGAGCGGTTCCAGGATCTGATGCTGACCATGACCGGCCTCGGCGGCAGCCGCTCGAGCTCGAGCGACAAGAAGTCGGCCTGACGGCCGCGGGCGGCGATCGCGATTTCGCTCTGCGGAACCGACGCCGTGCCGGCGCCGCCACAGCGCCGAGGGCGCCTTCATGTCGGGGCAGGGAGCAGGCTCCTTGCCGTCGCCAAAGACCGGCCGACAAAGGCCGGCTGACCACTTCAGGGAGGATGCATGAGCGATCCGGCTGGGATGCCGCCGCTGCAGTTCGCGACGACGAACGGCATTCGCATGGGCTATTACGAGGCCGGTCCGGTGACGGACGCGCCGCCGATGATCCTCTGCCACGGCTGGCCCGAGATCGCGTTCTCCTGGCGGCATCAGATCAAGGCGCTGGCCGACGCCGGCCTCCGCGTCATCGCGCCGGACCAGCGCGGCTATGGCGCGACCGACCGGCCGGAGCCGGTCGAGGCTTATGACCTCGAGCATCTCACCGGCGATCTCGTCGGACTGCTCGATCATCTGAAAATCGACAAGGCGATCTTCGTCGGCCACGACTGGGGCGGCTTCGTCGTCTGGCAGATGCCGCTGCGCTACCCGGACCGCGTTGCCGGCGTGGTCGGCGTCAACACGCCGCATCTGCCGCGTGCGCCCGCCGATCCCATCGCGATCATGCGCAAGCGGTTCGGTGACATGATGTACATCGTGCAGTTCCAGGACCCCGCGCGCGAGCCCGACCGCATCTTCGGAAGCCGGGTGGAGCAGACCTTCGACGCCTTCATGCGCAAGCCGCTGCCGCGCCACGACGCGCCGCCCACCGAGCCGCCGGCCGCGGGGATCGCGGCGTCGCCATCGCTGAACCTGGCGTTCCCGCAAATGATCGCGGCCTATGACGCATCGAAGGACATGCGGCGGCCGATTCTCTCGGACGCCGAGAAACGGGTGTTCGTCGAGACATTCTCGCGCACCGGCTTCACCGGCGGCATCAACTGGTATCGCAACATGACCCGCAACTGGCAGCATTCGGAAGGCCTCGACCAGACCGTGCTGGTGCCGTCGCTGATGATCATGGCCGAGAACGACGCCGTGCTGCCGCCGTCGGCCGCCGACGGCATGGAGAAGCTGGTGCCGGACCTGGAGAAGCATCTCGTCCGCGACAGCGGCCATTGGACGCAGCAGGAGCAGCCGGAGGAGGTCAGCGCCAAGCTGATCGAATGGCGGCGGCGGAGGTTCGGATAGGGGGCGACCGTTCATTGACGGCGTGATGCTGTGAGACCTTCAGGTGAGAGCCGAGGGCCTTACCAGACACTCGGTGTCGTCCCGG
>NZ_CAFI01000014.1 GCF_000239775.1 Bradyrhizobium sp. ORS 375
CACGCCGGCATTCCCTGCGCGATGGGTTTCACGCTTATACGCAGTCTCCCTGGTGCGCCGGCTTTTTGGCCACCATGCCGCGACAATCCGCTGACGCGCACTGCGCGGGCGATACCAGCTTCGGGGTATCAGGACGCTGCGACTTCACGTCCGCGACAGATCGTTCGTCCGCGCCTTCGTCGAGAAGACGCTGCGATCTCCCGCGGCCACCGCATCCCCGCCTCGCGTGTCGTGACGATCGCGCGCTACGCCCCTACTGCAGTGAGGCGGGATGCGGGGGAGATGATCATGATTTCCGAAAAATAGCAAGTGAATTTTGATTCGGAGAAGACAGCTTCAGCGAAGGTGCGCTCCCCTCCCCGAAGGGGAGGGGAGCGCACCGTCTTGGCGACCGGCTTTGCGGGCTCATACGACGCGCAAAAAAACGGCGGCCGGGGGGCCGCCGTTCAAGTTGAGACCACGCAAGGGGGCGTGGTGCTCAGGAGGCTCGGAGCTGGACGCGCTGGATGCGGCCAACGATGAAGAGATAGGCTGATGCGGCGACCAGGGCGTTGATGCCGACGAAGACCAGCGCGCCGTTGAAGGAGCCGGTGGCCGACAGGATGTAGCCGATCACGATCGGGGTCGTGATGCTGGAGAGGTTGCCGAAGGTGTTGAACAGGCCGCCGGACACGCCGCCGGCTTCCTTGGGCGAGGTGTCGGAGACAACCGCCCAGCCGAGCGCGCCGATGCCCTTGCCAAAGAAGGCGAGCGCCATCAACCCGACCACCAGCGCCTGACCGTCGACATAGTTGCAGCCGATGATGGACATCGACAGCAGCATGCCGCCGACGATCGGGATCTTGCGGGCGAGTGTCAGCGAGCCGGTCTTGCGCAGGATGGCATCCGAGATGAAGCCGCCGAGCACGCCGCCGATGAAGCCGCACAGCGCCGGCAGGGTGGCGACGAAGCCCGCCTGCAGGATCGACAGCCCGCGCTCCTTGACGAGATAGACCGGGAACCAGGTCAGGAAGAAGTAGGTCAGGGTGTTGATGCAGTACTGGCCGATATAGACGCCGAGCATCATGCGGTTCGAGAGCAGCTGACCGATATGCGACCAGGTCGGACCGGCCGTGGCGGCCTTGCCGTCCTTTGCACTTTCCTTGGCGCCTTCCATGTCGACCAGCGCGCCGCCGTCGCGGATGTAGTCGAGCTCGGCTTCGTTGACGCCAGGATGATCCTTCGGCCCGTACATGGTCTTGATCCAGACCAGGCCCATGATGATGCCGAGCGCACCCATCACGGTGAAGACGTGGCGCCAGCCGAATTCATGCGCGATCCAGCCCATCAGCGGGGCGAAGATCACGGTGGCGAAATATTGCCCGGAGTTGAAGAAGGCGGATGCCGTGCCGCGCTCGTTGCTCGGAAACCAGGAGGCGACGATGCGCGCATTGGCGGGGAAGCTCGGCGCCTCGGCGAGACCCACCAGGAAGCGCAGCGCGAACAGCGCCACAACAGCGGCGCCGCCGGAGAAGAAGCCGATCCAGCCCTGCATCATGGTGAAGAGCGACCAGATCACGATGCTGCAGGCATACACCCAGCGCGAGCCGAAACGGTCGAGCAGCCAGCCGCCCGGCACCTGCGCGAGCACATAGGACCAGCCGAAGGCGGAGAACACGTAGCCCATCGCGACGGAATCGAGATGCAGCTCCTTGGACAGCGCGGGGCCCGCGATCGACAGCGTGGCGCGATCGGCGTAGTTCACGGTGGTGACCAGGAACAGCATGGTCACGATGAACAGCCGCACGCGCGAGCGGCGCAATTCTGCCGTAGTTACGATTGCGCTCATGCGCTCCACCTCTCTTGTACGTTCCTCAACGACTCTCCTAGAGGAGATGACGGGTTCGGGTCCAAACCGAAGCCTGTATCGATTGATGCGAATTTTGGATCGATGCCCCGGGTCTCCATGCTGGCGCGCCAGAGGCGCGGGATCGCCGGACCGTCGCTGCGACGAGAGCGATTTGCGCTTGCACGCCTAAGTTTCGGGCGGCGGGCCACGCAGCGTCTTTCCAAGCAGCCCAACGCTGGCGGATCTCTCCTCACATCCACCGTGCCCTGCGCGCGGCATCGCCTTGATGCCGGCGGCCTCGCTGACGACAACGACATCTGGAAGACGCATGCAGCCATCGGTTCCGCTGGCCGGAAGTTGCCTCCCGGATCCATGTGGGTGCAAATCATCCGTGCTTGTCTCGGCCCGTGCTGCATGCACAATCGTTCGCGCAAGCGAACAGGAGCCCGATCGCGTGAAGGCCGTCTACACCGAGCTGCACCGCAGCCATGATCCGCAATTCTATCTCGTGCGCGGCGTCGTCAAGCGCACCACGGAGCAGCCCGAACGGGCGGATCGTCTGCTCGCGGGATTGAAGGCCGGCAATCACGAGCTGGTCGCGCCAACTCCATTCGGCCAGGCTGTCCGCGCGCGCGTGCATAGTCCGGAATATCTCAATTTCCTGGAGGAGGCCTGGGACGCCTGGGCGGCGCTCGGCGACGCCGGCGCGGAGATGATCCCGAACATGCATCCGGTGCGCCATGCGGCGACCTATCCGACCCACATCGTCGGGCGGCTGGGCTGGCACACGACCGACACCTCGGCGCCGATCGGACCGGGGACATGGGCCGGTGCCTGTGCTGCGACCGATGTTGCCGCATCGGCGGCACAGCTGCTGCTCGATGGCGAGGATGCCGCCTATGCCTTGTGCCGGCCGCCAGGGCACCACGCCTACCGCGACATCGCCTCCGGCTTCTGCTTCATGAACAATTCCGCCATCGCCGCGGCGCATCTGCGCCAGCGCCATGAACGGGTCGCGATCCTCGACGTCGACGTCCATCACGGCAACGGCACTCAGGGCATCTTCTACGAGCGGCCCGACGTGTTGACGATCTCGATCCACGCCGATCCGACGCACTATTACCCGTTCGTCTGGGGCTACGCGCATGAGCGCGGCGCGGGCGCCGGCCTCGGCGCCAACCTCAACATTCCGTTGCCGCTGAAGAGCGGCGACGACACCTATCTCAAGGCGTTCGAGACGGCGGCGAAGACCATCCACGCCTTCGCTCCCGGGGCGCTCGTCGTCGCGCTCGGCCTCGATGCCTCGGAGCATGATCCGCTCAAGGGTCTCGCCGTGACCACGCCCGGCTTCCGGCGCATCGGCGGCGCGATCGCGCGGCTCGGCCTGCCCACTGTGTTCGTGCAGGAGGGCGGTTATCTCTCCGACATTCTCGGGCAGAACCTGACGGCCGTGCTGGCAGGGTTCGAGGCGGCGCGGTGAGCCGTTTGCGGAGCCGGGGAATCGCAGTGTTGCGCTCGTCTCCTTCCACATCGTCATGGCCGGGACACCCCCTGGCATCACGGAGTAAACCAGCGAGCAGGAATGTTCGTCGTGACCCTGATTTCTATATGCGATAGCCCCGGGTTGCGGGAGGAGGCATGCTGATCATCGTCGTCAGGCGCGGGCTACTTGCGCTTGCCGCGACCGGGCTGCTGAATGTCAGCCTGCTGCTTCGCGCCGCGTCGGCCTGCTCGCTGATCGACGTCAACAATTCGACCGCGCGCGCGGTCGTTGTCGCGCAGGCTTGGTGGCTCGCGAGCGCGCTGGTCGCGGCGGCGATCGTGCTCGTTGAGATCAGTCGCAAGGGCCGCTCCCTGCTGGTCGTCGCAGCCCCGCTGCTCGCCGCATCTCATCCCGCATGGTGGATCGAGCCGCGTTATGCGCCCGACTGCACGTTCGCAAATGTCGAAGCGTCGCAACTCGTCTTTGCCGTGCTTTGCGCAATGCTCTGTTATCAGCTGCTACGTGCCTGGCAGTCGGCAGTGCGCTCACGACGATCCGGCAGCACCGGCGCGGTGCGATGATCGGGGAGAGGGCGCCGTCGTCCCCGCAGGGTTACGGGATTTGACCGTTGCGATGGACCTCGACCGGAGTTCCACGGGCGACGAAAGTACAGAGTTCTTTAAGCTCCGCAGGGACAATCCGCCGCGATCTGGTCTGGGACCGCTTCATTGGCGAACGCGGTCATGCAGTGCCGAGCGCCGTTCACGTCGGTGGCTCGGCGGCTATGCTGCAGGAATGTCATGGGTGAGCCGTTGGCGAACATCATCAAATTCCCGACGGCGGCCACGCGGATGGCGCGCTCGGAGCAGGCGGACCTCGCGTTCGACATGGCGGTCGCGATCCAGCTCGTGCAGCTCAAGCGGACGCTGGACGCCTGGCGGATGATCCTGCACCGGCTCGACGAGCTTGCCCAGGCCGAGGGGCGTGCCGTTCCGTGCGCGCAGTCGCATCCCATCCGCCAGCTGATCGCCGATGCCGAACGTGCCATTGCCGAGGTCCGGGATCGCGCAGGCGTCACCGCGCCGGCGGACGATCATGGTCCGCGCGAGCATTGAACGCGTTCTGTCCAACGCCTAGCTCGCCAGCGCCTGGGGCACCCGCGCGACCAGCTCCTGCTCCGCGGCGCGGACGATCTCCATCGTGCGCACGATGCTCGCGGGATTGACGCTGATGGAATCGATGCCGAGCCCGGCGAGATAGCGGGCCACTTCCGGATAATTCGCCGGCGCCTCGCCGCAGATGCCGACATGGCGGTGGTTGCGGTGCGCGCCTTCGACCGCGAGCTTCAGCATGGTGAGGAGGCCGGGATCGCGCTCGTCGAAGTCGAACGCGACGATGTCGGAGTCGCGGTCGACGCCGAGCGTGAGCTGGGTCAGGTCGTTGGAGCCGATCGAGAAGCCGTCGAAGTGCTTGGCGAACTCGTCGATCAGGATGACGTTGTTCGGGATCTCGCACATCATGTAGATCTCGAGCCCGTTTTCGCCGCGGAGGAGGCCGTGCCCGGCCATCGCCGCGATCACCTTTTCCGCCTCCGCGACGCGGCGGCAGAACGGGATCATGATCTTCAGATTGGATAGTCCCATCACGTCGCGAACCCGCTTCAGCGCGGCGCATTCCAGCGCGAAGCCGGCGGCATAGGCCGGGTGCGCGTAGCGCGAGGCGCCGCGAAAGCCGAGCATCGGGTTCTCTTCTTTCGGCTCGAAGCCGGCGCCGCCGATCAGGCTGGCATATTCGTTGGTCTTGAAGTCCGACAGCCTGACGATGACGGGACGCGGATGGAAGGCGGCGGCGATGGTGCCAACGCCCTCCGACAGCCGCTCGACGAAGAAGTCGGCCGGCTTCTTGTAGCGCGCGGTCAGGCGCTTGATCGTCGCGCGATCCTTCGCTGCTGCCACCTTGTTGGGCGCGGCCAGGGCCATCGGATGGATGCCGATCGACTGGTTGATGATGAACTCCATGCGCGCCAGACCGACGCCATCGTTCGGCAGAGCCGCGGTCTTGAAGGCGAGCTCGGGATTGCCGAGATTGACCATGATATGCGTGTGCGGCTTCTGGAGCTGGTCGATCGCAAGGCGCTGGACGTCGAAGGTCAGTGCGCCGTCATAGACGTGCCCGGCATCGCCCTCGGCGCAGCACACGGTGACGCTCGTGCCCGTCCTGGCGCGCTTGCTGAAGTCCTCGGTGCCGACCACCGCGGGCACGCCGAGCTCGCGCGCGATGATCGCGGCATGGCAGGTGCGTCCGCCGTGGTCGGTGACGATCGCGGCCGCGGTCTTCATCACCGGCTCCCAGTCGGGGCTGGTCGAGGCCGCCACCAGCACCTCGCCGGGCCTGAACGCGCGCAGATCCTTGGCCGATCTGATCAGGCGGACCTTGCCGGCCGCGATCTTCTCGCCGACGGCGCGGCCGGTGGCGAGCGCCTTGCCGGCCTTCTTCAGGACATAGGTCTCGACCGATTCCGGCCGCCGCTGCGAGGCCACCGTCTCGGGCCTAGCCTGAATGATATAGAGCGCGCCGTCGCGGCCGTCCTTGGCCCATTCGATGTCCATCGGCGTCGGCCGGCCCGCTCGCTGCGAGTAGTGCTGCTCGACGGCGATGGTCGCCTGCGCGAGCTCGAGCACGTCGGCATCATCGATGCAGAATTTGGCGCGGTCGGCCGGCGGCGTCGCCTCGGTCCGCGTCGTGGTGCCGCGTGCGCCCGCCTTGGCATAGACCATGCGTCTCGCCTTGGCGCCGAGCCGGCGCGACAGCACGCTGCGGAAGCCCTCGGCGAAGGTCGGCTTGTGGACGTAGAACTCGTCGGGATCGACCGCGCCCTGCACGATGGTCTCGCCGAGCCCGTAAACGCCGGTGATGAAGGCGACGTCGCGGAAGCCGCTTTCGGTGTCGAGCGAGAACATCACGCCGCTGGCGCCGAGATCGGAGCGCACCATCTTCATCACGGCGACCGAGAGCGCGACCTTGTCGTGGGCAAAACCGTTGTCGATGCGGTAGGAGATCGCGCGATCGGTGTAGAGCGAGGCGAAGCAGCGCCGGCAGGTCTCGAACAGATCCTTCGGCCCGCGGATGTTGAGAAAGCTCTCATGCTGGCCGGCGAAGCTTGCATTCGGCAGATCCTCGGCGGTTGCCGAGCTGCGCACGGCCACCGCGACGCCGCGGCCGTATTCCTGCTCGAGCTGCTTGTACGCGGTAGCCACCTCGCGCCTGAGATCGTCGCGATCGGTCGCGTCGAACACGATCGCGCGCGCCTTGGCCGCGCGCCTGGCGAGATCGGCGATGCGCCGCTTGTCGAGCCCGGCGAGCAGCTGGCGCAACGCGTCGTCGGCGCCATCGGCGCGCAGTGCGTCGCGGTAGCTCGCGGCGGTCAGTGCGAAGCCGTTGGGCACGCGCACGCCCTGCGGCGCCAAGGCCGAGTACAGCTCCCCGAGCGAGGCGGTCTTGCCGCCGACGTCGGGGACGTCCTCGATGCGGAGATCCTTGAACCAGCGGATATAGCCGGGTGCCGTCATCGATCGTCTCCCGCATTGCAGCGCAGGCGGCGAGTTTGTCGCGTTGCGCGGCCCGTGCCTTGCGGAAGATCAAGCGCGACGGCCCGGGAGCTACGTAGATCAGTCCATGCTCGAAAGTTCCTGCCATGCGCCGGAGGACGCCCGCGCCACCGTGACGCCCGAAGACGAGAACGAGGATGGCAATCGCGAATGGTCGCGGTTCTGGCTGACGGCACGGCAGTTCTGGCTGGGATCGACGGCCTGGCGGGTCTGGCTGCTCTGCGCCGCCATGGTCGTCCTCGTGGTGCTCCAGCTCTATGTGCAGTTCCGTTTCAACTACTGGAACAGGGATTTCTTCGACGCGCTGGAAAGCCGTGACCCGACGCGGCTATGGCAGCAGGCCGTCCTGCTCATCCCGCTTTGTGTGTCGAGCGTCGTGCTGGCGATCGTCTCGGTGTGGGGCCGCATGACGATGCAGCGCAACTGGCGGCAATGGCTGAGCGCCAAGGTGATCGACTACTGGGTCGAGAACGACCGCTATGCGCGGCTCGCGACGGTGCAGGGCGACCAGAAGATTCCCGAGTATCGGATTGCCGAGGACATCCGCATCGCCACCGATGCGCCGATCGACTTCGTGGTGAGCGTGATCTCCGCGCTGCTGACGGCGGTCGTGTTCGTCCAGGTGCTGTGGCAGGTCGGCGGCTCGATCAGCTTTGCGGTGGCCGGGCTGCAGCTGTGGATGCCCGGCTATCTGGTGGTCAGCGTGGTCCTCTATTCGGGGCTCGTCACGGGGGCGATGCTGTGGGTCGGCGCGCCGCTCACCCGCGTCATCCAGACCAAGAACCAGGTCGAGTCGGAATTGATCACGGCGGCGCATCATCTGCGCGACATCGGCGAAGGCGTCACGCCCAAGCACGAGGAGCGCGGCGTCATTGCCAGCATCTGGCTGGCGCTCGACCGCACCATCCAGCAATGGAAGCGGCTGTGCTGGCAGCTGATGCGCAACACTCTGGTGTCGCATCTGAACACGCTTTTGGCGCCGATCATCGGCCTCGTGCTGTGCGCACCGAAATTCCTGGGCGATCAGATGACGCTCGGCGAGCTCACCCAGGCGGCTGCGGCGTTCACGCTGGTGCAGGGCTCGTTCAACTGGATGGTGGACAATTTCAGCCGCGTTGCCGAGTGGATGTCGTCGCTCGAGCGCGTCGGCGGTCTGCTGCTGTCGCTCGACCAGCTCAACGGTACAGCCGCGGCGGAGGTCACGCCGTCTGCAACTGCACGTCAGCCAGCAGACGGGTGATGTCGGCTGGATCGCACAGCGCGGTGCCCGTGCGCAGCAGCGCAGCGGCGCCCGCGGCCACGGCAAAGCGGAAGGCCTCCTCCAGCGGCTCGTTCGCGGCGAGCTTCGCGACCAACGCGCCGAGGAAGCTGTCGCCGGCACCCACGGCATTGATCGGCACCATCGTCAGCGGCTGGGCGCGCAGGACGCGCTTCGACGTGACTAGCAGGGCGCCGAGATGGCCCATGGTCAGCGCGACCATTCCGACCTTGCCGCTCGCGGCCATCGTGCGCGCCGCCGTCTCCCATGCGGTCGCATCGGTCAGCTCGCCGCCCACGAGGTCGCGCATCTCGTGCAGCGACGGCTTGATCAGGTCGACGCCCCCAGCCACGGCCGCGGCCAATGCCGGTCCGGATGTATCGAGGATGAATTGCGCGCCGCGTGCCCTGCAGATCGCGGCCATGCGCGCGTAGTAGTCCGCGGGCACGCCGCGCGGCAGGCTGCCGCTGCCGACGACGAAGCGCGGAAACGGCTCGAGCCCGCTCAGCAGTGACAGTCCGGCCTGCCATTCTGACTCGCTGAGCGTCGGGCCCGGCAGGATGAAGCGATAGGGCTGACCGCTCGCGCGCTCCTGGACGAAGAAATCCTCGCGCGTGTCCTCGGCCGTCGTCCAGGTCCGGCTGGTCACGCCTTCGCTTTCGATCAGCTGCTTCAGCAACAATCCCGTCGGACCGCCGACCGGATACAGCGCCGTCACGTCGCCGCCGAGCCGGGTGATGACGCGGGCGACGTTGATGCCGCCGCCGCCGGGATCGCGCCGCTGGCTGGTGCCGCGCAGCTTTGCCACGGGCACGATTTTCTCGACGGTGGTCGAGACGTCGACGGCCGGGTTCGGCGTGATCGTGACGATGTCGCTCATCGATCAGTTCGCGGGGGAGGCGCCGCTGGTGGTGATGCCGGACTCGTAGAAGGATTTGAGGCCGAGGAAACTGATATCAGGCTTGGTGACGAGATGCACCGGGATCGGGCGCAGATAGCTGTCGTAGCGGCCCTTGCTCTCGAACTGCCGGCGGAAGTCGGATTTGGCAAAGGCGTCGGGGAAGCGCGGTGGAATGCCGCCGGCGATGTAGACGCCGCCGCGGGCGCAGAAGGTCAGTGCCAGATTGCCGGCGACGGCCCCGAGCCAGGCGCAGAACATGTCGAGCGTGGCGCGGCTGGTGGCGCAACTGCCGTCGAGCGCGGCGTGGGTGATCGCGGCGGCATCGCGCGGCGGCACGGTGACGCCGTCGACCGCGGCGATCGCCTGGTAGACATTCTCGATGCCCATGCCCGAGAGCGCGCGCTCGATCGACACATGGCCGAAGCGCTCGCGCATCTTGGCGAGCACCTCGGCCTCGCGCGCCGTCGTCGCCGGCAGGGTGGCATGACCGGCCTCGGTGACGGCGACGGTGGGACGGCCGTCGGCGGGCAGATAGCAGGCGGCGCCGAAGCCGGTGCCGGGACCGATCACCAGCATCGGCGCGCCCTCGACCGCCGCGCCGCCGCCGAGCGCAAACAGATCGTCGGGATGCAGCGCGGGCAGCGACCAGCCGACGGCCTCGAAATCGTTCAGCAGCTTGGCCGAGCGCAGCTTGAACCGCGTGGCCAATTCCGCGCCATCGATGATCCAGGTCGAGTTGGTCAGCATGCCGCGGTTGCGCTCGATCGGTCCGGCGATGTCGAGCACGGCGGCGGATGGCGGGCCGCCGGCGGCATGGCGCGCCAGGAAGTCGGTGATCGCATCGGTGATGGTGGGGAAGTCCGCGACCTTCAGATGCGCGACCTCGCCGATGTCGCCGCCGTCGAGCAGCGCGAACCGCGCATTGGTGCCGCCGATGTCTCCCAGAAGGACGCGCTCGCTCATTCCTCAGCCGCTCTTTCCGTCAATCCATGCGGCAGGGTGGCGTGCGCCAGGGCGCGCCGTGCCGCAATCATCTCCGCATACCATCGCGCCGACGCCTTGGGAATGCGGCGCCGGGTGGCGTGGTCGACATAGACAATGCCGAAGCGCTGCGAATAGCCCGCCCCCCATTCAAAATTATCCAGCAGCGACCACACGAAATAGCCGCGCACGTCGGCGCCGGCGGCGATCGCCTGTTCCATGGCGGCGGCGTAGGCTTTGAGATAGCGGATCCGGTCGTCGTCCTGGATGTGGCCGGAGGCATCGATGCTGTCCTCGGCCGCCGTGCCGTTCTCCAGCACATAGATCGGCAGCCGGAACCGGCTGTCGATATCGAGCAGCGTGTCGCGGAATGCGCCCGGCACCACGGGCCAGCCGATCGCGCTGCGCGGCACGTCGGCAGGCGGCGCGCTGAAGCCGGCGCCGATCAGGTTGCCGTCGGCCTTGACGTAGTGCGGCGAGTAGTGGTTCAGCCCGAACCAGTCGACGGGCCGCGCGATGTCGGCCATGTCGCCGGGGGCGATGTAGGGCGACATCGCGTCCTGCAGCGGAGACGGGTAGCGGGCGAAGGCTTGCGGGACCGGGAAGGCGTCGTTCCAATAGGCCGCGAGCCGCAAGGCGGCCGCCGCATCGTCCGGACTGTCGGACGCGGCAATGCAGGGCTGCCGGTTGTGGATCGCGCCGATCGAGGCGCCCGCGACGTCCCGGCGCAACACGTCAACGGCGCGGCCGTGGCTGAGATTGACGTGGTGAATCGCCTTGTGCAGGGCCGCGGTGTCGGCGATCCCCGGCGCATGCCAGCCGAGGCCGTAGCCGAACAGCGTGAACACGCAGGGCTCGTTGAAGGTGGCGAAGCGCTTGACGCGGTCGCCATAGCGCCGCGCGACCAGTGCGGCGTAGTCGGCGAACCAGCCGGCGATGTCGCGATTCTGCCAGCCGCCGAGCGCCTCCAGCGCCTGCGGCAGATCCCAATGGTAGAGGCAGAGCCACGGCTCTATCTCCGCGGCCAGCAGCGCATCGATCAGGCGGTCGTAGAAGGCGAGGCCGGCCTCGTTGGCCGCGCCGCGGCCGTCCGGCAGCACGCGCGGCCAGGCGATCGAAAAGCGGTAGGCATCGAGGCCTAGCGTGCGCATCAGCGCGACGTCCTCGGCATAGCGATGGTAGTGATCGCAGGCGACCTCGGCGGTGTCGCCGTGACTCGCCCGTCCCGGTGCGCGAAGAAACACGTCCCAGATGCTGTCCGTGCGGCCATCGTCATGCGCCGCGCCTTCGGTCTGGAAGGCCGAGGTCGAGGCGCCCCAGACGAAACGCGGAGGGGTGGTCATGGTGAATCGGCCTGCGCTGCTGCGATGGGGGCATGATGCAGGTCGCGGTGGTCTGCCCCGTTGACCGGGATCAAGCCGCGGCGGGGTTGCTCGGCCTGCGCCGGGCAGGGAGGATCATGCGGGCAACGGGGCTTGCATCCGAGGGGAAAGCTGTGGAACGTGCGGCCGCCGAAACCTGGAGCCCCGGCGCGCATGAGCGTGTTTCTGCTGCGGCGATGCCTGACCTTGCTCGCCACCCTTGTTGGCGCGTCGCTGATCATTTTCCTGGTGCTCGATGCCCTGCCGGGCAATGCCGCCCAGATGCTGATGGGCGCGGATGCCTCGCCGGACGCCGTCAGGGCGCTGACCGTCAAGCTCGGGCTCGATCAGCCGTTGGCGTTGCGCTACGTGCAATGGCTCGGCGGCCTGCTCACGGGCCATCTCGGCAACAGCTACGCCTATGGCACGCCGGTAGCCGAGCTGATCGCCGAGCGGCTGACGATGACCATCCCGCTCGCGATCCTGGCGATGCTGCTGACCACCGTGCTGGCGCTGGCGGCCGGCATCTACACGGCGGCCAACCATAATCGTCTCGGCGATGTCGGCGTGATGTCGCTGACGCAGATCGGCATCGCGCTGCCGAACTTCTGGTTCGCGATCCTGCTGATCCTGCTGTTCGCGGTAAAGCTGCAATGGCTGTCGGCCGGCGGCTTCCCGGGCTGGGAGGACGGCATCTGGCCGGGCCTGCGCTCGCTGCTGCTGCCGGCGGTGGCGCTCGCGGTGGTGCAGGCCGCGATCCTGGCGCGGGTGACGCGCTCCGCGGTGCTCGACGTGCTGCGCGAGGATTTCGTCCGCACCGCGCGCGCCAAGGGCCTGACCAGGCGCGAGGTGCTGTGGAAGCACGTGCTGCGCAACGCAATGATTCCGGTGCTCACCGTGATGGGCCTGCAATTCGCCAATCTGCTGGCCGGCACGATCGTGATCGAGAACGTGTTCTATCTCCCGGGCCTGGGCCGGCTGATCTTCCAGTCGATCGCCAATCGCGATCTCATCGTCGTGCGCAATTGCGTGATGCTGCTGGCGGCGATGGTCATCATCGTCAACTTCGTGGTCGACGTGCTCTATGCCGTGATCGATCCGCGCATCAAGGTGCACGAGCTGTGAGTGCGTCCGTCACGATTCAAGCCGGTCCCGCGCCGGCGCCGAACGCGTTCTGGCGCCGCGCGCTGCGCCATCGCAGCTTCGTCGTCGGCGCGCTGCTCTGCCTCGCCGTGCTCGGCGCTGCCTTGCTGTCGGTGGTCTGGACGCCGTGGTCGGCCTATGAGATCGACGTCGCCTCGAAGCTCCGGCCGCCGTCGTCGGCGCATTGGCTCGGCACCGACGTGCTCGGCCGTGACATCGTCTCGCTGCTGCTGGTCGGCGCGCGTGCGACCATCCTCGTCGGCATCATCGCGGTCGGCATCGGGCTGACCTGCGGCGTTGCCCTCGGCCTGATCGCAGCCGCGCAGCGCGGCTGGACCGAGGAGCTGATCATGCGCTTCAGCGATTTCACCTTTGCCTTTCCAGCGGTGCTGTCGGCAATCATGCTGGCGGCCGTGATCGGGCCGGGCATGGTGACCTCGATCACCGCGATCGGCATCTTCCAGATCCCGGTGTTCGTGCGCGTGACGCGCGGCTCGGCCGGGGCGATCTGGGCGCGCGAGTTCATCCTGGCGGCGCGCGCCGCCGGCAAGGGCCGCTTCCGCATCACCATCGAGCACGTGCTGCCGAACATCCTGTCGATCCTGATCGTGCAGGCGACGATCCAGTTCGCGCTGGCGATCCTGGCGGAGGCGGCGCTGTCCTATCTGGGCCTGGGCACGCAGCCGCCGCAGCCATCGTGGGGACGCATGCTGAACGACGCGCAGACGCTGCTGTTCCAGTCGCCGAGCCTCGCGGTCTATCCCGGGGCGGCGATCGCGCTCGCGGTGCTCGGCCTCAATCTGCTCGGCGATGGTCTGCGCGACCTGCTCGACCCGCGCCTGGCGAGGCAGCGATGAGCGCAGACAGACAGGCGCTGCTCGAGGTCTCGGGCCTCGGCATCCGGCTCAACACCAGCCGCGGCCCGGCGCAGGCCGTGCGCGAGGTCTCGTTCATGCTGAAGCGCGGCGAGACGCTCGGCATCGTCGGCGAGTCCGGCTGCGGCAAGTCGATAAGCGCGTTGAGCCTGCTCGGATTGCTGCCCGACAGCGCGGTCGTCAGCGGCAGCATCAAGCTCGATGGCCGCGAGCTGGCCGGACTTGATGATGCCGATTACTGCAAGCTGCGCGGCAACCGCATCAGCATGATCTTTCAGGAGCCGATGACCGCGCTCAACCCGATGCACACGATCGGCCATCAGGTGGCGGAGCCGCTGCTGCGGCACACCGGCTGCTCCGCGGCTGACGCGAAACGCCAGGCGATCGCGCTGCTCGACCGCGTCGGCCTGCCGGATCCCATCAGGCGCTACGACGCCTATCCGCATCAGTTCTCCGGCGGCCAGCGCCAGCGCATCACCATCGCCATTGCGCTCGCCTGCAAGCCCGACGTGCTGATCGCCGACGAGCCGACCACCGCGCTCGACGTCACCATCCAGCGCCAGATCCTCGATCTCATTGCCGATCTCGTGGCCGAGCAGGGCATGGCGATGATCCTGATCTCGCACGATCTCGGCGTCATCGCCGAGAACGTCCAGCGCATGATCGTGATGTATGGCGGCACGGTGGTCGAGAGCGGCAGCACCGACGCGGTGTTCTCGCGCATGGGCCATCCTTATACCCAGGGCCTGTTCCGGGCGCGACCGCGGCTCGGCGCACGCAAGGGGACGCGCCTCTCGACCATCGCCGGCACCGTGCCGGAGCTCGCCGATCTTCCGGCCGGTTGTCCGTTCGCGGATCGCTGCGCGCTGGTGATCGACGCCTGTCGTACGGCGCTGCCGCCCTTGATCGAGATCGGCGCCGGACACGGCGTCCGCTGCATCCGGACCGATGTCGCGCTCGCGCGTGATCCGGTGGGAGTGGTCGCGTGAGCACGGTGGCGGAGATGTCAGTCACGACGCCGCTGCTCGAGATCAGGGATCTCGTCCAGCGCTACACGCTGCCGCGCGAGAGCCTGCTGCGGCCGGCGGGGCAGGTGCTGGCGCTCAACGGCGTGTCGCTGCAACTGATGCCGGGCAAGAGCCTCGGCATCGTCGGCGAGTCCGGCTCGGGCAAGTCGACATTGGCGCGGCTGATCATGGCGCTGGAGACGCCGTCATCGGGATCCGTGCTGATGTCCGGGCGCGATCTCAATCATCTGCCCGCCGACGAGCTGCGCCGCGCGCGTCGCGATTTCCAGATGGTGTTCCAGGATCCCTATGGCTCGCTCGATCCGCGCCAGACCATCGCGCGCATCGTCGCCGAGCCGCTGACTGCGTTGGACAGTCCGGATCGCGCATCCTTGCGGACGCGTGTCGCGAGCGTGCTGCGGCAGGTCGGACTGCGCGACGCCGACATGGACAAATATCCGCACGAATTCTCCGGCGGCCAGCGCCAGCGTATCGCGATTGCGCGCGCGCTGATCACCCAGCCGAAGCTGATCGTCGCGGACGAGCCGGTCTCGGCGCTCGACGTCTCCGTGCAGGCGCAGGTGCTGAACCTGATGCAGGACCTGCAGGAGCAGTTCGGTCTCAGCTACGTGCTGATCAGCCATGATCTCGCGGTGGTCGACTATCTCTGCGACGAGGTCGCGGTGATGTATCTCGGCCGCATCGTCGAGCGGGGGAGCCCCGAGGATCTGTTCGGGCAGTGCGCTCATCCCTATACCCGCGCGCTGCTCGACGCGGTGCCGCGCGCGCAGGCCGGGGCTATCAGGCGGCGGCGCGAGAGCGTTGCGATCGCCTCGCAATCCCTCCGGTCGCAGGGATGCGCCTATGCGCCGCGCTGTCCGCTGGCCGACGCGCGCTGCCGCGAGACCGCGCCGGCCTTGCGGGCGCTCACGCAGCAACATTGGGCTGCCTGCCACCACGCCGAAAGCGTCATGGCGCTGCCGGCGCTGGCTGCTGCGGAAGATCCGCCTCTTGTCTCCAAGCCGCTTTGACGCGTATTTTGGTTCCGTCCGGGAGAAACGAACACATGTTGAAAAAACTATCCATCATCGCATTGACCGCGCTCGTCGCGGCGACGGCTGTGCCGGCCTCGGCTCAGAGCAAGAAGGACAGCGTCGTCGTCGGCATGACCCTGGAGCCGCCGGGGCTCGATCCGACCAGCGCGGCGGCCGCCGCCATCGCCGAGGTCACGCTCTACAACGTCTATGAGACGCTGACCAAGATCAACGAGGATGGCTCGGTGTCGCCGCTGCTGGCCGCGAGCTGGCAGGCTTCGGCCGACCTGAAGAGCTACACGTTCAAGCTGATCAAGGGCGCGAAATTCCAGAACGGCGAGGCGTTCGATTCCGCCGCCGTGAAGTTCTCGTTCGAGCGCGCCGGCGCCGCCAACAGCACCAACAAGGACAAGGCGCTGTTCCAGGCGATGGAGGCGGTCAACGCGCCGGATGCCGAGACGATCGAGATCAAGCTGAAATACTCCGAGCCGAACCTGCCGTTCCTGCTCGGCCAGGCCACCGCATCGATCGTCGAGCCGAAGAGCGCGCCGACCAACGCGACGCAACCGGTCGGTACCGGGCCGTATACACTGGGCGCCTGGGCCAAGGGCTCGTCGCTGACCTTGAACAAATGGCCCGACTATCGCAACGCTGCTTCCGTCAAGCTGTCGAAGGTGACGATCCGCTTCATCTCCGATCCGGCCGCGCAGGTCGCCGCGCTGCTGTCGGGCGATGTCGACGCCTTCCCACGCGGCACCTCGGCGCGCACCATCGCGCAGTTCAAGGCCGATCCGCGCTTCACCGTGCTGATCGGCGGCTCCAAGGCGAAGACCATCCTCACCATCAACAACAAGAAGAAGCCGCTCGACGATGTCCGCGTCCGCCGCGCCATTCTCGCCGCGATCGACCGCAAGGCGCTGATCGAGGGGGCCGTCGACGGGCTGGGCACCCCGATCGGCAGCTTCTATGTGCCGGGCGCGCTCGGCTATGTCGACACCACCGGCATCAATCCCTACGATCCCGAGAAGGCGAAGAAGCTGCTGGCCGAAGCCGGCGTGACCACCCCGCTGACATTGTCGTTGCGGCTGCCGCCGCCGGCCTATGCCCGGCAGGGTGGCGAGGTGATCGCGGCGCAGCTCGCCAAGGTCGGCATCACCGCCAAAATCGAGAACCTCGAATGGGCGGCGTGGCTGTCGCAGGTGTTCAACGGCCCGCATGACTTCGATCTGACGATCGTCTCGCATGTCGAGCCGTTCGATCTCGTCAAGTTCACCGAGCCGAACTATTATTTCGGCTATCAGTCCGACGCGTTCAATAAGCTCTACCAGCAGATCGTCGACACGCCGAACGAGGCCGACCGCGCCAAGCTGCTCGGCGACGCCCAGCGCCTCCTGGCCACCGACGCCGCCGCCGGCTTCCTGTTCCAGCCGCAGTGGATCACGGTGATCAACCAGAAGCTGAAAGGCGTCTGGAAGGACGTGCCGCAGTTCGAGAATGATTTCTCGAGCTGGAGCTGGGAGTGAGCGGCGGACGTTCTTCGTAGGACGCCGCAGCCACGCTGCCCAATACAGCGCCCTCTCCCCTTGCGGGAGAGGGCAGCGCCGGCCCATCCACGTGCTCGCTTGGGTGAGGGGTATCTCTCAGCGAGCTTCGTTCGGAGAGAGATACCCCTCAACCAAGCGAGTCTGCTGCGCTGTCCTGCATGCCCTCTCCCGCACCTGCGGCGGTGGGTTCTTGGTTCGGCTC
Source organism: Bradyrhizobium sp. ORS 375 (assembly GCF_000239775.1). Classification (GTDB taxonomy): domain Bacteria; phylum Pseudomonadota; class Alphaproteobacteria; order Rhizobiales; family Xanthobacteraceae; genus Bradyrhizobium. The sequence continues at coordinate 17,226 of NZ_CAFI01000014.1, forward strand.
TTCTATCTAATCAGTTCGGCCACTCGATCGGCGTGAAGCGTAATTGCCGCCGCCGCATCTCGGCCTGCAGCTCCTGGGCATATTGCTTGGCCCGCTCGCCGATCAGCCGGTAGGGTCCCCCGATCCGGCTGTCCGCGGCCACTTGCTTGCGGACGCTTTCGTAATACGCCATCAAGCTCTCATCAGTCGAATTCACAAATCGCATCTACGCGCCCTCGCAACCAATCCCCCTTGCTGCCAAGTTTGCACGGCTTTTCCGCCGCGGCAGCGACATAAGTTAACGTTCTCTGCCGCAAATGGTTCCATTCGTGTTCCGATGTAGGGGGCGGTTGACGCAATTTGCAGGAGGAACCGTTCCGCCTCTCGACATTTGGTTCCGTCGATCCCCATGCGAGGACTGCGATGCGTACCGAAGTTCTGGTCATCGGCGGCGGGCCGGCCGGCCTGATGGCAGCGATCTATCTGGCGCGGTTCCGGCGCCGGGTGGCGATCGTCGACAGCGGTGCCTCGCGGGCTGCGCTGATTCCGCGAAGCCATAATCTGCCGGGATTTCCGAATGGTCTGCCCGGCAGCGAGCTGCTGGCGCGGATGCAGCGGCAGGTCGAGGAGCTGCGAGTTCCGATGATCCGCAGTGCGGTGACGGCGCTTGAAGCCGGTAACGGAGAGATCATCGCGTCGCGCGACGGCGAGCCGATCATGGCGAGACGGGTGATCCTGGCCACGGGGATCGTCGACAAGCAAACGCCGCTCGCCGACTGGGCGTTGGCGGTGCGTGACGGCGAGCTGCGCTACTGTCCCGTCTGCGACGGCTTCGAGGCGACCGGCCGCAAGATCGCGATCATCGGCCCTATCGGCCATGCGGCAGGCAAGGCCCTGTTCATGCGCGTCTATAGTTCCGACGTGACGTTGATCCCCATCGGGGACGAGCAGAACGACGGCAAGCGGCGGGAACTGGACGCAGCCGGCGTCCGAGTCACGCCGGCGCTGCAAGCGCTGCGGCGTGACAACGGCGCGCTCGCGGCCACGTTCGCGGACGGCAGCACCGAACGGTTCGAGATCGTCTATCCGGCGATGGGAGCCGACGTTCGTTCCGAGCTCGCCATCAAGCTCGGCGCGCGGCATACGTCTGACGGCTTTCTGAAGGTCGACGCCAAGCAGCGCTGCGGCGTCGAGGGGCTCTACGGAATCGGCGACGTCGTCACCGATCTGCATCAGATCGCGGTGGCGTTCGGCCATGCGGCGGTTGCCGCCTGCCACGCGCATCACTCGCTGCCGATGCGCTATGCGGAACCCTCCGCGTCGCGAATGTGATCACAACCTCAAAGCGCGTTATCCTGTGTTAGTGTCTCTGGCGTTGATCTGTCGGACCATGGCACATGGACAGGAAATCGGCATGTTTGGCGGCTGCGTCCAGCTGCCGCGAGGAAGCCGAGCGCGATCCGGCGCGCCGCCATTTGTGGCTGCAGGAAGCGTCGAAATGGGCGGCGCTGGCCGGTGAGCAGGCGGGCCATGCGCTGATCGTCTGCGAGCAGGGTGTCGCGCGCGAGGATACCCGGCACTGAGCCGCGCTATTGCAGCGTCGGGTCCAGCTTGTCGCGCAGCCAGTCGCCGATCACCGAAACGGCGAGCGTGGTCACCACGATCGTGATTGCCGGCGCCAGCATGATCCATGGGGCGCGCGTGAGATACTCGCGGCCATAGCCGACCATGTTGCCGAGGCTGGTCATCGGCGGCTGCACGCCAAGGCCGAGGAACGACAGGCCGGACTCCAGCAGGATCACCTCGGGGAACACCAGCGTCATCGACACGATCAGGGTCGAGGCGATGTTCGGCAGGATATGCTTCAGATAGACGCGCTGTGGCGTCGCGCCGAGCTGGCGCACGGCGGCGGCGTAGCCTTGCGCATTGGCCGAGATCGCGAGACCGCGCGCTATGCGCGCGTAGCGTTCCCATCCGAACAGGCCCATCAGGCCGATCAGCAGCGGCAGCGAGTTGCCGAAGAAGGCGAGCACCGCGAGCGCCAGGATCAGGAATGGCATGCTCGCCTGGAAGTCGGCGAGCATCAGCACGAACTGCTCGACGAGGCCGCGGAAATGCGCCGCGAGGAAGCCGAGCGTGGTGCCGACGATCGCCGAGATCGCGGTCGCGCCGAACGCGATCAGGAGCGAGATGCGGATCGAGACGATCAGCCGGGACAGCACGTCGCGGCCGAGCTCGTCGGTGCCAAGCCAATGCGCGGGGTTGCCCGGCAGCGACAGCCGATTGCGCAGATCGAACTTGGTGAAGCCGTAAGGCGCGATCTGATCGGCGAAGGTGGCGAGGATCAGCATCGCGGCGATCCAGCCGATCGCGATGACGACGGAGACGGGAATGTTCGGCCAGCGCAGTCGCCGGGTGGCCGGGGCCTTCATCGCAATGTCGCTCATGCCTCGGCTCCCTTGCTGCGCAGCCGCGGATCGAGCAGCCCGTAGAGGAAATCGACGATCAGGTTCGACGTCACCATCGTGATGGCGACGAGCAGCAGGATGCATTGCACGACCGCGAGGTCACGATTGGCGACGGCGACCACGAGCAGCCGGCCGACGCCCGGCCAGGAGAACACGCTCTCCACCACGACGGCGCCGGCGATGAGGCTGCCGACCATGAAGCCGAGGATGGTTACGGTGGGGATCGCCGCATTCGGCAGCGCGTGATCGGTGATGACGCGCCGCCACGGCACGCCCTTGGCCGATGCCGTGCGGATATAGGGCTGGCCAAGAATTTCCAGCATCGCGCTGCGGGTGAAGCGGGCGAGCACGGCGGCGCCGCCGAAACCGAGCGTCACGATCGGCAGGATGGCATGACGCCACGAGTCCTGGCCGCCCGATGGCAGCCAGCCGAGCTGCACGGCGAAGATCAGCACGAGAAGCAATGCCAGCACGAAGCTCGGCACGGTGAAGCCGGCGACCGCCGTGATCATCACGCCGCGGTCGATGGCCGATCCCCGATGCAGCGCGGCGTAGATGCCGGCGGGGATGCCGAGCAGCACCTTGACCAGGAACGCCGGAATGGTGAGCGCAAGCGTCGCCGGGATGCGCTCCAGCACGAGCTGGATCGCCGGGCGCCCGTCGCGCATCGAGCGTCCCAACTCACCCTGGCCGATCGCCTTGAAGTAGTCGAGATACTGCACCCAGATCGGATGATCGAGGCCCCAGGCCTTGCGGAACGCGGCGATCACCTCCGGCGGCGCTTCCGGCCCCATGATCATCAAGGCGGGATCGCCTGAGAGCCGCAGCACGATGAAGGCGAAGGTGACGACGAGCGCGATGGTCAGCAGCGCGCGCGACAGGCGGATGGCGAAGTAGCGCAGCATCACGCGGCGTCCTGGGTCTGCGATTGCGGGCCGGCGACGAGATGGCAGGCGACCTGTCGCGTCTCATCCAGCGGGGTGAGCGCTGGCACCTCGACGGCACAGCGCGCCATCGCATGGCGGCAGCGCGGATGGAACGCGCAGCCGGAGGGACGCGCGGCGGGATTGGGGGGATCGCCGGTGAGCACGATACGGCCGGTGCTGCGACGCCCCGGGGCCGGCGAGGCTGACACGAGCGCCTGTGTGTAGGGATGCTGCGGCCGTGCGAACAGATCGTCGGCGTCGCCGGACTCCACGATGCGGCCGAGATACATCACCGCGACCTTGCTGCTGATCTGCCTGATCACGCGCAGATCATGGCTGATGAACAGCATGGTCAGGCCGAGCCGCGCCTGCAGATCGATCAGCAGGTTGACCACCTGCGCCTGGATCGAGACGTCGAGCGCGCTGACCGGCTCGTCGCAGACGAGGAAGTCGGGCCTGGTCGCCAGCGCGCGCGCCAGCACGATGCGCTGACGCTGGCCGCCGGACAGCGCGCCGGGATAGCGTGCGCCATGGCTGTCGTTGAGGTCGACCGCGTGCAGCAGCTCGTGCACGCGCGCCTCGCGCTCGGCCGCGGTGCCGATGTTATGGATGTCGAGCGGTTCGCGGATCTGCTCGGCAACTGAGAGACGGCGATCGAGCGCGCCGAGGGGATCCTGGAAGATCATCTGCATGCGCGCGCGCTGGGCGCGCCACGCCGCTGAACCTGGTGCAGCGATCGGCGCGCCGTCGAAGCGGACCGTGCCCGCGTCCGGCGGCTCCAGCCCAAGCACCATGCGCCCAGTCGTCGATTTTCCGGAGCCGGACTCGCCGACGATGCCGAGCGTCTCACCTTTGGCAATGGAGAAGCTCAGGCCGTCGACGGCGTGGACAGCGGCGGGGCGCCCGAACAGGCCGGACCGCATCCGGTAGGTGCGCGAGATTGCCGTGACCTCGACGAGCGGCGTGGTCATTCGGCGGCGAGCTCCACCGGCAGCCGCTGCGGTTGCAGGCAGGCGACCGCGCGGTCCTGGTCCAACGGCGCGAGCGGCGGCACGCCGGCATGGCAGTGATCACCGGCGAACGTGCAGCGCGGCGCAAAGGCGCAGCCGCGCGGCAGCGCGCGCGGATCGGGAACGGTGCCCGGAATGGCCCGCAGCCGCCGGCGTGCGCCGTCGAGCGGCGGCAGCGCGCCGATCAGGCCTTGCGCATAGGGGTGCCAAGGATCGTCGAACAGGCGCGTCGCGGGCGCGCGCTCGATGATGCGGCCGGCATACATCACACAGACACGGTCGCAGTTCTCGGCCACGACGCCGAGGTCGTGGCTGATCAGCACCATCGCCATGTTGAACTCGCGTCGCACGGCCGACAGCAGATCGAGGATCTGCGCCTGGATGGTGGCGTCGAGCGCGGTGGTCGGCTCATCGGCGATCAGGAGATCAGGCTGGCCCGCGAGCGCCATCGCAATCATGATGCGCTGGACCTGGCCGCCGGAGAATTCGTGCGGGTAGGCCGACAGCCGCCTGGTGGCATCGGGAATGCCGACGAGATCGAGCAGCCGGAGCGCCTCGGTTCGCGCGGCTTCGCCACGCAGGCCACGATGCAGCGCGAGGCTTTCGCACAGCTGGCGCCGGATCGTGAGCACCGGATTGAGCGCGCTGGCGGGATCCTGGAAGATCATCGCGATGCGCCGGCCACGCACCTGGTCGAGCAATTTGCCATCGGCGGCGATCAACTCGTGCCCTTCAAGTTTGGCTGAGCCGGAAACCTTCGCCTTCGCAGGCAACAGGCCGAGCGCCGCGAGCCAGGTCACCGACTTGCCGGATCCGGACTCGCCGACGAGGCCCAAGGCCTCGCCCTTGTCGATGTCGAGATCGATGCCATGCAGCACATGTGTGCCGTCGAAGGCGACCCTGAGGCCGGAGATGCTGACCAGCGGCGCCACGGCCTTACGCTCCGTAGTTGCCGCTGCGGAAGTCCATCGCGAAAGCCGGCGAGGCCTTCCACTTGATCGACTTCGGCTTGGCGGTGAAGGTCGCGTTCTGGTGCAGCACCGTATAGGCCGGGTCCTCGCGCTCTGCGATCTCCAGCATGCGGCGGAACGCCTTCTTGCGGGCGTCGCGGTCGGTCGAAGTCTCCAGGAACTCCGACAGCTTGTTCAGCTCGGCATTGGTCCATTCGCCGATCTGCTGCTGCTGACCGTTCGGTCCGTGTTGCGCGACCAGCGAGGAGACCGGATCGTTGAAGGCAGCCGAGTTGGACCAGTCGCGCACCGCGCGGGTCGGGGCACGCTCCATGATCTGCGACCAGTTCTCCTTGGTCTCGATCTGCACGTTGAGGCCGACCGCCTGCCACATCTCGACCAGCACCTGCGCGGTCGCGACCTGGTTGGTGTAGTAGTTGTTGAGCAGGCGATAGGGAATCGGATCGCCCTTGTAGCCGGCCTGCTTCAAGAGATCCTGCGCCAGCTTCGGATCGTAGGCGGGAACGCTCCAGTCGGCGATGAACATGTCGCCATAGAACTCCCACTGCAGGCCCTTCGGCACGCGGGTGCGGCCGGCCCACAGGCTGTCGACGATCGCCTGGCGGTCGATCGCATGGGTGAAGGCGCGGCGCACCAGGGGATTGGCGAGCTGCGGATGGTTCTTGTCGAACACGGTGAGGCGGTGATTGAGGATGGTGCCGCCCTGCACCTCGAACGCCGCGTTCTTCTCGATTCCGGTGATCTGGTCGGGCGGGATGTCGCAGGCGAACTGATATTCGCCGGACAACAGACCGTTGATACGGCTGGCCACCTCCGGCACCTCGACGAAGCGGATGCGCTTCAGCGGCGGACGGCCGCCCCAATATTCGTCATGCGCTTCGAGCGTCAGCGACACGTCGGGCTTGAACTCGACGATCTTGTAGGGGCCGGTCGTGATCGGCTTGCGCGCCCAGTCGAGATAGCTCGCCGCCTCCTCCCAGCCGCGCCGGCTCATGATGTCGGAGCCGTAGCGCATCAGGCGCCCTTCGATGGTGACGTCCGGCGTCGCATTGACGAAGCGCACGGTGTATTTGTCGATCGCCTCGACGCGCACGAGATCCGGCCAGATGCGCCGGGCGACGCCGATCACGTCCGGCGGCAGCTCCTTGCCGGGGCGCGGCGTCGGAATCTTTTCGAACGCCTTGATGGTGCTGCGGCTCTTGGCCTCGCTGTCGCCGAACATGCGCTCGCGGCTGAACGAGAACACGACGTCCTCCGACGTCATCTCGTCGCCATTGTGGAACTTGACGCCCTGGCGCAGCTTCAATTCGACGGTCTGGTCGTCGATGCGCTTCCACTCGGTGGCGAGGCCCGGGACGGCCTCGAGATTGCCGCGGAAGTTCTTCGAGATCAGGCTTTCCCACAGCGACGAGTAGAACACGCGCTCGCCGACATTGGACTGCTCGCGCAGCACGTCGAGCACGTTCGAGTTCGTCACCTTCTGCACGGCGATGGTGACGGAGGGACGGTTGTCGGCTTGCGCGAGTCCGACGCGCGGCAGGATGAAGCTGCCGCCGATCGCGGCGCCGGCGCCGAGCAGGCCGCGGCGAGTGAGCTTGGTCATGGCAATCTCTCTGGGTGCGAGGTCGTCAGGAAAGATCGTTGCTTATTGAGCAAGGCCGAGCGAGGCGAGATGCGCCGCCCCGGCCTTGACGTGGTCGTGGTTGCGCAACTCGAGGATCAGGCGCGGATTGGAATTGAGCTTGGCCAGCGCGCGGAACACGGCGATCCAGCGGATGTTGCCTTCGCCGGGCGCCCAGTGGCGATCGGCATAGCCGTCGGTGTCCTGCAGATGGACATGCGTCAGCATGTCGCCGGCGGCGTCGACGTAATAGTCGACCGGCGGCGCGCCGGTGGAATGATGCGCGTAGTTGGCGTGGCCGGTATCGAGCGAGACGCGCACCTTGCTGCTGCCCAGCGCCGTGGCAAGGCCGACGCGATCCAGCGGGTTCTTGTCCTCGATGTTCTCGATCACGAGCTCGCAATTGGCCTGCTCGGCGGAGGCGATGACATCGGACAGCGTCGCGCGCACGCGCTCGATCAGCGCCTCGCGATTGTCGGGCAGCATGTCGATGTTGTTGTAGTCCCAGGTCGTATAGGGCGAGTGGATCACCATCTGCGTGGCGCCGAGAAACTCCGCGACCTCCAGGCCCTGCAGCAGCCGTTTGGTGACCGCGCGGCGGATCATGGGATCGTGGCTGGCGATGGTGAAGCCCCAGAACGGGCCGTGGATGCCGAGCCGGCCGGTATGGCCCGACAGCATCGACTTGATTTCCTTGGCGGTGCCGCGCCAGTCGCTGTCGAGCAGATCGGCGCGGAAGAAATCCTGGATCTCGAGATCACGCTGGCGCTCCAGCAGCCAGTCGGTGTGAGCCGGGAGCGATTTCACGGAGAGGGCGGCGCCCAGGACGGGCAGCGTGGCGGACATTTGACGAGAACCCCTGCTTGAGACCTCGTGAGCGCTAACGGAGTTCGATGACGTCTCCATGAAGGGGCTGTGGACGGCTGCCGCGACATCTTGTGTGGTTTCATCTCCAGCGGTTCGCAGCTGTCTATCCCTTGAGTAGACGATGCTCCTCTTCATCTACTTGACGTAGCCGCGGGAATTGCAACAATGCGGCAAAAGAGGGGGCGTGACATGGCGGTACGGCGGGCGATCCTTGCAACGATGGCGGCGCTGACGCTGTCGGCGTTGAGCGCGTCGTTGCTGACGGTGCCGGCGCTGGCGAAGGGACCTTACGGCACGATCTCCGTCGCCGGCTGGTCGGGCGGCGCCTACACCGACGACAACACCGGCAGGTTCTCGAGCTGTATCGCTTCCGCAAGCTACAAGAGCGGCATCAGTTTCGGCGTGCTCGCGCTGCCGACCTACAATTGGGCGCTCGCCTTCATCCATCCCGGCTGGTCGCTCGCGCAGGGCCAGAAATTTCCCATCGTGCTGAGCTTCGACGGCCGCAACTCGTACAACGTCGAGGGCTCGGTCTGGTCGGCCAACATGGTCGTCGTGCCGATGCCGAACGACTCGACGCTCATCAAATCCTTTCGGGCCGCACGCACGATGTCGGCCTTTGCGCAAGGCAACCTGTTTCAGTTCGATCTGAACGGCACGTCGGTGCTGCTGCCGTCACTCGCCAATTGCGTGCGCATGATCAATGCCGGCGGAATGGCGGCTGCGACGAACTTCACGGTGCAACCCGGCGCCGCCTCGGCGCAGCGTCCGGCCGCCGCGCCCGCCGCGCCTCCGCCGGCCGCGACAGCGAGCGTGCAGCCGGCGCGTGCTTCGGACGATTCGCCCGAGCTGCAGCTCGAAGCCATGCAGATCGCCTCGAACTTTATTCTCAAGGCGGCGCTGTCGCATCCGGCGATTCTCGGCGGCGGCGAGCGGCCGGTGTGGCTGACCGCGGGCGGAGTCGCCTGGAAGGCCGACAACGCCACCGGCTTCGTGCGCATCGTGCCGCCACAGCGCAATGTCGACGGGCTCGAGGTTGCCGCGACGATCATCGGAAACGATGCTCGCGACTGCAAGGGCAAGTTCATCTCGGCGCGCAACAGCGAGCTGGTCGACAGCGCCGTCGTGTTCCGTGGCATGTCGTCCTGCGAGGACAGCGAGAAGTCCGACATTGCCGAGTACTTCATCTTCCCGCGCAAGGCCGGCGGCTTCGTCCTGTTCTCGGTCGTCACGCCGACCAAGCCGGTCGGCAGCGGCGGTGGCCAGCAGCTGCAGACACGCGAGGAGGCCAACGCCAATTTCCGCAAGGCCGCGTTCACGTCGATCGCGAAGTAGCCGCGGGCAACGGCTCGCTCTCGCGCCTTACCCGCGTGCCCGCTTCGGCCGCCTGACCGCGCGCACCTTGCCGCTGCCACCGCCACCGCAATACAGCGTCTCGGCGCCATCCGACTCCATTCCGGACACGCCGGTGCCGGCGGGCATGTCGAGCTGATCGAGCACCTCGCCGTTGGCGGGATCGATCCGCCTGATGTCGCTGACGTCGTCCTCCCAGGTGCCGTGCCAGAGCTCGCCATCGACCCAGGTCACGCCGGTGACGAAACGCGTGCAGGGGATGCTGCGCAGGATCTGTCCGGTCGCGGGATCGATCTGGTGGATCTTGCGATCGCGGTAGGCGCCGACCCAGAGCGAGCCTTCCGCCCAGGCAAGCCCGGAATCGCCGCCGCCGGACGGCGCGGGAATGGTGGCGAGCACACGTCCGCTGTCGGGATCGACCTTGTGAATGCGATCCTCCGCGATCTGATAAAGATGGCGGCCATCGAAGGCGGTGCCGGCATGAGACGGAACCTCCAGCGACTTCCGCACCGACCCGTCGGCAGGATCGAACGCCTTGATGCTGCCGCCGGTCGCGATCCAGACCTGCTCCCCGTCATAGCTGACGCCATTGACGCGCTCGGCGTCGTCGAAGGGGCCATATTCGCGAATGATCTCTGCTGCTGCGCGTGCCATGTTCGCCATTCATCCAGTTGCGATGCTGTGAGGCTAATCGAGGGATGACCAGGCCGGGAGTAACAAGCTGGTCGCGAATTCCGGCACGACCGGACAGGTCCAGCGTTGCGCACGGCCTCTCCCGAACGACTGCACCTTGCCGGTCAAGGCCAGGGCGTCGAGTGCACGCTGCACGGTGCGCTGGCTTTCGCCGAGCGCCAGCGCCAGGCCCGAGCTCGACCACGCCTCGCCGTCGGCGAGGCAGGCGAGAACCGGCGCGTTCTCGTCCTCGACCGGTGGCGCCAGCACCACGACGTGCTGGTTCCTGCATGGCCGGAGCTCAAAGCCGTCTTTCGTCGCATGCACGTCGGCGAGGCCTTGCAGCAGTCTGCGAACGCGTCCGATCTCGACGCGCAGGCGGGCACGGTGCGACTCGTCGGCCTGCTTGCCGCGGAATGCGTGCGCGATCAGGTCTGCGCGCCGGGCATCGCCGGGAGCCGTCTCGGCCAGTCGTCGCGCCAGGGCAAACAGCACCGGCCGCCGCGCCAGCGGCACGGTCCGATGGCTTTGGCGGACCGACAGGCTGCAGGCATCGATGATCAGGGCGTCCGATCGGAACAGCGCCTCGACCTGGTCGAGCTGCAGCAGCCGGTCCGCGGCTCCCTCGATCAGGCGTGCGGCCGGGGCGGACAGGGTCGTCGTCAAGCGTTCGACCTCCGCATGCAACTCGGGACTACGTGCCTGCCGCGCCGTGCGGGCGGCGCGCTCCAGCGCGGCCCGCGCCGCCTTGGTCTGCAGTCGGCGCAGCGCCAGGCCAGCGACGATCAGCTCGTAGATCGTGCGTGCCGCAGGCTGAAGGGGCGAGGGATCGAGCTCGGCCAGTGCGCGCTCAGCATCATCGAGATGTCCGACGAGGACCATGCGTCGGATCTCGAGGCTGCGCGCATAGGCGGCATTGGTGCGGTCGCCGTGCTGCTCCAGGACCTCGCGCGCCTCGGCCAGCGCTTTTGTCGGCCATGACAGATCACGCGCGGCCAGCGCGATCTCCGCTTCGGCTACGGCACAGCGGGCGCGCGCCAGCGCCGCCTTGGGACCAAAGCTTCGCGCCGCCTGCCGCAGCAGCGCTTTCGCCCTGATGACATCGCCGAGCCGGGCCATCGCGATGCCGCGCAGCGCCAGCGCCGGCGGATCGTCGCGCAGCGCGACCCGGTTCAGCGCTCCGAGCGGATCACCCGCGGCCAGCGCGTGCGCCGCTGCCGAGATCAGCGAGTCCATGCAAATCCCGTCACACTTGTCACTCCCGGTCCCTCCCGGGGCGATCCTAGTCTCAGATGCGGTCAACACGCAAAAGGGATGACAGACATGACCATGCATCTGACTGGAACTCGGGAAGACTGGCTCAAGGCGCGGCTCGATCTGCTGCAGGCCGAGAAGGACTTCACCCGCCGTGGCGACGAACTGGCGCGACAGCGCCAGGAGCTGCCCTGGGTGCGCGTCGACAAGAGCTATCGCTTCGATACGGAGGACGGGCCCGCGACGCTGCCCGATCTGTTCAAGGGCCGCTCGCAGCTGCTCGTCTATCACTTCATGTTCGGGCCCGACTTCCAGGCCGGCTGCCCGTCCTGCTCGATGATCGCCGACGGCTTCAACGGCTTCCAGGTCCATCTCGCCAATCACGACGTGATGCTGTGGGCGGTGTCGCGCGCGCCGCTGGCGAAGCTGAAGGCCTACAAGAACCGCATGGGCTGGAGCTTTCCGTGGGCGTCGTCGGCCAGCAGCGACTTCAACTTCGACTTCAACGTCGCGATCACCGAGGAGCAGCAGCGCCAGGGCGGCACCGAGTACAACTATCGCACCAGCCCGCCGATGGGGGCCTCCGATGTGCCGCCGATGGTGTCCGAGATCGCCGCCACGGCCGGCACCGACGGCGCGACCTTCATGCGCGATCGTCCCGGCATGAGTGCGTTCATCGTCGAGGATGGCGTCGTCTATCACACCTATTCGAGCTACGCCCGTGGCCTCGATGGACTCTGGGGGGCGTATCAGTGGCTCGATCGTGCGCCAAAGGGCCGCAACGAGCAGGGCGTATGGTGGCGCCGCCGCGACGAATACGCGGCGCGCTGAGGGCAGGGAGTGAAGCCATGGCGTTCCTCCCGTCCAAGCGGCGCAAGATGCCGGACCTCGCCGACGCCCTGCGCCTCGCGGCGACGCCGACGTTCGCGCTGATGGCGGCGCTGAACGCCATGGCGCGTGATGGCCGCGCAGACATGGTCTGCTCGGCCATGCCGGCGGGGGCACCACTCGGCAGCATGACCGTGATGTATCTGCTGATGAGCGTATTTCATCTGGTGCCGTGGCTGAGGCGGATGCGGCGGGGTGTTACGAGCTTTCGGTCAACTGTGGGGCAATTGCCACGTGGTAATTAGTTGTCGGGCAGCCTTCCGCGCGGAGAGAGACCCCTCACCCGATCGAGTTCGCGGAGGAGCCGGCGATGCCCTCTCCCGCAAGGGGCGAGGGCACTGTATCGCGCAGTCGTGCTGCAGCAACATCAGTGCAGCCGATGATTTGAGGCAGCGCGGTGCTCATGATTGCGCCCTCTTCCCTTGCGGGAAAGGGCATGTAGGACAGATCGGCAAGCCCGGTTGGGTGAGGGGTATGTCTCAGCGCGCTTCGCTGTTGAGAGCGCGTTCCGCTAGACCAACGCGGGTCCGACGGCGCGAACTCACGCCTCCGCCGCAACCTTCAACGCCTCCGCGCGAATCTCCTCCACCAGCCGCTCCTTCAGCGCGACGAACTCCGGCGAGGTCTTGATCTTGTAGGAGCGGGGATGCGGCAGGTCGATCTTGATGTCGGCCTTGATGCGGCCGGGGCGGGCGCTCATCACCAGCACGCGGCTGCCAAGGAAGATCGCCTCCTCGATGTCATGGGTGACGAACAGCACGGTCTTCTGGTCGCGCTCCCAGATGCCGAGCAGCATCTCCTGCATCAGCACGCGGGTCTGGTTGTCGAGCGCGCCGAACGGCTCGTCGAGCAGCAGGATTTTTGGATCATTGGCGAGCGCGCGCGCGATCGCGCAGCGCTGCTGCATGCCGCCGGAGAGCTGCTTGGGCCAGTGATTCTCGAATCCCTTGAGGCCGATCTGCTGGATGAAGCGGTCGGCGACCGCATTGCGCTTGTCCTCCGGCACGCCGCGCTCGCGCAGGCCGAAGGCGATGTTCTCGCGCACGGTGAGCCAGGGAAACAGCGTGTAGGACTGGAACACCATGCCGCGGTCGGCGCCGGGGCCTTTGACCTCGCGCCCGTCAAGCAGCACCTTACCGCTGGTCGGATGGTCGAGCCCGGCGACGATGCGCAGCAGGGTGGACTTGCCGCAGCCCGACGGGCCGAGGATGGTGACGAAGTCGTTGTTGCCGATGGTGAGCTCGACCGGCTCCAGCGCGCGCGTCGGCGCGTGGCCCTGGCGGGCCGGGAAGGTGCGGGTGACCTGATCGATGACGAGCGTGGTCATGCGAGCTTCCACGGGAACAGCCAGGCATTGAATGCCTTGAACAGGAAGTCGGAGATCAGCCCGATCAGGCCGATGACGATGATGCCGAAGATGATCTGCCCGGTGTTGAGCAGCGCCTGGCTGTCGGTGATCATGTGGCCGATGCCGGAGGACGAGCCGATCAGTTCGGCGACAATGACGTAGGTCCACGCCCAGCCGAGCACCAGCCGCAAGACCTCGGCAATATCAGGCGCAGCCGACGGCAGCAGCACGCGGGCGATAATGCCGCGATCGCCGGCGCCGAGCGTGTAGGCGGCCTCGACGAGATCGCGTCGGGTGTTGCCGACGGTCACGGTGATCATCAGGATGATCTGGAACACCGAGCCGATGAAGATGATCAGCAGCTTCTGCAACTCGCCGATGCCGGCCCACAGGATCAGCAAGGGGATGAACGCGGAGGCGGGCAGATAGCGCGCGAACGAGACGAACGGCTCGAGGAACGCTTCGACCGGCTTGTAGGCGCCCATCAGGAGGCCGAGCGGCACGGCGATCGCAGCCGCGAGAACGAAGCCGCCGACCACGCGCCAGACCGTCATGCCGATATCATAGAGGAAGCCGAACTTGACCAGCAGGTCCCAGCCCTCGCGCAGCATGGTCAGTGGATCGGCAAGGAACGTCTTCGACACATAGCCGCCGAACGTCGCCAGCGACCACGCGGCAACGAACAGGACGAAGAAGGCGAGGCCGAGCGCTGTTCGCCAGCGGGCGCTGACGGGGTCGAGGGGACGGATCACGGATAGAGGCTTTCGTTTCGATGCGGCTCGCGAGATAGCGCGGACCACTGATAGCGACAGGAGCTTTGGAGTACGATGTTTGATGTTCGGCAGGACGCATCAGCGTCGTCATTGCGAGGAGCGAAGCGACGAAGCAATCCAGAGTCTCACGTCTAGCCCTGGATTGCTTCGCTTCGCTCGCAATGACGACTCTACCGAGAGTGAGCCTCGCGCCTACTTGATGAAGCTCGCATCGTACAGATCCTCGACATTCGGGATCTGCTTGATGATGCCGACTTCGAGCAGCAGCTCGGCCGCGTCCTTGTTGAAGGTCTTGAACTCGGTCTCGAAGAACTTCTGGCTCGCGGCCTTGTCCTGCCAGCGCAGATACTTGGCCGAGTTGCCGAACTGCTCGCCGCTCTGCTTCACGTCGGCGCCCATGATCTCATAAGCCTTGGCCTGATCCTTGGCGATCATGTCGAGCGCCTCGTAGTAGCTGTCGGCGAGCGCCTTGGCGGCCTTCGGGTTCTCGGTGAGGAATTTCGGCGTGCAGCCGAACGTGTCCATCACCATCGGATAGTCCAGCGTCGTTGCGATGATCTTGCCCTTGTCCGGCGCAGCACGCACCGTTGACAGATACGGCTCGTAGGTCATTGCCGCATCGTTCTGGCCGGCGACGAAAGCCTGCGCTGCCGGGCCAGGCTCCATGTTGACGACGGTGACGTCCTTCACCGTCAGCCCGTTCTTCTTCAGCATCCAGGCCAGCCCGAAATAGGGCGAGGTGCCCGGCGCGGACGCCGCGACTGTCTTGCCCTTCAGGTCCTTGATCGAGGCGATGTCGTTGCGCACGGCCATGCCGTCGGCGCCGTAGCTCTTGTCGAGCTGGAAGATCTGCTTGGTGGCAACGCCGTTGGCGTTCCAGGAAATCCAGGTTTCGACCGTGGTCGCCGCGCACTGCACGTCGCCGGCGGCGATCGCGAGGTGACGGTCCTTCTGCGGGATCTTCTTGATGGTGACGTCGAGGCCGTTCTTCTTGAAGATGCCGGCTTCCTTCGCCAGCGTCAGCGGCGCGAAGCCGGTCCAGCCGGAGATGCCGATGCCGACCTTGACGTCGTCGGCGAAGGCGGTCGTCGAAGCCAGCAGCGTGGCCGTCAAGGCAAGCAGTCCAAGTTTGCGCATCGTCATCATCCTTTGCTGTTGAAACGAGGTGTCGGAGCGGCCCGCGAGGACCGCGGATTGTCCGGCGTGTTCGTCGCCGCTCTTGCAAATCTCGTGCTCAGATGGCGCGTCTGTCATTCGCTGCCCCTGAACCGCGCCACCAGGCGGTGCTGCTCGCCGGGATAGACCAGCCTGACGGCCGTGAGCGGTTGGCCCTGGCGCCAGGTATGTCGCTCGATCACGAGGCAGGGTGCGCCAACGGCGATGTCGAGACCTTCTGCAATCGCTTCGTCGGCGACGATGGCGCTGATCGCATGCTCGGCCTCGGTCCACGGCACGTGATGCAGCAGCCATGAGCCGGGCGGGTCGATCTTGAAATTCGCCTTCGCGGCATCGGGAACGGCATCGAGATCGATCAAGCGGTCTTCGAGCGCGAAGGGAACATTGTCGGCGCTGTGCCTGCAACGGATCGCAGCTACCTTGCATGGCTTTTTCACACCGAGACGTTCGCGATCGGCCGCATTCGCGGCGCGCCGCGCCGTCGAGATCAGCTCATAGCCATAGGCGCGGCCGAGCGCGCCGATCTCCGCGCGGATGTCGGGGATCTTCAGCACGGCTGAGAGAAACTGCGGCCGGCGCACGAAGGTGCCGGCGCGGCGGCGCCGCTCGATCAGGTCGGCCTGGGCGAGCTCCGACAGCGCCTTGTTGACGGTCATGCGCGAGCAGCCGTAGCGCGCCATGATCTCGTGCTCGAACGGGATGCGGTGGCCGGGCGGCCACTCGCCGGTCAGGATGCGGCGCTCGATGTCCTGCCGGATCGTCTTGTAGAGCGTGCCGGCGCCCGGCTTGGCGCTGTCATCCGCGAGGCTCATGCGAGCAGCCTCCGCACGGCCGTGTTGAAGCCGCGCCGTGCCGCCTCGCGTGACCGATGATGGCCACCTTGGACGACCTTGGCGCCGCCGGCCCAGACGCAATCGATGGCCTCGTGCGACGTCGCGAAGATCCAGCCGTCGAGCAGCGCATCTTGCGTCCGCCCCGCGAGTGACGGATGCGACAGATCCAGCGTAACGACATCGGCCCGGCCGCCGACCTGAAGCCCAGCGCTGGATTGCGCCAGTGCCTGCGCGCCGCCAGCGAGAGCGGCATCGAACAGTGTGCGGCCCGCCGACGCATGCGGACCAGACGTCAGCACGTTGCGCTCGCGATGCGTCAGCCGCTGGCCGTATTCGAGCTGGCGCAACTCATCACTCACGCCGACCAGCACGTTCGAGTCGGTGCCGATGCCGATCCGTCCGCCGGCGCGCAGATAGTCGCGCGCCGGGAAGATGCCGTCGCCGAGGCTCGCTTCGGTGACGGGGCAGAGGCCGGCCGTCGCGCCGCTCCGCGCGAGCGCCGCTGTTTCCTCCGCTGTCATGTGCGTCGCGTGGATAAGGCACCAGCGATCATTGAGGTCGTGATGATCGAGCAGCCATTGCACTGGACGCTGGCTCGACCAGGCAAGGCAGTCATCGACCTCCTTGACCTGCTCGGCAGCGTGGATGTGAACCGGGCCACCATCAGCGAGCGGCAGCAGCGCGCCCAGCTCATCCGGCGCGACGGCGCGCAGGCTGTGCGGCGCGATGCCGAGATTGGCGCCGGGAAGCGAACTGATCGCCTTGCGCGACGCCGTCAGCAGCTTGCCGAACTGATCGACGTCGCAGATGAAGCGCCGCTGGCCGTCATGCGGCGCCGCGCCGCCGAAGCCGCCATGCGCGTAGAAGCTCGGCAGCAGGGTCAGGCCGATGCCGGATGTCTGCGCCGCACCGGCGATGCGCACCGCCATCTCGGCAATATCGGCGTAAGGCCTGCCGTCGCGATCGTGGTGCAGATAATGGAATTCGCCGACTCGCGTGAAGCCACGCTCGAGCATCTCGACATAGAGCAGCGTCGCGACCGCCTCGACATCCTCGGGGCGCATCGACAGCGCAAAGCGGTACATCGTCTCGCGCCAGGTCCAGAAGGTGTCAGTCGCGTGGCCGCTGACCTCGGCGAGCCCGGCCATGCCGCGCTGAAACGCGTGGCTGTGCAGGCTGGCGATGCCGGGGATCGCGACCTCATGCTGCTCGTCGTCGAATGTCGGGGGCACGCCTGCGGAGATCGAACTGATCACGCCATTGCTGATGACGACCCGCACGTCCTCGGCCCAACCATTGGGCAGAAGCGCGGATGCGAAGTGCAGTGACGCCATGATTGACAAGCCCGCTGGACAGGACGGCAGAAGCGAGTTTATGTATAGACATATCACCCGTCAAGCTTCCGTGAAGGTGGGAGGCAGCATGGCCCAGCGTTTCGACCGGATCTGGCACAATGCGCGGCTCGCAACCTTGCGTGAGGGGCAGCCGGGCCTCGGAGTGGTCGAGCAGGGCGTCGTGGCTGCGCGCGATGGCCGCATTGCCTTCGCAGGTCCGCAATCGGAATTCCCTGCCGATGCGGACGCGCCCGAACGCATCGATTGCGAGGGACGCTGGATCACGCCGGGTCTGGTCGATTGCCACACCCATCTGGTGTACGGCGGCGATCGCGCCCACGAGTTCGAACTGCGGCTGGCAGGCGCGAGCTACGAGGAGATTGCGCGCGCCGGCGGCGGCATTGTCTCCACTGTCGCAGCAACACGTGCGGCCAGCGAAGAGGCGCTGATTTCCAGCGCTCTAGCGCGGCTGGACGCGCTGATCGCCGAAGGCGTCACCACCATCGAGATCAAGTCCGGCTACGGCCTGGAGGCGGCAACCGAGCTGCGACAATTGTCCGCAGCCCGCGCGCTCGGCAGTCGGCGGCCGGTCAGTGTCCACACCAGCTTTCTCGGCGCCCACGCGTTGCCGCCGGAAGCCGGTGGCGACAAGGATCGCTACATCGATCTGGTCTGCAACGAGATGCTGCCTGCGGTCGCGACATCAGGTCTTGCTGATGCGGTCGATGCGTTCATGGAGACCATCGCTTTCTCCGCGGCGCAGACCTCGCGCGTGTTCGCGGCGGCCAAGGCCCTTGGCCTGCGGGTCAAGCTGCATGCTGACCAGCTCTCCAACCTCGGCGGGGCGGCGCTCGCAGCCGGGTTCGGCGCGCTTTCGGCCGATCATCTCGAGCACACCGACGACGCCGGCGCCGCCGCGATGGCGAAGGCCGGCACCGTCGCCGTGCTGCTACCCGGAGCGTTCTACTTCATCCGCGAGACGCAGAAGCCGCCCGTCGAGCTGTTTCGCAAACATGGCTTGAAGCTCGCGCTGGCGACCGACTGCAATCCCGGCTCGTCGCCGCTGACGTCGTTGCTTTTGACCATGAACATGGCGGCGACATTGTTCCGCATGACGGTGGATGAATGCATCGCCGGTGTCACGCGCGAAGGCGCCCGCGCGCTGGGCTTGTTAGCTGAGACCGGCACGCTCGATGCCGGCAAGTGGTGCGATCTCGCGATCTGGGACATCGACCGTCCGGCAGAGCTGGTCTATCGCATGGGCTTCAATCCGCTGCATCAGCGCGTCTGGAGGGGCCAATGAGCACGATCATTGTCGAGCCGGGCCGTGTCAGTCTCGCTGATCTCGCGACCGTCTACTCCGGCGCAGCGCTCGCGCTTGATTCAGCGTATTGGCCGCGCGTCGAAGCCGCGGCGGCGATCGTCGCCAAGGCGGCGCAGGGCGCCGAGCCGGTCTATGGCATCAACACCGGCTTCGGCAAACTCGCCTCGAAACGCATTCCGCCCGACCAGACCGCGCAGCTGCAGCGCAATCTGATTCTCTCGCATTGCTGCGGTGTGGGACCCGCGACGCCCGAGCCGGTCGTCCGCCTGATGATGGCGCTGAAGATCATCTCGCTCGGCCGCGGCGCCTCGGGCGTGCGGCGTGAAATCATCGAGCAGCTGCAGGCGATGCTGGCGCACGGCGTGTTGCCGTTCGTGCCTCAGCAGGGATCCGTCGGCGCATCGGGCGATCTGGCCCCGCTCGCGCATATGACCGCGGTCATGATCGGCGAGGGCCAGGCGTTCGTCGACGGCCGGCTGGTGCCGGGCCGCGAAGTGCTAGCGCGCGCCGGTCTCAGCCCGGTCACCCTCGGGCCAAAGGAAGGACTGGCGCTGATCAACGGCACGCAGTTCTCGACGGCCTACGCGCTCGCCGGCCTGTTGCGCGCGCATGGCCTGCTCAACGCTGCCTTGGTGACAGGCGCGCTGTCGGTCGACGCGGCGATGGCCTCGACCGCGCCATTCCGGCCCGAGATCCAGGCGCTGCGCGGTCACCCCGGACAGATCGAAGCCGGCCGTGTGCTCACCGATCTGCTCGACGGCAGCGCCATCCGGCTGTCGCATCTCGAGGGCGACGAGCGCGTGCAGGATCCGTATTGCCTGCGCTGCCAGCCGCAGGTCGCCGGCGCCGCGCTCGATCTGCTGAGCCAGGCCGCGCGCACGCTGGTCGCTGAAGCCAATGCCGTCACCGACAATCCGCTGGTGCTGGTCGAGACCGGTGAGATCATCTCCGGCGGCAATTTCCACGCCGAGCCGGTGGCGTTCGCGGCCGACCAGATCGCGCTGGCGCTGTCCGAGCTCGGCGCGATCAGCGAGCGGCGCATCGCGACGCTGGTCGATCCCGCGCTCAATTTCGGCCTGCCGCCGTTCCTCACGCCGGAGCCGGGCCTGAACTCCGGATTCATGATCGCCGAGGTGACGGCGGCGGCGTTGTTCGCCGAGAACAAGCAGCGCGCGCTGCCGTGCTCGATCGATTCCACGCCGACCAGCGCCAATCAGGAAGACCACGTCTCGATGGCCGCGCACGCGGCGCGGCGGCTGCACGACATGGCGGACAACCTCGCCCACATCATCGGCATTGAGCTGCTGGTCGCTGCCCAGGGCATCGAGCTGCGCGTGCCGCACGGCACCAGCGCCGCGCTCTCCGCCGTGATCGGCGCGCTGCGCAAGCATGTGCCGGCGCTGGAGAACGACCGCTACATGGCCAACGATCTCGCCAAGGCCGCCGCGCTCGTCGCGGCCGGGGCGTTGGCCCGCGCCGCCGCCGATTCACTCGGACGCGATCCGTTTCCTAGGCTTGGATGAGAGGGACCCATGAACCGACGTCTCGACAATGAACGGGTGATCCGCGCCCCCCGTGGCAGCGACATCAGCGCCAAGAGCTGGCTCACCGAAGCCCCGTTGCGCATGTTGATGAACAATCTCGACCCGGACGTTGCCGAGAAGCCGAGCGAGCTGATCGTCTATGGCGGCATTGGCCGCGCCGCGCGCGACTGGGACAGTTTTGATCGCATCGTCGCGTCTCTGCGCAAGCTCGAAGCGGATCAGACGCTGGTGGTGCAGTCCGGCAAGCCTGTCGGCATCTTCCGCACGCACCGAGACGCGCCGCGCGTGCTGATCGCCAACTCCAACATCGTGCCGCATTGGGCGACGCTCGATCATTTCAATGCGCTCGATAAAATGGGTCTGATGATGTACGGCCAGATGACGGCCGGCTCCTGGATCTACATCGGCAGCCAGGGCATCGTGCAGGGCACCTACGAGACCTTCGTCGAGGTCGGCCGCCGCCACTACAATGGCGATCTCGCCGGCAGGTGGATTCTCACCGCGGGTCTCGGCGGCATGGGCGGCGCGCAGCCGCTCGCCGCGACCATGGCCGGCGCCTCGATGCTCGCCGTCGAATGCCAGCCGAGCCGCATCGAGATGCGGCTGCGCACCGGCTATCTCGATCGCCAGGCGGCGACGCTGGACGAGGCGCTGGCGCTGACGGAAGAGGCCGCCAAAACCAGGAAGGCTGTGTCGGTCGGCCTGCTCGGCAACGCCGCCGAAATATTCCCCGAGCTCGTCCGCCGCGGCGTGCGGCCTGACATCGTCACCGATCAGACCAGCGCGCATGATCCGATCAACGGCTATCTGCCGAAGGGCTGGACGCTCGCCGAGTGGGAGGCGAAGCGCGCGTCCGATCCCAAGGCTGTCGAACAGGCGTCCAAAACCTCCATGGTCGGCCACGTCCAGGCGATGCTGGACTTCCATGCCATGGGCATCCCGACGCTCGACTACGGCAACAACATCCGCCAGATGGCCAAGGACATGGGCCTCGCCAACGCGTTCGATTTCCCCGGCTTCGTGCCGGCCTATATCCGTCCGCTGTTCTGCCGCGGCATCGGCCCGTTCCGCTGGGCGGCGCTGTCGGGCGATCCTGAGGATATCTACAAGACTGACGCCAAGGTGAAGGAGCTGCTGCCCGACAACAAGCATCTTCACAATTGGCTCGACATGGCCAGGCAGCGCATCAAGTTCCAGGGCCTGCCGGCGCGGATCTGCTGGGTCGGGCTCGGCGACCGCCATCGGCTCGGGCTCGCCTTCAACGACATGGTTGCGCGCGGCGAGCTGAAGGCGCCGATCGTGATCGGCCGCGATCATCTCGATTCCGGCTCGGTGGCGAGCCCGAACCGCGAGACCGAGGCGATGAAGGACGGCTCCGACGCGGTGTCGGACTGGCCGCTGCTGAATGCGTTGCTCAACTGCGCCAGCGGCGCGACCTGGGTGTCGCTGCATCATGGCGGCGGCGTCGGCATCGGCTATTCGCAGCATGCCGGCATGGTGATCGTCGCCGACGGCACGGCAGATGCGGCTCGGCGTCTGGAGCGCGTGCTGTGGAACGATCCCGCGACCGGCGTGATGCGCCATGCGGATGCCGGCTACGACGACGCCATCGCCTGCGCCGAGGCCAATGGGCTCGATCTGCCGAGTCTCGCCCGTTAACCGTTGACGGGTTGAAGAGCGGCCCCTGATTGTGGTCTCATGCCGCCAACGCGGCCGAGACGCCGCGAGCAGGGGACGCTCATGGGAATAGCCTTTCCGTTCTCGGCCATCGTCGGCCAGGACGAGATGAAGCTGGCGCTGATGATCGCCGCCGTCGATCCCAAGGTCGGCGGCGTGCTCGCCTTCGGCGACCGCGGCGCCGGCAAGTCCACGGCGGTGCGCGCGCTGGCCGCGCTGCTGCCACCGATGAGCGCCGTGGTCGGCTGTCCCTATCAATGCGACCCGGCCGATGCCGCCGGGCAATGCGCCGAATGCCGCGCGCGCTCCAAGCCGGGCGGCAAGGGCAAGAAGCCGGCCGCGTTGAAGGCGCATGAGGTGCCGGTCCCGGTGATCGACCTGCCGCTCGGCGCCACCGAGGATCGTGTCGTCGGCGCCCTGGATCTCGAACGCGCGCTGGCGCATGGCGAGAAGTCGTTCGAGCCCGGGCTGCTGGCGCGCGCCAACCGCGGTTTTCTCTACATCGACGAGGTCAACCTGCTGGAGGATCATCTCGTCGATCTCCTGCTCGACGTCGCCGCATCCGGCGAGAACGTGGTCGAGCGCGACGGCCTCAGCATCCGCCATCCCGCGCGCCTTGTGCTGGTCGGCACCGGCAATCCGGAGGAGGGCGAGTTGCGGCCGCAGCTGCTCGATCGGTTCGGCCTCTCGGTCGAGGTCAAGACGCCCGGTGACCTGCCGACGCGGATCGAGGTGATCAAGCGGCGCGACTCGTTCGAAACGGATTCCGCCGCCTTCGTCGCGCATTGGGAGAAGGAGGAGGCGAAGCAGCGCAAACGCATCCTCGCGGCGCGCGAGCACATCGGCTCGGTCAAGGTCGCCGATCGCGAGCTGGAGCGGGCGGCGCGGCTGTGCATGGGGCTCGGCACCGATGGCTTGCGTGGCGAACTCACCCTGATGCGCGCGGCGCGGGCGGCTGCGGCGCTCGACGGCGCCAAGGCGGTCGATGACGGCCATCTCAAGACGGTCGCGCCGATGGCGCTGCGGCACCGTCTCCGGCGCAATCCGCTCGACGATTCCGGCTCCTCTGTGAGGGTCGAGCGCGCGATCAACGAGCTGTTCGCGTCGTGAGCGACGGCGCCGCGATCTGGGCCGATGCTGTCATCGCGGCCGCGCTCGCCGCGATCGATCCACATGCGGCGTCGGTGCTGCTGCGGGCGGGCGCGGGCCCGGTGCGCGAGCAATGGCTCGATCTGCTGCGTGAGCTGACGCCGGATGCTACGACGATACGCAAGCTGCCGCCGGCGATCTCCGACGATCGCCTGCTCGGCGGGCTCGATCTCGCCGCCACCTTGCAGGCGGGACGTCCGGTGATGCAGCGCGGGCTGCTCGCCGAGGCCGATGGCGGCGTGCTGATCGCGGTCATGGCCGAGCGCATGGCCCCATCGGCGATGGCCCATCTCACCGCTGCGCTCGATACAGGCGTGATCAGCATCGAGCGCGACGGGATGTCGCTGCGCGCGTCGGCCCGGTTCGGCCTGATCGCGCTCGATGAGGGCATCGGTGACGAGCGGGTATCGCCCGCACTCGCCGATCGCTTGGCCTGTCATCTCGATCTCGGCACCGTCGCGCGCGCCGATCTCGGCGAGAGCCTGTTCACATCGTCGGACATCGCAGCAGCGCGCGCGCTGCTGCCGCAGGTCTGTCTGTCCGAGGACGCGATCGCCGCGCTGACGACGACGGCCGTGGTGCTCGGCATCGACTCGCTGCGCGCGCCGTTGCTGGCCTGTCCTGTGGCCCGCATCGCCGCGGCTCTCGACGGTGAGACCGATGTTGCCGAGCCGCACATTGCCTGCGCCGCGCGGCTGGTGCTGGCGCCGCGCGCCACCCGGCTGCCGGCGACCGAGGACGACGCTGAGAGCAACGAGGCGCCGGAGCCGCAGAACGATCAGGCCGACAGCGCGGAGGACGATCGCAGCAACGATGGTCCGCTCGAGGATCGCGTGCTCGACGCAGCGCAGGCCGCCATTCCCGCCGATCTGTTGAAGCGCCTGCAGGACGAGCGCGCGATGCGGGCGCGG